>JAFGQZ010000025.1 GCA_016935435.1 Bacteroidales bacterium
CTTGAAATATTGAAAAAAAATTAGCACATACAGGAATGTATTGTATTTTTGTTGCTCAATTCAAAAACAATGATGGAACACCCACGGAAGATTGGTGTACTTGGAGGCGGAAGTTGGGCTACTGCAATTGTTAAATTATTGCTAAACAATTGCGACAGTATTAACTGGTATGTCCGGAACCCGACAAATATCGAAAAGATAAAAAAATTTAAGCATAACCCCAGTTACCTTTCTTCTGTTTATATCGATACCCAACGTGTACTTTTCTTCGACAATCTGACAAAGGCAATTGAAGAGTCGGATATTCTTGTAGTTGCAATACCTGCCAGTTTTATTGAAGATGCATTTAAGCAAAACGAAGCTGGATTGACAGACAAGTTTATTTTTTCGGCTGTAAAAGGAATAGTGCCACAGCACAATTTAACCATAACAGAGTTTTTTAATAAATTATACAATATACCCTTCAGCCGGCTGGGAATTATTTCGGGGCCTTGCCATGCCGAGGAGATAGCCCTCGAAAGGCTATCGTACCTTACTGTTTCTTCAAAAAACAAGTCAGATGCAGCTTACCTCGCCGATCGTATCCGCTGCCATTATGTGCATGCAAAAATTTCCGACGATATTTATGGCACTGAGTATGCTGCTGTATTAAAGAATATAATTGCCATCGGGGCTGGTATTTGTCATGGTTTGGGATATGGCGACAATTTTCAGGCAGTGCTCATTTCAAATGCCATTCAGGAAATAAAACGTTTTCTCGATCGTACTTACCGAAGCAAACGGCGCATAAACAGTTCGCCTTACCTGGGCGATTTGCTGGTTACTTCGTATTCGCAGTTCAGCCGTAACCGTACTTTTGGCACCATGATTGGTAAAGGCTATTCGGTAAAATCGGCACTGCTTGAGATGAACATGGTTGCCGAAGGTGTAAATGCCGTTGGCTGTATCAGGCAAATAAACGAACAATTTAAAGTACGAATGCCTATTACCGATGCTGTGTATAATATTCTTGTAAATAAAGTTTCGGCACCGCTTGAAATAAAACTGCTTACCGAAAAGCTGAAATAATGAACTTAACAAAATATAAAGTATGAATTTTATAAAACTTGACATTGAGAAAGTCTATGGCTTTGTTGATAAGTCGGATGTTATGGCTTTAAAGGAAAAAGCAATTGCTGCCAATAAATCGCTGGAAGAAAAAACCGGTAAGGGCAACGATTTTTTAGGCTGGGTTAACCTTCCTTCTTCAATTACCGATGCAGAATTAACCGACATTGAGAATACAGCCCGGAAACTACAAAGCGAAATTGAACTTGTAGTTGTAATTGGTATAGGTGGTTCGTATCTGGGTTCCAAGGCCATTGCCGAAGCCATGACCGATACTTTTGCAAACCTGAAAGGGAAAGGCAAAAAACCGGTAATTTTGTTTGCCGGCCAGAATATTGGCGAAGATTACCTGGTTGAACTAACAGAACTGCTCGATAAAAAGAAGTATGGAATTGTGGTTATCTCGAAATCGGGTACTACTACCGAACCTGCTATTGCCTTCAGGATACTAAAAAACCATCTCGAAAATAAAGTTGGCGCAGCAAAAGCCAAAGACCTTATTATAGCTGTAACCGATGAAAGCAAAGGTGCTTTGCGCACGCTGGCCACACAAAACGGATATAAAACCTATGTTATCCCCGACGATGTTGGAGGCCGTTACTCGGTACTTACCCCTGTTGGCCTGGTGCCACTGGCTATCGGTGGTTTCGATATTCGAGCATTGGTGCAGGGTGCCCGCGACATGGAAAAGAAATGCCTCTCATCGAACAATTTCGAAGAAAACCCTGCAGCCCTTTATGCCGCAGCACGCATTGCCTTGTACAACTCTGGAAAGAAAATAGAAATTCTTGCCAATTACGAAAATAAACTTCACTTTTTGGCCGAATGGTGGAAACAACTTTTTGGCGAAAGCGATGGCAAAGAAGCTAAAGGTATTTTCCCTGCAAGTGTTGACCTTACTGCCGATTTACACTCTATGGGCCAGTATATACAGGAAGGCGAGCGAATTCTTATCGAAACAGTTATTTCTATTGCCAAAACAAAATATTCGCTTACTATCCCAACAGACAATGCCGACCTTGACGGGCTGAATTTTCTGGCAGGTAAAAACCTCGACTATGTAAATAAAATGGCCGAACTCGGCACTCAACTGGCCCATGTCGATGGAAATGTGCCCAATATGCGCATCGAGCTTCCCGAGCTTAATGAATACTACCTGGGACAGGTTATGTACTTTTTCGAGAAAGCATGTGGGATAGGTGGCTATTTAATGGGAATAAACCCATTTAACCAACCTGGGGTAGAGGCATATAAAAAAAATATGTTTGCATTATTGGACAAGCCTGGCTTTGAGGTTGAGTCGAAAAAAATTAAAACAAGGCTATCATAAAATAGAAAGCAAAGTTTTAACCGGGCTGTAAAAAAATAAGTTTACAGCCTTTTTTTTTGATTTTCTTTTGCCAGCGAAACATACCGGCCTGTTAAATTGTTATAAAATATATGATTGGCGATTAGTTTTATGTGTCCAATTTTGTATCTTCCCGGTAGAGATGAACTATTTAGCGCATATATATCTTTCAGGCACAGACGAAGCTGTTGTTATTGGAAATTTTATTGGCGATTATGTTAAGGGCAGAGATTACCTGATGTACCCCCCAAATATTCGCAAGGGGCTTGTGCTGCACCGCAAAATCGACTGGTTTACCGATACAAACCGTATAGTCCAGCAAAGCAAAAAGTATTTTGCGCCAAAGTATCACAAATGGGCAGGTATTGCAATTGATATAATTTACGATCACTTTTTAATAAAAAACTGGTCGAAATTTTGTGCAGTAAGTCTCGACGAATATAAAGAAGATATTTTTGATGTGCTCCGCAAGTATTATCCCGTGTTGCCTGAAAGGGTAAAATATATGGCCTCGTCGTTTATTAAAAACGATTGGCTCGGTATTTACAGCACCCAGGAGGGAATTGTTAGCGTGCTTTATACTATGTCGCTCCGTACACCATTCCCCGATGAATCGATATTTGCCGCTGAAATATTACGGAAATACTATGTGCAGATCGATAGTGAATTTATGACCTATTTCCCTGAATTAATAAGGTTTTGTACAGAAAACTTTGAGCTTTCGATACCTGTGGCCGATAAAAATATGCTTTCTGATAAAAGAAAAATGTAGGCGTTGTTTTAAGAACCGGGTATCTAAGCTTGGTTAATAAAGTAAATTTATGAACCTTTTGCTCAGCTAAGCTAATTAAACAGTTTAAATTAAATACGCTTTACGGGTAGCGTCGAGTTTTAGCATAATAAACAACATTACGGTAAACGACATTAATGATGAACCGCCATAACTGATAAACGGCAATGGAATGCCTATTACCGGAAAGAGTGCAAGTGTCATTGATATGTTAACCGCAAAGTGGAAAAAAAGAATTGAGACCACCCCGTAACCATAAATCCGGCTGAATTTTGACCGTTGCCGTTCAGCAATAATTATCAGCCTTATAATAAGGCCAATAAATACAGCTACAAAAGCCAGTGAGCCCAGGAAGCCCCATTCTTCGCCAATAGTGCAAAATATAAAATCGGTGCTTTGTTCGGGTACATATTTTAGTTTGGTTTGCGGCCCCTGCAGAAAGCCCCTGCCGGTAAAACCACCCGATCCAATGGCAATTTTCGATTGGTTAACATTATATTCATATCCCCAGGGGTCCGATTTCAGTCCTAACATAATTTCAACCCTTTCCCGCTGGTGTTTTTGCAAAATATTATGAAAAACAAAGTCAACCGAATATACAAAACCAATAAAGGCATATAGAAATACTACCATCAAAACAACCCCTTTTAGTTTTTTGCTTAAAGCCAGTATTATGTATGTTGTAGTTGCCAGTATAACGGCGATTAACAAAACAATGAAGCTGTCGGCTTTTATAAAATCGAGATATTGAAGCAATAAAGAGGGAACAAGCGCTGCCAGAAGTATTACAATTGCATAACCCGTGTTTTTCTTGTTTTTGCTGTTTACCCCGTAAATCAGTAATGAAACCAATACAAGTAACAGCAAAACAACAAACTTGCTAAAAACCAGCGAGGCAAGGAAAATGCCGGCCATAAAAAGTATAAGCAGGAGCAACCAGCCCGATAGCCCTTCGCGGTAAAGAACAATAAGCAACGACCCATATACTATTGTAGAGCCGAAATCGGGCTGAAGCATAATAAATATTGGCGGAAGGGCAATTATCAAAAACGAAAAAAATATGTTTTTCCGGCTGTTGGCCTTAACATTATACCCCGATAAAAACCTGGCTAGGGCCAAAATTGTTGTTACTTTTGCAAACTCAGCAGGTTGCAGCCCCACAGGGCCAATCATTATCCACGATTTTGACCCGTTAACCTCTTTGCCGGCAATAATTACAAGCAATAAAACTGCCAGGGAAAAAGCGTATAGCGGATATGCAGTAAAAGAAAAAAACCTGCTGTCTGTTACAAATATCAACAATGCCAGCACCAGCGAAATGCCAATCCAGGCCAACTGCATTGCTGGACGGTTGCTGGTAGTAAAAAATGTTGTGGACGATTCGTTGTAGTTAACCGAATAAATATTCAGCCAGCCAAAAACAATTAAAACTAAAAACAAAAAAATGGCCAACCAGTCGGCTTCGGCCAGTAAGTTTAACCTGCGCCTCATTGTTTGTCGGTTAGTTTACTTGTTAACATTCTTTGCTCTATGTATTTGCGGTTTGGTGCTATAGTGTCGGTGAGGTATTTTTCAATAAGCAGGCTGGCAATAGGGGCAGCATACGAGGCACCCCATTTGCCATATTCAACATAAACCGAAATGGCTATTTGCGGATTTTCTTTCGGGGCAAATGCAATAAACACCGAGTGGTCCTCGCCATGCGGGTTTTCGGCAGTGCCTGTTTTTCCGCAGATGGTAATGTTTTGCAGGCGCGAGCCTAGTGCAGTTCCGCCCGGCTTGTTTACAGCATAGTCCATTCCGTCGGCTACATATTTAAAAAACGAAGAGTCAACCATAACAAAATGCTTGTCGTGGTTGTGCAAGTCTGCAGTGTCAATACCTTCGATGTTTTTTACAATGTGCGGCACTATGTAGTAACCCTTATTGGCAATTATTGCTGCCAGGTTTGCATTTTGAAGAGGGGTAGTTAGAATTTCGCCCTGCCCGATAGAGTTAGAAATAATGGTATGGGCTTTCCAATAACCTTTACGGTAGTAACGGTTATAATACGACGATTTTGGGATGAAACCGGGTTTTTCAGAAGGAATATCGATACCTGTGGGATTGCCAAAGCCAAACGAAACAATATATTCGCGCCACTTGTTAAAAGCATCTTCGGTTGTTGGGTATTTGTTGTTGTCGATAATGTTTTTATAAGTGTGGGCAAAATAGGCATTGCACGAATTCTGAACAGCTTCGACAAAATTGAGGGGCGATGCGTGGGCATGGCACTTCATTGAAACCCCTTTTGCGTAGTAGCCCATTCTGCAGGGGAAAGTGGTTGATGGGGAAATTACCCCCTCGTTCAGGCCAATAAGCCCGTTAACTGTTTTAAATGTGCTGCCTGGAGGGTACATGGCCATTATTGTCCTGTTAAACAGGGGCTCAAGAGAGTCTTTCTGAAGGGTTATAAAATTTTCTTCCCTTATACGGCCGATTAGTAACGAAGGGTTATAATAAGGAGCAGAAACAAAAGCCAGAATTTCGCCGGTAGAGGGCTCAATAGCAACAACACTGCCAATATAGTTCTGCATTAATTGTTCGGCAAAGGCTTGCAGATCGCTGTCGATTGTTAATGTAATATTTTTTCCCCGAACGGCATCGGTATCGTACCTGCCTTCTTTATAAGCGCCTTGTTCCCGTCCGCGCACATCAATTAGCCTGAACCGGCGCCCTTTTTCCCCGCGGAGGTAATTCTCGTACGATTTTTCAATACCGCTGGCGCCATAATAATCGCCCAATTCGTAATAACTATCGGCTTTGATTAACGATGAATCGACTTCGCTTACATACCCCAACAGGTGTGCACCAATTTCGAGTTTATATTTACGTAATGTGCGCTCGCTGAAATAAAACCCCGGAAATTTATATTGCTGCTCCTTTAGCCGGCCAAATGTTTCGGGCGACAGTTGCTTGATAAACGGGTTCCGGCGTTCCCGGTCGATGGTTTTTACCTTATGTATGCCATTGCGCAAAGTTTGGATATCGATGCCCAAAATTGAGCACAATTCCACCGAATCGAATGGGGCAAGTTCAAAGGGCGCAATTTTTAGGTCGTACGAAGGTTGGTTATGAACAATTAGCTGGCCGTTGCGATCGAATACAAGCCCCCTTGCCGGGTAAACTATTTCCACCCTGCGGCTATTGTTCTCGGCCGAAAGCCGATATGTCGAATCGTAAACCTGCAAATAAAATAGCCGGAAAACAATTATAACAGCAATAAGCAAAATAAAGGCGCCAATCAGATATTTCCTTCCAGCAAACTGATCCATTTTTAATCTTTAAACACGAAAAACTGGCTTGCAACAATAATTAAACTGGTAAATATTGTACTTAGTATAATTCTGAACAGAATGTGAAATACATCCTGAATGCGAAAAATCTCTACCATGAACAACAAAAAATGATGGGCAAAAACAAGGGTAATGGTGTATTTAACAAACCATACTGTGCCATAATAATGCACACGGGGCAGCGAGCCTGTTTCGTAACCATCGCGCGAGGCATACATGGTCAATACTGCCGGGCGCAAAAAGGCTAGCAGTAAAGTTGCCGAAGTATGCATGCCTGGCGTTTCTGAAAATATATCGACAGTTAAACCAAGCAGAAATGCATTAAACAGCAACAGCCAACGCGGAGTTTCGAAAGGTAGCAGTAAAAGGAACAAGACATAAATATAAGGGTTCAAATACCCCCATAGTTCTATATTGTTAAATACCAGTACCTGCAAAAGTACCAGTATTAAAAATTGAAAGATGTATTTAATAAACGATTTAATCATATGTTACCGGGTATTCGAGTTTTAGCCTTTCTTCCTTCAAAACATTGTCGATAATCCATACATGCGACAATTTCTTAAAGTCGGTTGAAAGCTTTACCGAAATGTTAAAATTTACCCCTTTCTCAATTTCAACATCAATAACCTGCCCGATTAATATGCCGGGCGGAAACCTTGCTGTAATACCGCTGGTTTCTATTGTGTCGCCAATGTTAATAAGGGCGTGCAAGGGTATATCTTTTAGTTTTACTTTCTGGTAGTTTGTGCCTGGCCATTCAATATACCCGAAATAATTGCTGTTTTTAATGCGTGCGTTGGGAAAGAGTTCCCGGTTTAACACCGGTACCACCGTGCAAAAGTGTTTCGAAACAGTTTTTACTACACCAATAAGCCCATCGGGGCCCACAACCCCCATGTCGGGTTTTATTCCGTGTAGGCTGCCTTTGTCGAGGGTAATAAAATTGTATTGTTTGTTAACAGAGTTGCCAATTATATTTGCCGGAATAAAACGAAAATACTCACTGCTAATCGAGTCGATAAACGATTCGTCTTTTAAAGAATAGCGGGTAAGCGAAAGGCTGTTGTACAATCGTGCGTTTTCTTCTTTTAATTTTTTGTTTTGCTCTTCGAGCGAAAGGTAATTAAGAAAACTGGTTGATACTTGCGAAATCCTGCCGGTAACGGCATGCCTTATTTTAAAGACCTGGGCGCTTTGAAAGCTGTTAAAGCGCACCAGGAGCATAAATGCTATTGTTTCGAGGAACAGGAACAACAGTAAAAAGTGGTGTTCAATTAAAAATCGTAGTAGGTTCCTCATGGGCAATATTTATGTTAGCGGATAAGGAATGAGAACTTATCGACATTTTTTAACGCAATACCGGTACCCCTGGCTACTGCATGCAAGGGGTCTTCGGCTACGTGGAACGGGATATTTATTTTATCGGTCAGCCTTTTGTCGAGGCCACGCAATAATCCGCCCCCACCGGCAAGGTATATCCCCTTGCTAACAATGTCGGCATATAATTCGGGAGGGGTTTGTTCCAGCACCGATATAATTGCCGATTCAACTTTCGACAGCGATTTGTCGAGGCAGTGTGAAATTTCCTGGTACGAAACGGGCACTTCAATGGGCATTGCGGTCATGAGGTTAGGCCCACGGACAATGAAGTCTGCCGGTGGCTCTTCCAGATCGGGCAGTGCAGAGCCAACCATGAGTTTAATGTCTTCGGCTGTTCTTTCGCCAATTTTAATGTTGTGCTGATGGCGCATATATGCCTGTATATCGGCAGTAAAACCGTCGCCGGCAATACGTATCGACTGGTTGCAAACGATGCCGCCCAGCGCTATTACGGCTATTTCTGTGGTTCCCCCTCCGATATCGACAACCATGTTCCCTTCCGGGGCTTCAACGTCAATGCCAATTCCCAGGGCTGCTGCCATGGGCTCGTAAATCATGTACACATCGCGGCCTCCGGCGTGCTCCGAGGAGTCGCGCACGGCCCGTATTTCAACTTCGGTGCTGCCCGATGGGATACAAACCACCATACGCAGGGTGGGGGTGAAGAACTTTTGCCCGGGGTTAATCATTTTTATCATCCCGCGAATCATTTGTTCGGCTGCGTTAAAGTCGGCAATTACCCCATCGCGCAAGGGGCGGATGGTTTTAATGTTTTCGTGGGTTTTCCCGTGCATTTGCCTGGCTTTATGCCCTATGGCAATTAGTTTGCCGGTAGATCCTTCCAGGGCAACTATAGAAGGTTCGTCCACAACAATTTTATCGTTATGGATTATTATAGTGTTGGCTGTACCCAGGTCAATAGCCAGTTCTTGTGTTAGAAATGAGAACAATCCCATAATTGTTTAGTATTATTAATGTTTAAAATGTCTTACTCCGGTTAAAACCATTGCCATATTGTGGTTGTTGCAATATTCAACTGAATCTTTGTCGCGGATTGACCCGCCGGGTTGTACCACTGCTGTTATGCCGGCCTTTTGGGCTATTTCCACGCAATCGGGGAACGGGAAAAAAGCATCCGATGCCATTACTGCCCCATTCAGGTCGAACCCAAAGCTAATAGCTTTGTCGATAGCTTGTTTCAGGGCATCGACACGTGAGGTTTGGCCCACGCCACTGGCGCACAATTGGGCGTTTTTTGCCAGTACAATGGTGTTCGATTTTGTATGTTTAACCACTTTATTTGCAAATTCCAGGTCGGAATATTCTTGGTCTGTTGGCACCCTTTTGGTTGCTGGTGTCATGTTGGTGCGCCCCTCCATCGACATGTCGCGGTCTTGTTCCAACACACCGTTTAGCATAGTGCGGAACTGCTTTGCCGGGAGTTTAACGTCTTTGCGGATAAGTACCATCCGGTTTTTTTTGCTTTTCAGGAGCTCTAGTGCTTCTGTATTATATGATGGGGCAATAACCACTTCGCAGAAAAGCTTGTCGATTTCAGAGGCTGTTTCTATATCAATTTCGCGATTGGTAATTAAAATGCCCCCAAAGGCCGAAACCGGGTCGGCTGCCAGCGCATCGATGTAAGCATCAGCCAGTTTTTTGCGCGAGGCTATGCCGCAGGCGTTGTTGTGTTTTAAGATGGCAAATGTGGTTTCGTCGAATTCATCAATCAGGTAAACTGCGGCTTCTATATCGAGCAGGTTGTTGTACGAAATTTCTTTGCCATGCAGCTGTTCGAAAATTTCTTCGAAATTGCCATAAAAAACACCCTGTTGGTGTGGGTTTTCGCCATAACGCAGGGTTTTCGAGGTGTGAATGCTCTGCTTGAATACAGGTTTTTTAAATGCTCCATTGAAATAATTAAATATGGCCGTATCGTAATGCGACGATACCTGGAAGGCTTCCATGGCAAGTTCTTTTCTTGTTTCCAACGAGGTTTTTCCCCCACTGTCAAGAATGTTTTCGAGTGCCTTATATTGTGCCTGGGAAGGTATGATTACAACATCGTTATAATTTTTTGCAGCAGCCCTGATTAAAGAAATGCCACCTATGTCGATTTTTTCAATAATATCATCTTCGGTTGCCCCCGATGCAACAGTTTTTTCAAATGGGTATAAATCTACAACCACAAGGTCTATTTCGGGTATTTGGTATTTTATAAGCTGTTCTTTATCGGAATTTAGGTTGCGCCTGCCGAGAATGCCGCCAAAAACTTTCGGGTGTAGGGTTTTAACCCTGCCGCCCAGTATTGAGGGGTAGCTTGTAAGTTCTTCAACAGCAGTAACCTTAATGCCTAATCCTTCAATAAAGTCTTTTGTCCCACCGGTTGAAATTATCTGTACCCCTAGTGTGTTTAGCCTTTTGCAAATCACATCAAGGTTGTCTTTATGGTAAACCGAAATCAGTGCAGTTTTTATAACTTTCTCTTTATTCATTTTTTATGTTTGTCTTGTTGTATTTTAACCGTTATTTCCCAAGCGCGAAATTTATAATTTTTTTGCATTGTTTTCGATGCTTTCAGTTATAAGTTTGAACCTTTTATTAACAGAGTGTGCGGGTTTTTTATTTCCCGGCTGCCGGTAAGCTTGTTTTTTCCTGGCCAGCTTCAATATTCGGCGCTGTTGTGCCCTTATTTTCGAAGTGTTCAATGGTTTGCGCAAGGGCAACAAAATCGTTTACCGAAAGTTGTTCGGGGCGTTTTGTATAGAAATCCGAACTTGTATCGATTCCTTCGAGCATACCTTTTAATGAGTTTCTGAGGGTTTTTCTTCTCTGGTTAAACGATTGTTTGACTACGGCAAAAAAAAGCTTTTCGTTGCAGGGCAGATCTTTTCTGTTGTTGCGCGTTAGCCTTATTACGCCCGATTTTACTTTTGGTGCCGGGCTAAAGCAATGCTCATGCACGGTAAAAAGGTATTCGATGTTATAAAACGATTGAAGCAGCACGCTTAATATTCCGTAAGTTTTGTTGCCCGGAGGGGCCGCAATGCGCTCGGCTACTTCTTTTTGTATCATACATACAACTTCACTTATGTCGTTTTTGTTTTCCAGTACCCTGAAAAAAATCTGGCTGGATATGTAGTATGGGAAATTGCCAATAAGGTGTATTGGTTTGGGGAATTTTTCGAGTGTTGTTCTCAGGAAATCGCCTTCAATGATGAACGATTTTTCCGGAAACTCTTTTTTTAAAAATTCAATCGATTCCCTGTCGATTTCAACGGCAAAAAATGGCACATCGTGTTGTAGTAAAAAGCGGGTGAGTACCCCGGTGCCGGGGCCAACTTCAATAACCGAGCCGCTTTGGTTGTATGTAAGCGAACCGGCAATTTTTCCTGCAATGTTCAAATCGGTTAAAAAGTGCTGCCCGAGCGATTTTTTTGCTTTTACCTGGTGCATATAAATATTAAAGTGCCCCCAAAGGTATTGTTTTCCTGTTCCATTGAAAAGATAATTTTAAAAAAAATGGCCGGCATAATAACCCCTTGTTTGGTTCAACATAATTGCCTGTCGAAATATAAATGTAAAAAATATCAGGTAAGCTGTTTTTTTGTGTTTCAGGCATTTCGTATATTTAACCCCTTGTCCAACACTCTCACCATCATGGAAGAAAAACGTTTTTGCCCCGAATGCGGTGACCCCGTATATGGGCGGGTCGATAAAAAATTTTGTTCCGATCAATGCCGCAATGCATATAATAACAAGCAGGTAGGTTACTCCAACGATTTTATCCGTAAGGTTAATACTAAATTGCGAAAAAACCGTAAAATTCTTGAAGAACTTAACCCTAATGGCAAATCAAAGGTGCATTTACAGCAACTGAAAAAAAAGGGTTTCGATTTCGATTACCTGACAAATGTTTATACAACAAAAAACGGCCATATTTACCATTTTTGTTACGAACATGGTTACCTGAAACTTGAGAACGACTTTTTTGCCCTGGTAAAGCGAGAAAACTAAGTTTTATCAGCATTGCCGTTACTAAGGGGGTTGGTTAATTATTTTAATGCTGCCGGATAAATTTTTTCTGTCTTCAAATTTGCTTGTTAATTTCGGGGCCTTTAGTACTTTTTTAGGGTATTTTTACGTTTTTTTTTCTATTAAAATACTTTAAGAGATGAACAATATGCATTTTCGGGGTTCAATTTTGATGGCTTTTATATTGGTAATTTTGATTTACGGCTGTGGGGGAAATGCCGGCAGTTTTGAAGAAATCAGTGTCGATTTGAGGGTTGTGAGGTTTGAACAGGAACTTTTCAATGTTGATATTTATAACGCCGATAGTGGTTTCAGGAAACTTGCTGCAAAATATCCGGGTTTTATGCCTCTGTTTTCAAACCGGATAATTGAAATTGGCGACACTGCAGGGGAATGGTTTGCTGAATCTATGCTTATGTTTGTTACCGATCAGGCCATGTACAATATATTTAAACAGGTGTCGGAAGTTTTTCCGGGGTTTGATGAGCAAAAAAAAGAACTTGATCGTGGTTTTTCGAAATTTCATTCATTTTTTCCGGAGAAGGATATCCCTGATGTATATACTTATATTTCGGGTTTCAATCAAACCATGGTAACGGCAGAAGGAATATTAGGCATAAGCCTGGAGAAATATCTTGGTGGCAATTGCTGTCTTTACGATGAGGTTTATCCGCCCATACCCCGTTACCAGCGTTATCGGATGAACCCTTCGAATATTGCCCCCGATGCACTGAAGGCTTGGGCTTCCACCGAGTTTGAGTATTTGCCGAAACAAAACGATTTGTTGTCGCGCATGCTTTACGAGGGGCGAAATATGTTCCTGCTTAAACAAATTTTTCCTGAAATAGCCGATTCGGTGCTTTGGAGCTTCACTTTGGCACAAATGGATTTCTGCACAAAAAACGAGAAGTATATGTGGACATATCTTATTGAACAGAAATTGTTGTTTTCAACTAACCAGAATAAAAATAACCAATTTATTGAAGAAGCCCCCTTTACCAAAGATTTCTCTGTTGAATCGCCCGGGCGCACAGGTGTTTGGATAGGTTATCGAATTATCGACAATTATTACAGAAAAAACAAAGTCGGACTGGAGCAGCTTATGTTGGAGAACGATTACCAAAAAATCCTGAACGGTTCGAAATACCGGCCTTAATGAACCCGTCATTTGGTTTTTTGCCACCGGGGCCCGTTTTAAGATAGCTTTAAGTGTTATTTTAGTTCTCCTTTAAAGTTGAAGGCCGATGAGGGGCTAATGCGTGTTGCATTCCGGTAATCGGTTAGCAAAGAGTTAAGCTTTGATGGCGAAGGCTGCTCAAAACTCAGGTCGATTAAAAAGTTTTTAAATCCTTTTTGCGACAGGTTGTGTTTTTCATGAAGCAACGATGTTGGCACCAGGGGTATGGTTATGCTCATACCGTCGCGCCTGATTATTTTAACCTCAAAATTGTTGTCGTCGCTTACTATGTTGTGTGGGTTTTCGGTTTTTACCGGCAACCTGGAAAAGAAGAGCTGCGGATAATAGTATATGGGCACAATTCCGCTGCGGTTGCTGCCGGCTGCCAGGTTTTTAAAATCGGTTTCCAGCGGGAAAATATGTCTTTGTATCCCTGACAGCTCTAATTGTGCGGCGGCTGCATCGTTAAAAACATATACGTTTTCGTTTGCATGAATATTGGCTTTCGGGGGAATTAATGCTTTTTGCGATATGTGGCCCACCATAAAGTTCTGAATCCCCTGTTTAAACAAATGATGGGTAAGCTTTTTGTAATTTTCGCAGTTTTCTTCGCTAATAAACTTTGGCAGTTCTACAATTAACCTTGAAATATTGTTGCGCAGGTTTTTAGCACCTAAAGGAATATGTTCCCACTCTTTTTGCGGAAGGTTAACAATTAAGTAATCAAACATTTCAAAGCGGATGCTTTTGAGCCAGGCCAGCGAATCGATGCGAATATATAACTGAGGGTGGTAGCCTTGTTTGTATTTTACCAGTTTGCTAACCCTTGTTTTTATTTCGGTGTAGGAAGGCCTCGAAGCGTCTGTTGCCTTTGTGTTGGGCAGTTTCGACGGAAATTTTTTCGATGCAAAGGCAGTAACATAAACCATATCGTTTGCTATTAGGCTGTCCGACTGGTAAGGAAAACTTACCGTGTTTGAAGCAGAGCTGTGGCTTGTTAGTTTTATGTCGTCTTTCTTTTCCCCGTTGGGCGAACAGATTCGTATTTTATCGATTTCGTCAGCCGGAATAAACGATGAAAAGCTTACAGTGTTTCCGTCGTTGGATAAAACGTAACCGGCAAACATTCCGGTGTTTGGCACTTGAGAAAAAGCATCGCCGGTTTTTCCGCCTGCAAAATAGCTTGTTTTTTCCCGGCCTATGTCGCGCTTTAAAAGTTGTTTTGCTTCTTTAACCATTTTAGGGTTATCTAAGGCCATGCGGTATGCGCGGGCAATTGTGTAAACATAATCGGCTGTTTTTAACCGCCCTTCAACCTTTAATGAGTTTATTTTTAAATCGCTTAATTGCGGCAACAAATCAATTAGTTCGTTGTCTTTTAAACTAAATAAATACTTTTTGGTATCGTTGTCGGCATACAAACGCCTGCATGGTTGTTTGCAAGCCCCCCGGTTGGCGCTCATCCCGCCAAGGTAGCTGCTAAACAGGCAAAGGCCCGAAAAGGAGTAGCATAATGCGCCATGAACAAACACTTCGAGTTCGGCCTTTGTTTTTCTTCTTATTTCCGTAAGCTCTTTAAAAGTAAGTTCGCGGGCAAGTACCACCCGTTCGATACCCAGCCTTTGGGCAAAATTTACGCCCGTAGCGTTATGGAAGCCCATCTGGGTACTGGCGTGTACGTTAAGTTTAGGAAAGTATTTATTTATAAGGAACAATAATCCTAAATCCTGGATAATAACAGCATCGATGCCCGATTGCTGAATTTGGTGCAGTATGAGGTAAACCGCTGGAAGTTCGCTGTTCTTAACAACAATGTTGAGCGCAACATAAAGCTTAACGTTTTTTTTTCGTGCCAGGCCCACCAAAGCAGGCAGTTGTTGCAGTGTGAAGTTTTTTGCCCGCTGGCGGGCGTTAAAGTCCTGGAGCCCAAAATATATTGCATCGGCACCTCCTTCAAGGGCTGCATAAAACGATTCGGTGTTTCCTGCCGGAAGCAGTAATTCTGGTTTCATAAATGTATAAAGTTTGTAGCCGGCAAAGGTATCGATTTAACTGTTAAAAGTTCCTTAATTTATTATTTTTTGAAAAATGCTTTTGTATTTTAATTTGCAGGTGCAGCCTGTCTTTGCCGAAAGCCTTATAATAAAACAGCCACGGCAAAAATACCGTGGCTGCAACTCTAAAACTAATCGGCTTACCCAATTATAAACTAGTTTTTAATTATTTGAAAAGTTTTTGTTTTTTTGTCCGATACAAGCCTGAAATAATATGTTCCGGATGAAAGATCCATAAGTGAAATTTCAAATGTTCCGTTATGGAAAACTGAACCTGTTTTAATATATGATCCTTTCATATCGATAATTTCGAAGCGTTCATAACTTTCATCAATATCCATTATTAACACATCAGATGCCGGGTTGGGGTATATGCGGCCATGTTCCAAGTCTGTTGAATTTAAGTCGCTGCTTTTTTCAATAACTATTGTGCGGGAAATTTCCGACAGCCCTGTTGCCCCATTGTTGTCATAAGCTACAACTTGTATGTTGTAAGCGCCGGTCACCGTTGGTTTCCAACTGAACTGAAAAGGTGCAACATAATCTTCGGTAGTTTTTGTTCCATTTATATACAGTTCAACTTTAACAATAGTGCCGTCGCTGTCGTTTGCCCCGGCAGTAACCGAAATGTTAGTGTTTTTTAAAACCGTGTCGGCAATGGCAGAGGTTATGGTAGCTACCGGTATTTTGTTTTCGCCAACTGTAACAATTGCAGTTTCCGATAAAAACACATTGCCCAAATTATCGTAGGCCCTTGCGCTTATTTCAAAGGTGTTTTCTGCCACAGGCGTCCATTCTGAAGTGTATGGGTATTCGACCAGGCTTCTGTGCCTTTTGTTGTTAATGAAAAATACCACCGAATCGATCGGGTTGGTGAAAAATAATGCACTGCCGGTTATTTGCAAGGTTTGGTTTGTAAAGTACTTGCCTGTAAGCGGACTGCTTAAAACCAGTATTGGTGACGAAACCGAATGAATTCCCCTTACAATTACCGGGGCTGATGGTGTAAATCCAAGCCCGTCGTAAGCTATGGCATAAATATGGTATTCCTTTTCTTCGTCAGGCGACCAGCTTATGTTATATGGGTAGGTGTTGTCGGTTCCAATTTCTGTGCTATCGGCAAAAAAACTTACATGTGTGATGTTTCCGTCGAAATCGTGAGCAAATGCGCCAATTTCAACCGGCTGGTTTATGGCAAGGCGGCCCGAAGCTGGTTGTTCTATATAACATACCGGATTTTGGTTTGTTTCGCCCGAAAGTTCACTTAAAACAGTAAGTTGCGCAGTGGTAGAAATATTTCCACTTTTTGCTGTAACATATACATTGCCTGCTTTGCCGGGCGAGAATAAACCTTCGGTGCTTATGCTCCCAGGGCCACTAAGAGACCATTCTATGTCGCAATCGAAGGTGTTTCCAAACTGGTCGTACCCTGCAGCGGTAAGTTGATAGTCGCTGTTGTTGCCAATCCATGCCCTGCCTGGTGTTATGTTTACAAATGAAAGTTCTGGGGTATTGTCCATTCTTGTGGCAAATGCCCTGAACTCATAGAATGAGTAACCATAAGCATCAAGGTGCCGGTCGGTGCACACTATTTTAATATATTTGGCATTATGCCCTGACATATTAATTGTCGTTGTGCTGCCGGTTCCGTTTAATTCGGTAAAGGCAGTCGTCCAGTTTGCACCATCGACAGATACCTCGATGTGGAATTGATCGGCATAGGCTGCCTCCCAAACAATTTCAACCGAGCTAAGGGAGTAAACTGCCTGCAAATCTACCTGCCAGTATGCATCGGCAACCCATGCGCTTGCCCATCGCGAGCTGCCGGAACCATCGTTGGCTGCCGATGAGGTGTTGTTGCCCTCTGTCGATGAGGCAACTGTTGGTTTGTTCAGGGCAATGTTTACCCCGCTCAGGCTGGTTACAGTTATAAATGCTGTATCGGAATATGCCTGGCACGATGCATAAATCTCATAATCGCCTAGGTTGTTGGCCGTAAAAAAGCCATTTTCGGAAATAGTGCCACCACCGTTTACACTCCAGTTAATGCTGCCTTCAATGTCCCAGAAAAACTGGTTTTTTACTTTTGCACCGAATTTATAGGCCATCTCCTGGGCCACATTTATTCGTGAGCCTGCCGACGATTCGGGCTGTATAACCACTGCGGCCACTTTGCTGTACGAGGGTTGCACAACCACATTGCCAAAGCCGATAATGTTATTTGCAACAGCCTTTACAGAAATCTGTCCTTTTACCCATTCTGCAGGTTTATACCATCCGTTGCTGTTTATGGTGCCTTTTGTTGGATCTAACATACCCCAGTTAGGCGCAATGCTTATTTCTTCGCCAAATTGGTCGTAACCTTTGGCAAAAAGCTGAATGCTGTCGAGGTCGCTAACTTCGGCAAACGACGGGGAAACAACTATCGACACCAGTTCGGGGCTGGCGCCGCTTACAGGCAGCCCGTAAGCTTCGAATTCTTCTATCGAAAAGCCCCATTGTGTTCCGCGCTTTATGCATTTGATGTAGAAATACCTGGCAGTTTCTGAAATATTAATGGTTAATGTGCCTTCGGTACCATTGGCCGTTGAATATACCGGCTGCCCCCAGTTGTGGCCCGAAAAATTTGAAGTATTAACAGGTTCCGAAGATAAGTAAACCTCGTATTCTTTGGCATAAGCAGTTTGCCAGTCGATAGTTATGTAGCCGATATTGTACTGGCCGCCTAAGTCGAGTGCCCAATACTGATTGTCGGCATCCGCGCTCGACCAGCGGTTGTCGAACGATGCAATACCGTCAATTGCCCCACCTGCTGCCAAACCGGCATTTTCAACCGACGATGCATAAGCGGTTTTCCCTATTGCAACGTTTGGCAATGGAATACGAAGGGTAATATCTTCAACTGCTTCAAGAGTGCCGGCAGAAGCAGTTAGCGAAAAATTGCCCGGTTCGTTTCCGGCACTGAAATATCCGGTATTGGCGTCGATAATGCCTCCACCATCCACTGTCCATTGAATGGTTGTGTTATAAGTGTCGCCATACTGGTCAACAGCCCTGGCAGTAAATTGCATCCCTGTTCCGGTTTCTATTACAAAGCTTTCGGCAGTTATGTCAATTTTGTTAATTACCGGGGCATTGCCAACCCTTATTTTAATGGTTTTTGAAACATGCCCGGTAGTAACAGTGAGGTCGTACAGACCGTTTGTGTTGGCTGTAAAAACGCCGCTGCCGTTAATAGTGCCACCACCCGAAACCGACCAGGTGTATTTTGTATTTATAGTTGCCCCATACTGGTCGTAAGCCTGTGCCTGAAAAGTCAGGCTTTCACCAACAGGTACCGTAATTGTATTGGCAATAATTTCAACAGACGCTGCAACCGGAACATTCTGATAAGCAGTGAGCTTTCCTGGAGGCGCTTTGAAGGATTCAAACAGGGTGCCTGCATAATCGTAAACGTTAAAAGTTTTTTCGGTTTTTTCGGCATTAAAAACCACATAGGTGTATTTCTTTGTCGATTCGTTAAAGTATATCGAACTTAAGGGATAATCGATATACCTGTCCCAGACAACCCGGCCATAAGAGCGCGGCGAATGTATATTATAATGTCGCAGTGCATCGCTGCCAACTTCCATGCCGCGACTGCGAAGTTCCTGAAGTTTGGCAACGGCAGCATCAGCATCGGCAGTTGATAAAACATCTAAAGCGGCCATGCCAGCCCAACCATTAAAATACTCGGTTTCGTTGGCCCATCCGTTAGTGTTGTTTACCCAGTTTTGCAAAACAAAGTCGTAATCGAACTGCGAAAATTCGGGATCTTCAGAGAAATATTTTAAAACAGGGCTCCAGGGTATCCACTGTATTGCATGGTTAAAGCCCATATTTCCGCTAAACCAGTTCCAATAACCTATGCCACCACTTTCGAGGTTGGTGTTGTAGGGGTGTTTGTACGATGCGGGAATGTTATTTCGTGCCGGAAAATTGTCGCCGGGGTTCTTTTTATAACGGTCGAACCAATATTCGGCAGTTCCCTGTGCTTCCGAAACATACCCAAAAATTGCAGCATTGCGCATTTCAGCATCGTTGGTGGCCATAGCGAGCATAAACAGTCCGCCCCAACTTTGCATTGCTTCCGACGACGACTCCTGTCCGTTGCCCCCTTCGGGCAAGCCCCCGGCATACGAATGTCCGGCCCATATATCGAATGTGCGGAAATAGGGTAGCATTGTGTCGTTTCGTTTCCAATTGGCATAATCAGAAGCTACCAGTTTGGCCATTGGGGCATAATCCCTTACAAACTCCTTGTTAAGCAGTCCCAGCATGCCACTGGCGAGCGAGAAATACCCGTAATGGAAATGGTGGTCGGTAAATTCATCGGAAAAATACGATGAGTTAAAGCCCACCATGGAGCCCCAGTTTGGATAATAGGTAAAGCAATATTGTGTTTCGCCCGGCTTAAACGTGTACCAATCGGCAAGGGCTGTTAACAGGTTATTTTGTATTTGCTCCGACTCTTTTTCCATGCCCATGGTTTTGGCAATGTGGGCATATTGGGCTTTCATTACAAGGTCTTTTGCGCCCCAATAGGTATCGGCGCCATATACGGTGTTGTCCTTGAAATTGTCGATACCCTGTTTTACAAGCGCCGAATCGAAAGGATTGGCAACACCGTAATCGTTTGGTTTTGGGAAAACCGGCAGTAAGCCGGTAAACTTGTAGTCGATTTTAAAGTTGTTTCCAAGGGCACAGTGCATGGTTCCCCTGGGAGTGGCATAATCAAGCGATGCATCGAAAGCAAATCCCAAATTGGTTGTTCGGTAATGGTGGGGTATAAACCCCTGTATTACATCGGTGAAGCTTTCGCCTTTCAGGTTTTCTGTTGTAAGGTTCCAGGTTGTGTAAAGCATGCCGTCTTCTTCGATGTAATTGTAGCCAACCCGGCTGTCGCGCGGAACAACATAAGCGTAATTATAATAACCAGCCAGTTTTGAGGCGGTTGGCAATGCGCCAACAACTATATAGCCGATTGTGTCAGGCAGGGTTGCGGTAATTTTATTCCCCTCGCGGGAAAAAAATGTGCCGGCCGGTGCGTAAACCCCGTAATTGTCGCCGTTTATTTCAATACCCAAATGGTCGGTTGTTGCCGGAAGGCTAAGGGTTGCACCTGTGCCATCAAATACACGGCTAATATTTCCCTCCAGTATGGGGTTAATGTTGCTGGTTTCAATCCAGATAAAAGGCAAACCGTGCCCAATGGTAACCAACATTTGTTTGTTGTCGTCGGGTAAAACAAAGTCGATTGTCCAGTCGCCCCAATTGCGGGCAAGGGCTGCAGTTGCCGTAAAACCTTCACCTTTTATGGCAAGTTCCGACAGCGACTCCATGTGGTTGCCATCTGGATTCCAATGTTTTGGGTATTTTATCTTCATTCCATAGGCCTCTGCATCGAATGTCATGGGGTATGCCCAAAGTTCGCCCGAAAATTGAGTGCCAAAAATACTGGTAAGCCAGTCGTTTGTGGGTATAGGCCTGGTATTAGTGTCCACAACATAAATTAGGCGGTTGTAAACCATACTGTACGATTTGTCGCCTTCGCCACGCGCATCGGGCCATGGGAAAAGCTCGTAGCGCCCGGCTTTATATGCAGGAGGCGTTAGTGAATAACTGCCTTTTCCCAGAGGGACTATTTCCTGGGAATAATTTACCTGTGTCAAACACGGCAACATAAATAAACAAATAAAACTTTTTTTTAGAGAGAACTTCATCGGTATCGGTTTTTAATATATTAGTTATTTTTCTTGTTGATAATGATAATAATATGCTGTGGCCTGGGTTTTAAAGTGCGCGGCAAGGTAGCCAATCGGGCATGTGTATTGGTTGCGAAAGATATAACAAGAATAAAACATGGATATAACAAACATATAACAAGTATTTTTAAAAAACAGGGGTACAGGCGTTTGTGGTTTTGGTTGTAGTTGTTTTATAGTTGTATTATTAAGCGCCCTAACATATATGCCTTTCATTTTTTGAGTATTTTCGTTCATTAAAACAACACCGGATTTATGGAGCCTGAAGCCGCTAAAAACCTGTTATTTTTTGAAAGCGTGAACAAACAGTTGTTTCGGGTTTTAATGCCCGATAGAAATGTTGGTTGCAAAAACAGGTTTACAGAAGAGTTTGTTACGCCCGATGAGCTGGTACAGGCAATGTCGGGCAGAAATAGTGCGTGCATAACGCATACCGGAAATTTAACGGCAACATCTATAATTGCCTCTAAAGAAATAAAGCCTGCCATTGAAGCCTTGTTCCCGGAAAGTAGGGGTTCGTTTTTCTATGCCGATGAATTAATTGACGAGAAGGGCCGGGTAATTTGTGAACTAACAGAGCCCGAGATGAACCGGGTGTTGAAACAGGTGTATGCAGCCAAAACCCGAAGAGTACTGGTTTTTTTATTAAACGGGGCGCAAAATGCCGTTCATGAGAATATGTTTTTCAATGTGTTAAAAGTTGCCGGTTTTCAAACTTTTGTTACCGCCGATTGTTTTCCGGTGCCGGCAGGTAAATGGCGTGCGCCTAAAAATGCGGAATGAAAATCAATAAATTGATATTATTTTTTTAATTATCATTTCCAAGGTGCTATACCATTGTTTATTTGCTGTATTAGTGTCAATATTTAACCACTTATTAGTAGCAACTACTATTAATTTTATTTCAGGAACGATTACCAGGAATTGTCCCCCATATCCATTTGCAAAATAATATTCATAACCATGTGTTTCACCTATCCACCAAAAGTATCCATAATAAGGGCCAAAAGGCTGGGCATTATCTGTGGATATTTGTTTTCTTGTTGATTTTTCAACCCAATCTTCAGATACGATTCGCTTTCCCTGATAAACCCCTTTGTTTAAATATAACTGGCCTATTTTCAGCATGTCATAAGCAGTTAATTGCAATCCGGCACCGCCATTATTCAGACCTTGTTTGTCAACCTGCCAGTAATGCTTGTCAATGTTGATGTCTAACTCCTTAAAAAGGTGTTCTTTTGCGAAATCCTTAACAGAGTTTCCGGTAGCTTGTGTTAAGATACCCGATAATAAATGGGCTGTTCCGGAATTGTAATTAAACTTTTCTCCTGGTAGGCTATTCATTGGCTTAGTTAATGTATATTCAATTTGGTTGTTGGAATAAAACCAATTTAAATATTCATTGGGATACATTAGCTCATTGCCGGAAATACCCGATGACATTGTAAGAATATTTGAAATTTTTATACCTGATTTTGCTATATCAATTTCACTGCAATAGTGATACAAGAATTTCCCTAATGTATCGTTTTCGGAAGATATTATGCCATTATCCACAGCAATGCCCAATAAAGTAGCCATTATACTTTTTGTTACTGAACGAACATCATGTAAGGTGCTTGAACCGTAATTGTTAAAAAAGGCTTCTTTAACTATTTGATTATCTTTAAAAACAATAAGGCAATTCAGGTTTTTGTTTGCCGAAGCCTCTTCAAAAATTTCGTCAAGCGAGTATTTGTTTCAATGATTCTCTGTATCGCAAGAACAATAAACTAATAAAAAGGCAAAAACCAATTTTATTTTCATAAGTAAATATTAGTTCATACATGACAAATAAATAAATCATAACACGTATCAAAGAAATAGTTTGTTTCAATAATGCTAAATTTGTAAAAGTGCCGCGTTAAGAATGGCATACTAATGCTTTTCTGTGGTTAAAAAATTTTACTATCTATGAACCGATGCGAATGGGCTGGTACTAACCCTTTGTACGTCGAATACCACGACAAGGAATGGGGCAAGCCGGTGTACGACGATCAAACTATTTTTGAGTTTCTTGTGCTGGAAACCTTTCAGGCCGGACTAAGCTGGCTAACCATTCTAAAAAAGCGCGAAAATTTCAGGCTGGCATTCGATAATTTCGACTACCGAAAAATTGCAGCCTATGATAACGAGAAACTTTTGGCTTTGATGGGCAATGCCGGCATAGTGCGCAACCGTCTTAAGATAGAGGCTGCTGTAACAAATGCCGGGGCATTTATGAAAATTCAGGAAGAGTTTGGGACTTTCAGTAAATATATTTGGGGCTTTATTGGAGGAAAACCTATAGTGAATTATTATGCCTCAATTAAAGAAATCCCTGCAAGAACTGAACTGTCGGATAAAATAAGCATCGACCTGAAAAAACGGGGCTTTAAGTTCACCGGATCAACCGTTGTATATGCACACATGCAGGCTACCGGTATGGTAAACGATCACATGGTGCATTGTTTCAGGCATAAGGAGTTAGGGGGCATTATACAGTAACCATTTCTAAAAATTCCTTAACAACCCTGTCGAACGAAAATTTTTCGCGCACTATTTCGTGGCCTTTTTTCCCAAAGTCGTTACGAAGTTTTTGGTTTTTTATCAGGGTAATTAAATAATTGGCAAATTCAACCGTATCGAAAGGCCTGGCAAGGAAACCGTTTGAGCCGTGTTTCACCAGTTCGGGGTTTGAGCTGATATCGAATGCAACAATAGGTTTTGCGGCTGCCATTGCCTCGGCCAGCACAAAACCAAAACCTTCCCATCGCGAGGTGAGCAGAAAAATATCGATATTGTGCATAAACCAAGGCACATCATCTACAAAACCCGTGAAAATAACCCTGTCGTTTAGGCCTAAGCGCTGTGCCATTGTTTTTATTTCGGTTTCCAATGGGCCGCTACCGCCAAGAATCATTTTAAAGTTTATGCCTTCCGATTTCAGCCTTGAAGCAATTTCCAGCAAATAATTGTGTCCCTTTTGGTAAACCATGCGCCCGACATTGCCAATTACGGTTTCGCCAGGCAAAGGACTGTAAAAGTTTTGTGTGCCGGCCTTTACTGTTTCTGAAAAGTTGAGACCGTTGTAAATAACCTTAATTTTTTCTTTCGGGAACAAGCCGGGGTTTCTTTCCAGTATGGTATTTTTTGTTGCTTCGGAATTGGCAATAACATCGGTAAGTATGTACTTAAACAAAAACCGGTTTAAAAACGAGTTTTTAATTGGCACGGCGCTCCCCCTGCGGTAAACTATACGGCTTACGCCAGCCCATTTTGCAGCAATACCGGCAGCTTTTATGTCGGAAGGAAGGTTCATGACCACTACCGAAATTTTTTTCCTTTCGAAGAAACGCTTTAATTGTAGCAACTTAAAAATATTAAGGAAGCTGAGGTTGCCGATAGTAAAAGTTGTTAAGGGTATATTGTGTTTTTTAAGCCTTTGGGCCAGTTCACTTTTCTTATTGGCGGCAAAATTTATGCTGAATTGTTTTTCGAACAGGCATACGGCCATATCGTAGTGCCATTTTTCACCGCCTCCCCATGCCTTGGTAGAGTTGAAGAAGCATATTACGGGCTTACTGTTTTTCGGCATTTTTCGAAAGTTGGTATAGTTTGGTGTACTTTAAATATTTGGCAAAGGCAGAATTGCGGCATACAACATAGCCATAAAACCCATCAAGAAAACCGAGCTTAAACAAATAGTCGCGCAAGAACTTCCATTTTGGCTTAAAGAAAATTTCCAACCGGTTTGTACGCTTTCCTTTATCGTAAGCTGCTTTCGAACTTATGTCGGTGTATTTGTTAATCTGTCCGATATGTTGTGAAACCGAATAAAACGAATAGTGCAGCATATTGCCTTTTAAAAATCCGACAGATGAGTGTCGGTTAAGCTTTACAGTTTCGTGCAGGCGGTTTCCCTGCCAGTTGCCTTTTGAAGAATCCCAAAGACGAATGCGGCAATCGGGGTACCAGCCTCCATGACGAATCCACCGGCCACAAAAATTTGTCAGGCGGTTAAACTTGTACCCGTCATGTTTCCAGTTGTTTTTTATTTCGAGAATAGAATCTTTTAGCTGCTGCGAAAGGGCTTCGTCGGCATCGAGCGACAAAATATGGGGGAAACTTGCATACGTCAGGGCCCTGTTTTTCTGGGCAACAAAATTGTCGAAGCCATGTTGGAAAACCCTGGCGCCTTTTTCTTTGGCAATGTTTATGGTGTTGTCGGCCGAGCCGGAGTCGAGCACAACAATGTCGTCGGCAACTTCCTTTACCGAATCGATACAGCGGCCAATGTTTTGTTCTTCGTTACAGGTAATTATTACAACTGAAATACGGGGCATAGGGTTTTATTTCTAGAAACAAAAGTAATGTTAATCTTTATAATAAATACGCTTTACCCTTGTTGAAACATTGGTGAGTATTTCGTAGGGTATGGTGCCAATTTGTTTTGCGAGCCTGGTTACAGGGTTTTGTTCCCCAAAAACAATTACCTGGTCGCCTTCGGCACAGTTAATGCCCGATATGTTTACCATGCACATATCCATGCAAATGTCGCCTATAAAGGGCGCTTCGCTGTTGTGTGTAATAACGTGTCCGTTTCCGTTGCCAAACCTGCGATTGAGCCCGTCGGCATAGCCGATAGGTATAATGGCAATGCGGGTATCTTTTTCGGTGTTGCCACGCCGGTTGTAGCCAATGGTTTCGCCTGCCGGAATGGTTTTTATCTGAGAAATGTGTGTTTTAAGGGTGCTTACGGGCAAAAGGTTTTTACCGGCCGATGAAATGCCGTGAAGGCCAATGCCCAGCCTAACCATTTCGAAATGTGCGGAAGGAAAACGTTCGATGCCTGCTGAATTAAGGATATGCCTTTTGGGCTTAATGTTAAGTCCGCCGCATATTTTAGTATAAATTCTTGCGAAACTGGCCAGTTGATGCCCGGTAAATTCGTCGTGCCTGGCATCGTCGCTGGCTGCCAGGTGTGAGAAAACGGCCTTTACCTGTACCGAATTTGTGTTTTTTAGCAAGCCTATGGCTTCGTCAATTTCTGCTTCCATAAAACCCAGCCGGTGCATGCCGGTGTCGGCTTTCAGGTGGATGGGGTAAGCGCTTGCCTGTAACAATGTGGCTGTTTCGATAAAGCTTTTAAGGGTGGCAAAACTGTATATTTCTGGTTCAAGGTCGTTCTCAATAATCCGCGCAAAATCTTCCCTGCCGGGCGACATAACCATAATGGGCAGGTTAATGCCCGCCTGGCGGAGCTGTATGCCCTCGTCGGTAAAGGCTACTCCTAAATAATCGACTTTTTCGTGTTGAAGGAGCGTGGCAATTTCGTGTGAGCCGCTGCCATAGGCTAGGGCCTTCACCATTACCATTATGCCAGTGCCGGGAGATAAAAGCGAACGGAAATAATTCAGGTTGCTTAACAGGTTGTTCAGGTTTATTTCCAGAAGGGTGGTGTGGTTCTTCTCTGCAAGCGCCGTTACCAGGCGCTCAAACTGAAATTTTCGGGCGCCCTTAATGAGTATGGCTTCGTTTGTAAAGTTTCCGGGCCTGTCTGTCTCCAGAAACTGCTGCGTGGTTTCGAAAAAACTTGATTTTACAAACGAAAATTCTTCGGCCGATTTTAACAGGGCGGGCCCAATGCCGGTAAAACGGCTTATTTTTGCCTGGTGCACCAGTCGGGCTACTTCGGAGTACAGCTCTTTTTCCGGAATGCCGCTCTGTTGTATGTCCGATAAAATAAGGTGCTTTTTTCCCTGGGGCTGCTGTAGCAGGTAATCGAGGGCAATGCCCAGTGAGTTTAAATCGGAGTTGTACGCATCGTTGATGAGGGTGCAATGGTTCATTCCCTTAACCAGTTCCAACCGCATGGCTACCGGCTGAAGTTGTTGCATGGCACGCGATATTTCTTCAAAGCTGAAATTATTGGCTAAAAGAAAATTTATTACATGCAGGCTGTTTTCAACGCTTGCCTTGTCGGAAAACTGAATATCGATGCTGGCACATGCCCCTTTGTATTGCAAGTCGATTGTTGTTCCGGCGGCCCGGGTTTGTACAACCTTAACCAGCATGTCGGCGCTACTGTCGGTTGCCGACCAGCTATGAAATACCGGCTGATTGTTAAATAGGGCTTTCTTAAAACCATCGCTGATAATTGGATTGTCGGCACAATAATAAACATGTTTGCAGTTAATAAACAGCTTTAGTTTTTCGTTTATTTTTTCTTCAACCGATTTGAAATTCTCCTGGTGGGCTTCGCCAATGTTTGTAAATAATCCATGATCGGGGTGGAGAATTGCTTCGAGGTGTTGCATTTCGCCACATTTTGATATGCCGGCTTCGAAAATGCCCATTTGCGAATTGTTGTTGAGAAGCCATACCGACAGGGGTACCCCAAGTTGCGAATTGTAGCTTTTAGGGCTTCGGGTAACTAAGATTTTTTGTGCCAGGCATGCCGAAAGCCACTCTTTTACAATGGTTTTTCCATTGCTGCCTGTTATGGCAACTATCGGCACTTTAAACAGCGAGCGGTGGTGTGCTGCAAGCGACTGAAATGCCGCAATGGTGTCTTTAACCAAAATATAGCCCGAACCTTCTGCTGGCTGATTGGCATAATCTCTTTTATTTATCAGGAAACAGCGTACCCCTTTTTGGTACATTTCACCAAGATAATTGTGCCCATCGTGCCTTTCGCCGTCAATGGCAATAAAAAGGGTTTGTTGCGCTTCGGCAATCTTTCGGCTGTCGGTGGCAATATGGCAAACTTCGAGGGTGCTGTCGCCAAAGGTCTCCCCATGGGTAATTGCGGCTATTTCTTTGAGCGTATAGGTAAGCATTGTTTTGTTTTTACACAGGTTGATATAATTGTGTCAGGAGGCAGAACAGTATTTTTGTTGAATTGGGGCACACCATAATTAAATTACCGACGTTATTAACTAAATTGTTTTTCAAACGAATTATTTGCGAATTTTGTATTGAATTAGCACAAAAATATAAAAATGTGCTGCCAAAAGATTGAAAAAGTAATTTATAATATGATGCACTATAAAAATACCGTTGAGGCTGTTTATGTCCAACTTGGGGAATTACAGCAACTTGTTTCGAACATAGGCGCCGACGGAAAGATTTACACCATCGAAGTTGATTTGGCAATGGACAAGCTTAGGCATGTTTACGATTTGATGTTTTTGTTAAAAAACGAATCGGTGTTGTCCCCGTTAAAAAATGCAACAACAGAAAGCAAAGGCAAACCCCTTGCTGAGGATGTCGAAAAAAACGGTTTGCCGGATGGTGTGCAAGTTGTTGAAGAACCTTTGCCGGTAAGGCCTGCCGAAAGTGTCGGGCAAAAAACTGAGCCGGAGCCCGCACCTGAACCTTCGCCTGAACAGGAATCACTAACTGTAGCAGTCAAAGGTGTCGCCAAAGAAGAAACTGCACAACGAACCACAGAGGCAAAAATATTCCTGGGCGATACCTTTAAAAAAGAAAAAACCTCGCTCAACGAAGAATTGTCGCACCAGAAAGTTTCTGGGGATATTGCCAGCCAGTTAAAGTCGAAGCCAATAACCAGTATTTCGGGGGCAATAGGGCTGAACGAGAAATTCGGGCTCATACAAAACCTTTTCAAAGGCGATAAACAACAATACGAAAAAACTATTGGTAGGCTGGATGCCTATGTAAATTACGACGAAGCATTCGGTTTCCTTTCATCGAATTTCGGGTGGGATATGGACAATGCTTATGTGGAAAGGCTTCTTGAGCTTTTGCGACGAAAACTAATTGCGAAATAACATGAGCGGTAAATTGTATGTTGTGCCAACCCCTGTCGGAAACCTCGAAGATATTACCCTTAGGGCAATACGCATATTAAAAGAAGCCGATTTAATCCTGGCCGAGGATACCCGTACCTCAGGAAAATTGTTGAAGCATTACGAAATAAGCACGCGAACCGAACCTATGCACAAGTTTAACGAACACAAGCGTGTTTCGCATTATGCCGAAATGATTAAAAACGGTGCGGACTTAGCCCTGATTTCCGATGCCGGTACGCCATCGATATCCGATCCGGGCTTTCTTATTGTGCGCGAATGTGTCGAGAACAATATTGAAGTAGAATGCCTGCCGGGGGCCACAGCATTTGTGCCTGCCCTTGTTAATTCGGGTTTTCCCTCGGAGCGGTTTGTTTTTGAAGGCTTCCTTCCACAAAAAAAAGGCCGCAACAAACGGTTCGAACAACTTGTGGGCGAGGAGCGCACAATTATTTTTTACGAATCGCCGTTTCGGCTTGTAAAAACCCTCGAACAACTTGCCGCTTATTTTTCGCCACAGCATGAAGTTTCTGTTGCCCGCGAGCTTACAAAAATATACGAAGAAAACCAGCGCGGCACACTGGCAGAAGTAATTGCACATTATACCGCCCACCCGCCCAAAGGCGAAATAGTTATTGTGTTCAATCCCAGGGTCCAGAACACCGGGCTATAAATCCGGATGTTTTGAGCATTATTTTATTCCGATAATAGCACAATGGCCGTAATGGCCAATATCAAACCAATTACAAGAATACTACCGGGCATTACACTGTAAATAATCAGCGAAAGAATTACGGTTATCAGCGGGGAAAGGCCTGTCATTGGCACTACCACAATGGCTTTGCCGTACCTAAGCGCGTACACCAGCATAAGGGCGCCCACCGAGTTTAATATATGAATAATGGCAGCAAGGTAAGGCCCTTTGAACGACCAGTTAACGGGTTGGCTAAAATCGGTCATAAAGAGTGCTGCCGGTATCAGCATAAGGGCAGCAACCATCATATAAAAGAAAATGCTTTCCGATTTCATTGTTTCGTTTGAAAATTTCATCAGGTAGGCCTGAACGCCCCATAAAATAAAAACAAGCACTGCCAGAATTATCCAGAGGTAACCTTTTGTAAGCCCATTGTTAGGTTCCTGGTACGACAAAAACAATATACCCGTTAGTGCAAGGGCAATGCCTGTTTTTTGCCGCCGGTTTGCTTTTTCTTTTAATAAGAAAATAGATAAAAAGATAGTTACAACCGGAAACAAGGATACGAAAGGAAAAATAATATAGGCCGGGCCTTCCCTTAAGGCCTGAAAAAGAATTAATTGCCCGCCTGCACCCGTAAGGCCTATTGTTGTGCCAAGTAACACCGAACGTAAATCGGTTTCCAGTTTCCAGTTAATTATTTTTAATGCTACCAGGGCACAGGGTATCATGGTGATGGCCCATACTATGTATCCCAGGGTTGCCGGAAAACCAGCTTTTTCGGGGGTTTCAATAAATGCGCCCCATACTCCCCAGGCAAATGTTGTTATCAGGGCAAAAAGCAACCAGAGTTTTTTCATGCGATAAAATATTATATTTAAATTTTCGATAAAGATAATAATAAAACGTAAAATAAAAAGCACTATAAAAAGTTAACGAAATCTAAACGAAAGTTAAAATAAAACAATATATTTGCAAAGAAACCTTACGAAAGGTAATTTTTAACTTTTAACCTATTAAACATGGTACAAAAATTACTTAAAAAACCTAAACTGATAGTAATCCTTTTTTTTGGATTGTTTTGTTTTGCTGTTTCTAACGCACAAATTGTGGTGAAAGGAACAGTTTCATCTGCTGCCGACAATACCCCGTTGCCCGGTGCTGCCGTGATTGTGTCGGGAACATCGATAGGGGTAATTACCGATATTGATGGAAACTATGAAATTTCGGTTGCCGATACGAACGCCACCCTTCAATTTTCGTATGTGGGCTTTTTGCCGGAAGAAGTAAAAACCGGAAGGCAGGCCATAGTGAATGTTAGCTTGGTTCAGGACTTGCTGAGGCTTGACGAGGTAATTGTTACAGCCTATTCCGAGAAATCGAAAACCGAAATTTCGAGTGCTGTAGTTTCCTTAAAAGCCGATGAAATAAATAAAGTTACTGTTAACAGTGTTGCCGATATGTTGTCGGGGAAAGTGGCCGGGGTGCAGGTGCAAAATTCCACTGGCCAGCCCGGTTCAGCCGGCGATATTCGCATCAGGGGCGTAGGTAGTGTTTTTTCGTCGCAAAAACCTCTGGTGGTAGTCGATGGGGTAATCGAAGGATCGTATAGCCCAAACGATATTGAGTCGGTTACTATCTTAAAAGATGCCGGAGCAACCGGTTTGTATGGCTCCAGGGCAGCATCGGGCGTTATTTTAATTACTACCAAAAGCGGTAAGTCTGGAAAGTCGCTAATTACAGCCAAAGTTTCGCATGGTATTAAAAGGCCTGAGTTTGGAAACTTTGCAGTAATGAACAGTGAGGAACTGTTCGACTACCATTCGCAGGTTTTTTCACCTACAGTTTTTAAAAGCATACGTCCCAGAAAATTGTTGAACCAGGATTATAATTGGATAGACAATACCTATAAACAATCGCAGCTTACAACGGCCTATCTCTCGGCAACTGCCGGGAGCGAAAAGTCGAACTATTTCCTGTCGGTCGATTACCTCGACGACAACGGAACGCTAATTACCACCAATTATAAAAGAATGAGCGTGAAGCTGAAGGTAAAAAACAATCTTGGCGAGAAACTGTCGGTTACTTCCGATATCAGCGGTCAGTTTACCAAAGACCAATATCCGCACTGGACCCTCTCCCAGGGGGCTTTCAGGCTAATGCCCTGGGATAATCCTTATACTTCCGGCAATGAATTGGTGTATGATGTAAAAAAAGCCGGGTGGTATTCGAATGTGCCTAATAACCCTTACCATTCCGTTCAATATAACCGCTATGGCAACTATGGTGTAGGTTCTTCAGGAAATTTCGCCGTAAATTACGTTATTATTAAAGGGTTGTCGATTAATTCCAGAACTTCGCTGTCGGCTGGTTTTGGAAAATACGAAGAAATAGAATCGCCTCTTTCGTATGAAGGAGAACCAGTTGGGGGAAGAATTTTTAATTCAATAAATTTTAGCTACTCTTACGGTAACACTACCCTGCTGAAATTCGAAAGAAACTTTGGTATTCACAGCTTTAGCGGCCTGGCCGGTGTCGAAGGTGGAAAATATATTGTTGAGGCTGGGTACGGGGGCAATGGCAAAGGGATACTTCCCGGACAGGAAGTCCTGGGGGTTTCAGGTTCAATTGAGAAAGCTACCGGAAACAAAGCTGAAGTGGCTTCTTTTTCATCTTTAGCCCAGATAAATTACGATTTGTCAAAGAAATATTTCGTTACAGTTTCGGGCAGAAAAGACGGATCTTCAAAGTTTTCCCCTAACAATAAATATGGGACTTTCTATTCAGCCTCCGCATCATGGCTTATGAGCAACGAAGATTTTATTAAGCAGTTTTCCTATATCAATTATCTAAAAGTTAGGGGAAGCTATGGTGCAATAGGTAACGAAACCTTCCCCGACGATAACTATTACCCTTATTTTCCTGCATTTTCTGCCGGGTATGTCTATAACAACCAAACAGCCTACTACCCGTCGAACCCGGGCAATATGAACCTTACGTGGGAAACCAGTTATCCCTTGAACTTTGGTGTCGATTTGGGGCTTTTCAAAAAGGCTGAAATTAATATTGATTATTACAATATCCACACAAAGGATCTTCTGTTCCAGGATCCATTGCCTTTATCGCAGGGCTTTGACTTTCAATGGAAAAATGTGGGCGAAATACGCAACAGGGGCATCGAAATCGGGTTGAACGCTACTTTGCTCAATACAAGGGATTTGTCGTGCGACTTTAATTTCAATATTTCTTCGAACCAGAATGAACTTGTTAAGCTCTCCGACAAGCCGGGGGTTGAAAATATAATCATTTCTTCATCGAGCCAAAGGCAAATTCTGGAAGTTGGCAAGCCTGCTTTCGAATGGTATATGCCAAAATGGAAAGGCGTTGACACACAAACCGGAAAACCTTTATGGGAGGTTATTGAATACGATGCTGCATCCGGCTCTGAAGTGGCCAGGGACACTACATCGGATTATAATTCTGCCACACTTCAGCCGGTTGGTTCCCCTTTCCCGAAATTTAACGGGGGCTTTGGTACGGTTGTATCTTATAAGGGGTTCTCGTTAAATGTTGCATTCTCGTTTGTTTACGGAAACAAAATTTACCATTATACCCGACAGGAAATCGATAACGACGGGGCTAATACAAACCTGAATGCCTTTAAACTACAAGATGGCATGTCGCGTTGGGAAAAACCGGGCGATATTGCCACGCACCCGCAACCCAAAATCGGAGGGAACAGCAATGCACACGAATACTCGTCGCGATACCTCGAAGATGGCAGCTATTTGAGGGTAAGGAATTTAACACTTGGTTACAGCTTGCCGAAAAAAATTGTACAGAAAATTAAACTGGCCGAATGCACGTTTAACCTTTCTGTAGATAACCTGAAAACCTGGACGAAATTTACCGGCATGGATCCCGATGTGCCGCTCTATCGCAGCGATATTTGGACACTGCCGGGCTTATCGTCGTTTAAGTACCCCATTAACAAACAATATTTACTGGGTATCGAAATTAAGTTTTAATTAAAATAGTAATACAATGAAATATTTCAAGATAAACACCAGGATAAATATAGCTAATTCGGTTTCTTTGCTTGTTCTGTTTTGTGTCGTGTTTTGCACGCTGAACAGCTGTGAAATGGACTTGACACCATATTCCGATGTTACTTCCGAAACTCTTGTTGACAGCGATGAGGGGGTGAAGTTAATGGCAAACGGGTGCCTGATGATGATGAAAGAACAATTGACAAACGATACCAGGAATATGTATGTGAGGCATTTGTTTCAATTAACCGAATTTCCTTCCGATAATGTAATTATTGTTAAAAGTACCCCCGACAATTTGTGGTATTCGTTTAACCGCGAGCATATACCCGATCAGTTTAACACCACTTACCTGTGGTACACGGGGTATAAAATAATAATGGAAACAAACCAGGTTATCAATAAAATAGCAATCGATGAGGCATCGCCGGAGAAGTTGAAACAATATGTTGGCGAGGCGTATTTTTACCGGGCATTGGTATATTTCGATTTGGCCCGGGTATTCTCTTTCCCGCCTTCGCATGGCACGGAAAAGCCGGGTGTGGTTGTACGTACCACTATCGATGGCGACGACTCTAAGGCCCGCTCTACAGTTGGCGATACTTACAAACAAATAATTTCCGATTTGCGCATAGCTGCAGGACTATTAAGCATGAGGGACAATTCCAATATAAACGAATCGGCAAAATACGGCAATAAATGGGCTGCCTACGGGCTTTTGTCGAGGGCGTACCTTTTTACCCAACAATACGATTCAGCTATTTATTTTGCCAACAAGCTAATAAGCGAAGGGCCTTATAACCTTGAGCCCCGCGAAACTTATATTAATTCGTTCTGGAACAGCAGTTCTTCCGATGAAGGCTTATTTGTAATTTATTACGATAAAACCGAAGACAAAGGTGGTGCCTCTATTGGTTCGATGTACAATGGTGATGGTGCCGGCTGGGGCGAGGTTTTTCCATCGAAGCCTTATCAAAATCTGGTAGCCAGGTTTAAAAACGATATCCGAAACCAGTTTATCGATACCATTTTTAGTGGTACCAATGTGGCAAAATACCCGGGCTCGTCGTTCGAAATGTTCTATATCAACAAATTCTCGAACCAGGACGGGATAGCCACCCTCAATTCGCCGGCATGTATTCGCCTGTCGGAAGTTTACCTTAACAGGGCCGAGGCTTATGCCCATACCTCGCAAAACCAGGATGCCCTGAACGATGTAAATACCATTCGCGAAAGGGCAGGGCTTTCTGGTGAAGAATTGGTAACACTTACAAACTTAACCAGCGGGCATGGTTATGCCGATGTGCTCGATGCCGTATTGACCGAACGCCGCCTTGAACTGGCTTTCGAAGGCCATCGCCGCGACGATCTGTTGAGAAACCAAATCGATTTAAACCGCAGTTATGTTTCGGCACAGAATATGGACGGCAATACAGATATTTACCCCTATAATGGGCCGCGCCAGGTTTACTTCATTCCCCTGAACGAATTGATTTATAACCCAGCCTGCGTGCAGAACGATTAATCCTATTTCTATGGGGAACCGATCAATAATCACTGTTGTTTCGTAATAGATGCTTTAATAACGGGCAGTTTGTGCGAAGCAACAGTGGTTTTTATTTTATTTTCACCCTTTAAAAAATAATTTTATGAGGTTAAAAAAAATTAAATTCTTAGCAATTGCCCTTTTTCTGGTTGGTACGATAAAAGCTGCAACAATCTTTACCCTGCCAATTGAGAAAAACGAGTTATGGTGGCTTGGGGTTATTAACCATGCAATTATGCAGCCTTTATCGGAAGGGTACCAGGCTAATCTTTATGCAAATTGCTATGGAAACCAGGCACAACCTTTGTTGCTTTCCAATACCGGTAAATATATATGGTCGGCCGAGCCCTTCGAAATTGAAGTGAGAAACGATAGTTTATTTCTTTCGAAACCTTACGGTGAGTTTGTGTTCAAAAAAGCAGGGTTGACCCTTCGCGATGCCTACATGGGGGCCAGCAGGGAATTCTTTCCGCCATCGGGGAAAATGCCCGATATGTTAATGTTTCAACAGCCGCAATATAATACCTGGATTGAGCTTTTGTACGACCAAAACCAGGATGATGTGCTGAAATATGCCAATGGTATTTTAGGTAATGGTTTGCCCCCAGGTGTTATTATGATTGACGATAACTGGCAGGAAGATTACGGAAACTGGAAGTTTCACCCGCAGAGGTTCCCAAATCCTAAGCAGATGATTGATTCGCTGCACCAGAAGGGTTTTAAGGTAATGCTTTGGATTTGTCCTTTCATTAGTCCCGATTCGGAAATTGGGCGGAAATTGGAGTCGGAAAACCTTGTGTTGAAATCGGCTGCCGGGGGCACAAAAATAGTAAACTGGTGGAACGGTTACAGCACTGTGCTCGATTTGTCGAAGCCACAAGCTGTAAGTTGGTTCGAAAGCCGGTTGAACGAGCTTCAGAACGAATATGGAATCGACGGGTTTAAGTTTGATGCCGGCGATCCGGAGTTTTACCTCGATGGTATCGATTCAACCGGCATTAACCCGAATTACCAGACGGAATTGTTTTGCAGGCTGGGCATTAATTATCCGTTAAACGAATACCGTGCTGCCTGGAGAATGGGCGGGCAGCCACTGGCTCAACGGCTGAGGGACAAAGGCCATAATTGGGCCGACTTGCAGACACTTATACCGGGCATTGTGTTGCAGGGGCTTATGGGGTACCCTTTTACTTGTCCCGATATGATTGGCGGCGGTGAAATGGGATCGTTCCTCGACCTGAGAAAAATCGATCAGGAACTTATTGTACGTTCTGCACAGTGCCATGCTTTTATGCCAATGATGCAGTTTTCGGTAGCCCCCTGGCGCATACTGGACGAAGAGCACTTCGGTGCCGTTAAGGCGGCAGTAGCCTTGCGGGAAAAGTTTATTGGTGAAATCTTAAAATTATCGCAGGAAGCTGCCCGGAGCGGGGAGCCGGTTATCCGGTCTTTGGAATATGTTTTTCCCAATGGAAATTACGAGAAGGTTGCCGATCAGTTTCTTATCGGAAATACCATTATGGTAGCACCTTTTCTCGATACCCTGGCTTTCCGTAATGTAGTTATTCCCGAAGGAAAATGGATTGACGACAGGGGCAAGGTTTTTATCGGTCCCCGAACAATAAAAATATCGTCGGAATTAAACAGGGTACCTTATTATATTAAAAAGGAAAAGTAAACAAAAGAAAAAAATAAGCCTCGAAAAGAAATTAAACGAAAGATTAATTGCTTTTAAAAAATTATTTATCTATCTTTGGTAAGCTTATAAAAACTAATCTTTAAATCTTTCAAATTTTTAAACTATGAAAAAGAACCGGATATTTAATTTTTGCGCCTTTTTGGCAGGATTTGGGCTTTTGCTGGGCACCAATTCGTGTAAAGACGACCCTAAGCCCCCTAAGGCTGAGTTTTCGTTTGAACAAAGTGCTGAAAATGCCCTGGAAGTTGCTTTTTTTAATGAGTCGAAAGATGCCACTTCCTATAGTTGGGATTTCGGCGATGGAAAAACCTCTGCCGAAGAAAACCCTACTCATGTGTACGACGATTATGGTACCTTTACTGTTACCCTTACGGCCAAAGGCGAAGGTGGTTCGAACGAAGTTAGCTACGATGTTGAACTCATTGACCCGGGTATTGTTATCGATGGCAAATTCGACGACTGGGCCGATATACAGGCAATTGCTTCTTATCCCGATGGGGAAGGGCGTACGCTTCTTGAACTGAAAGTGGACAACAACGAAACCTTTATTCATTTCTATATTAAAGGCACAGCCAATTTAGGCGAGGTAATCCAGATTTTTATCGATGCAGATAACGTAGGAACTACGGGCTGGGACTACTGGAACTTTTTCGAAGCTCCAGGTATCGAATATCTGATGGAAGCTGTAATTGTTGCTTTTGAAGGGGCAGAACCCGGCTCAGGCTTGCAAACAGCAACCGGCCCCGATGCCGGTTGGCCATGGCAGCCTTTTGTGGCCAGCAATGCAATACATGCAAACTCGGGTTATGTTGCCTCGGGCAGCAACAAAATAGTTGAACTTTCCATGTTGCGCGAAATGTTTACTAACCCGGTATTGTCCGGCACAATACGAATTGTGGTTGGAAACAGCGATAACACCTGGGCTAATGTTGGCCACCTGCCGCCATCGGCAACCGATCCGCTTACCCCTCCGGCAATTTATGTTATGAAATAAGCAGAGTGAAAAATGAACAGGGAAAACCCCTGTTCATTTTTTTTGTGAGGATTTTTATAAGGCCGTACCTTTAACCTTTTCAATATCGATGAAAAAGAATATTTTGTTTTTACTGATTACCTGTTTTTGGATAAGCTTAACAGCCCAGAATTTTACCCCGCATACCTATATGTATAGCGATTCGGTATATGTTAATCCCGAGCGTGGTTTTTACCGCTATACCGAACGGAGCGGCACCGGCGATGTTCTAAATGTGTCTTCCCTTAAAAACTTCAGGGATCAGGGTTATTCCTTGATATATCGGATTTTTTATCTTCGCGACTTTGTGAATGCCCCTATTTCACAAGCTTACCTCGATAAGATAAAGGACGATTTTGCGAAGATTCGTTCGGCTGGCGTGAAAGCAATAGTGAGGTTTGCCTACACTTCTTCCATGAATGCCCCTTATGGCGATGCTGCCCCGGAAAGGGTGAACGAACATATTCAACAGCTTGCCCCTTTACTGAGGGACAATTCCGATGTTATACTAGTTTTACAGGCTGGATTTATTGGTGCATGGGGCGAGTGGTATTATACCGATTATTTTGCCACCGGCTCGCCCGATAATGTTACCCCCGACGATTTGCAAGAGCGCAAAACCCTTGTAAACAACCTGCTGGCTGCAATGCCCGAAGACCGGATGGTGCAGTTGCGGTACGTGGGCTATAAAATTCAATTGTTCGATTCAATACCGGTTAATGCCGAAGAGGCTTATTCGGGTAGCCCAAAGTCGCGTATTTCGCACCATAACGATTGTTTTGTTTCTTCCGTTAACGATGTGGGCAGCTATAGGTATATTGTTTCTGAGAAGGACTACCTCGAACGCGATTCGAAATATACCTCGGTTGGCGGTGAAACATGCCGTTGGTACGAGTCACGGTCGAATTGCGATACCAGCCTTTACGAAATGGCCCGCTTCCATTGGACTTACATCAACCAGGATTATTTTGGCACAACCATAAGCCAGTGGCAAGCCGATGGCTGTTACCCCGAAATGCAGAAAAAACTTGGCTACCGGTATTCCCTGCTGAATTCATCTATTCAGGATTCTGTTAAGCCCGGTGGTGCTTTCACTCTTTCATTTAAACTGAAAAATGCAGGATTTTCAAATCCAATGAATTACAGGGCTGTTGAAATAGTACTCCAGAATATAGCGAGCGGCGAAAAATTTTTTGCACCGGTAAATATCGATTTGCGAAAGTATGAACTTAACTCCGAAATAGTTGTCAACGAGCAAATTGGCATCCCCGAATTTATGCCTCACGGGGCTTATAAAGTTTTTTTAAACCTGCCCGATCCAAAGTTTACCATTAAAAACAATCCCCTTTATTCTGTCAGGCTTGCTAATTCAAATGTATGGGACGCATCGCTTGGTATGAATTCGTTTCAACATGTTCTGAATATCAACCCAAACTATTCGGTAAACGAACCTTTTCTTGGTACCAACTTTTTTTTGCCCTTTGCCGGGATCCCTTCAGGGAGCATTCGTGTTGACGGGGATCCCTCGGACTGGAAGGCTCTGGCTATAGCAGGTTCAAACAGTAATAATGTTTTTCTGAAAGAAGTAAAAGCAGTAAGGCTAAACGACACACTTTTCTTTATGCTCAGGGGCGTGGGGCTGTTGCCCAATACCCAAATTTTTATCGATGCCGATTACCATATTGGCACCGGAATGGACTATTGGTCGTGGGCCGATGACGGGGGAGTCGATTATATGGTTCAGAACAATGAGCTTTTTAAGTACACTGGGACTAATGGTAGTTCCGATTGGGCCTGGACATTGGTTACTGGTACCTTTTTACGTTCGGCAAACGATTCGGTAGTTGAACTGGCTTTGCCCGAAAGTGTTTTTGATGCTACAATGATGCACGATACCCTTCGGTTTGGTGTTGCGAATGTTTCGTCAGACTGGTCAACAATTTCAGAGCTGGTGCCTGCCTCAGGTAGCAGCCTTTTGGTGTGCGCCAGGGCTTCTTTAAATGCCCCGAAACTGTATGTGTCGTCGTACACTACGAATAACATTGTGAGCTATGCTTTTGCTGAAAAAGACTCAAATGCAGTAATTGTAGTTGAACGGGGCAGCGAGGCCATAGGAGAATTTCAAACCCTTGCAATAAACTCGAACAGTATGGGGAATATTTATGTGAGAGATACAGACCTGGCTGCAAACAGTGTTTATTATTATCGTGCTTACTTAATGGACAAAGGCAGTTATTCGGCATATTCCCAGGTTAAACAGGGGGCTACAACTTTGGGTGTGTTTAAGTACCCCGAAATTGTGCTTGATGGTGGGCTCGACGATTGGTCGCCCATACCACCAACAGTTGCTGTTACCCATAAATTCAACGATGTTTTCTTATGTGTGTATAGCAGCACCGAATATTTATACCTGTGTTTGTCGGGCGATAGTATTTCGGATTTTACAATATTTTTAAATACCGACGGGAATGCACTTACCGGAGAGGTTGGAAATAACTGGGGTTCTGGTGGTTTTGAATTTAAAATAACAGGCAGTGAGGTGTTTAAATATTCGGGGGGTGCATATTCCAAAGTTACATCAGGTGCTTCGGTATCGGAAGGCTTGAATGGTATTGAACTGCAAATACCACTGGAAGCGCTTGAAATAAACAACAATAACCAGAAGTTGTATGTTGCTGCCCAGGTAGGCAGAAATGAAGAACTTCTTTTGTTGCCATATAAAGGCAGGAACCCTGTATTGTATGAGAGGGTTTTACCTGCCGATATGCCCCTAAATTTTACGGTTCGGCGGTCTGCCTCAGATCCGGCAGGCAAGTTAATAGTATCGTGGGAAAAGTGTACCAATTGCGATGGTTTTGAAGTTGTGCGCACCGAAAAGGCCACTGGTACAAAAGTTACATTCGATTTGCGGAGCACCGATTATCAGCTAATCGATGTCGGTTTAAAGCCCGGTACAAGTTACGAATATGCAATAAACAGTTTTAATTTTGCCGGAAAATCGGCAATGGCCGGGCCGGTAGAGATTTCCACCACATTAACCGGAATAGAGAAGGAAAACAATGTTGTTTCAGTTTCTGTATGGCCAAGCCCGGCAACAGACGCCATTAGTGTGCAATTTCCCGAAAGTTTTGCAGGCAGGGCACGCATGAATATTCTGGCTGTAAACGGGGAGTTGGTTTATACTAGGTCAATCGATGTTGAAAACGCTGAAAGAGTTGTTGTGCTGTTGTTAAGTGATCTTGGTTTGGCCGAAGGAATCTATTTTCTGAGAATAGATTTAAAGGATACGGTTGTTTCGAAAAAGTTTATTATTCGGAAATAACTCTGTTGTGAAATAGGCAGTTGTATGCTTGTTACTTAATTTTTTTACTGCACCGGCGAAGCTGTTTTTTATGGGTGCCAGACATTAACTATAAATTAAGACTGCTTTGGGGATATAACGGTATTTCTAATCAATATAACCTTTAATTATTTGTGGTAAAGAGTTTACTGCAAAGTAAAAATACGTCCTGTTTCTTTAATTGTTCATTTAAAAACCCGACTATGATGAAAAGAATCTTTATTGCATTTTTAATGAGTTTTTGCTTGTGGACACAGGTAATTTCTGCGGCAACCTACTATGTTTCCCCTTCGGGGAACGACAACAACAGCGGAACACTATCGGCTCCGTTTGCTACTATTCAAAAAGCGGTAAATATGTGTACTTCCGGCAGCGATTTGGTATATGTAAGGGCTGGTACATACAATCAGGCCGTGAACATTAGTGGCAAATCGGGCATTACCCTTACCCGCTATGGCAGCGAAGCGGTTTATGTTAAGGGTTCAAGTGCTTCCAACTCTGTAATAAGTGTTTCGAATTCCAGTAATATTATTGTTTCTTACCTGCATGTTCAGGATAAGCAGGTAAACTGGGCGGTTGGCATAATTGTTCAGGGTTCGGGAAGCAATATACAGATTGTTGGCAACAAACTCAGTAACATCCATTACCGCACCGGAACATTTAACGCGGCCGATAATATGGGTACTACCGTAGTTGGGGCAAATCCCATAACTGTTGTTGGCGACAACGAAAACGCAAGCCTAAACAATATATTAATTAGTGCAAACGAAGTATATAATTGTATGACCGGCTGGTGTGAAGCCATTTCGGTAAAAGGCAATGTCGATAACTTTAATGTTGAAAAAAACATAGTACACGATATTACCAATATTGGAATTGATGCTTTCGGGCTGGGCACTTACCCTCCATTGTCGAAAAACTACCAGTCGCGCAATGGCACCATACAGCAAAACACAGTTTACAATTGCCGCTGTAATTATGCCGATAATGGCGGAATTTATGTTGATGGCGGCAAAGATATTTCGGTAATTAACAACCGGGTGTACGGCAATATTTACGGAATAACCATTGGGTGCGAAAACCAGATGGACATTGCTAACGGAACCACATCGGGAATACATGTGCGCAATAATTTTGTTTACAATAATTTAAAAGCGGGCATAATGATTGGTACCTCTGGCGACGACGATGGCCTTCAGGGAAATGTGGCCTATTGCGATGTTATTGGTAATACTTTTCTGAAAAACTCTTCTTCAGACCAATGGGGCGGCGAGCTGGTATTGCAAAATGCCAATAATATTCTTGTAAGCAACAACGTTTTTTATGGACTGTACCCCCAAATGTTCACTTATAATTTAGGGACAAGCGCTATTACATTCAAATACAATAATTATTATTACGTTAACGGCAGCGAAAGTTCGGTGGTTATAAGCCGCCAGGTTTCGGAAACATCGTGGACAGGCATTAGCCTTGCCCAGTTTAAAACTTTGGTTGGTGGCGATGCGGGCTCATTTTTTACCAATCCGTCGATGGTAAGCGACAATGTTGCCAATGCTAACTTTCATATTAATGCGGGCTCGCCATGCGTTAATGCCGGCGACCCAAATTATACCCCCTTTACCGGCGAACTCGACATGGATTTGACCCCGCGCATTGTTGGCGGGCGTATTGATATTGGTAGCGACGAAACCGGCGGTACCAGCACGGTTCCGGTTACGGGAGTTAGTTTGAGCCCGGTGTCGGCATCGCTTAGCGTTGGCGCTACACAGCAGCTTACGGCCACCATAGCCCCTTCGAATGCTACCAATAAAACTGTAAGCTGGGCTTCGAACAATACTTCGGTAGCCACCGTAAATGCTGGCGGCCTGGTAACCGCCGTAGCTTCCGGTTCGGCAACTATAACGGTTACAACGGCCGATGGGGGCAATACAGCAAGCTGTTCTGTTACGGTTACCGCATCGGCGTCGTTGCCAAGCCCCTGGGCGTCTTCCGATATCGGTTCGGTTGGGGCTGCCGGATCGGCAACATATTCAGGTGGTACCTTTACCATTTCGGGCTCGGGTGCCGATATCTGGGGAACTTCAGATGCTTTCCGGTTTGCATATCAGCAAATTACCGGCGATGTTACCATTATTGCACGGGTAAGTTCAATTACCAATACCGACCCCTGGGCAAAAGCCGGTGTTATGATACGTAACGGATTGGGCGCCAACGCGGCACATGTGTTTACAGCTGTTACCCCTCAGAACGGTTTGGCATTTCAATACCGTTCAACAGCGGGAGGAGGGAGCTCGCACATTGCCGGTACGGCCAGCACAGCTCCTTACTGGGTGCGTTTGCAGCGTTTGGGCAATACTTTTACAAGCTCTGTTTCGGCAAACGGAACAAGCTGGACGGTTGTTGGTTCGGTTTCAATATCTATGGCTTCTGCCGTTTATGTGGGCATGGCTGTTACTTCGCACAATGCCGGCACACTTTGTACGGCGCCATTTACGAATGTAAGCCTAAGCACCTCAACAAACATTCCGGTAAACATTACTGTTGATGGCAACCTGTCGGACTGGTCTTCTATAAACGCTATTACCATAGCCAGCGGCCAAACATGCACCAGCTTAAAGGTTTACGACGATAATGATTACTTTTATTTTGCAATTGCCGGTTCGGGCATGAATACAGCCAATTACCATATTTTCCTCAATACCGACAATAATGCAGCAACCGGTTACCAGGATGCTTCGTTTGCATCGGGCTCTGGTTCGGAATTTATGGTCGAAAACGGGGCTTTGTACCAATCGACTGGTTCGGGCTGGTCGTGGTCGTGGGTTGCAGGTGTAACGGCATCGAAAAGCTCAACTGTAACCGAAGTACGCCTGCCCCGTTCGGCTTTAGGTTCGTTAAGTAGTGTTGTCAGGCTTGCTTATACCGATATTAACAGCAGTTGGACAGTAGTTTCTTCTCTGGGCTTTTCAAGTTATACCCGCTTGAAAGAGGCTGTCGAAAACATCGAAATGGCTGGTGAGGTGTTTGTTTATCCAAACCCGGTTAGCGATATACTTTATTTTGATTTGGGCAACAGTAGCCCTAATTCAATAATTGAAATATTTAACCTTCAGGGACAGTTGGTTTATCGCTTGGAAACTTCAGATGGTTTTGTTGGTGTTGATACCAAACAAATTGAGCATAAAGGAATGGCTATCGTGCTTGTTAATACCGAAATCTTCAATAAAAAGTTTCGTATCGTGATATTATAGGGTAAATTAATACATAAAAAAAGAGGCCGGCATACATATTTGCCGGCCTTTATTTTTGCTTCAAGCCCTATAAGCATTAAGGGTTTTTATGCAATAATTACGTTTATTCCTTTTTCCGATAAGCGTTTTTGGTCTTCAGGGCTTATGCCATCGTCGGTAATTATGGTGGTAATTTTTTCAAGCGGACAGATAAATGCCAGGCTTTTACGTTTAAATTTGCTCGAATCGGCAACAATAATTACCTCTTTCGCTATGCTTATCATTATTTCGTTCAGGTGAGCTTCTTCAATGTTTGGCGTATAGGCGCCCGTATGGGAGTCTAAGCCATCGACACCGATAAAGGCCTTATCGACAAAAAAGTTCCGAAGGTTTTTTTCGGCCAGCGGCCCTACCAGCGATAAGGAGTTTTTTCGCAGATAACCGCCAGGTATAATAATATTTACCGATTGGTGTTGGGCAACAATATTTACAATATTAATGGCATTGGTTATTATCGAAAGGTTTTTTATGTTCGATATATTGCGGGCAATTTCCGAAGTGGTAGTGCCCGAGTCGAGTATGATGGTGTCGGAATCGTTAATTAAACTGGCTGCTTTTGCCCCGATACGGGCTTTTTCTTTATAGTTCAGTTTGTTTTTGTCCGAAAGCATGATGTCGGCTGCAACGTTGCCTTCAAGTTTCATGGCGCCGCCCCTTGCACGTATCAGCTGACGTTTGCTCTCGAGTTGGTCAAGGTCGTTTCGGATAGTTACTTCGCTTACATTAAATTTTTTGCTGAGTTCGTGTACATATACTTTTCCTTCCAGTGAAAGCATATTCAGGATTTTTTCCCTTCTGTCAACGGTTGCATGTTTGCTGTTTTCTTCCATAACCTTTATTTGAACTTTGTTCTTTTTGGTAAATATAACCATTTGGCTTACAAAAGCTATCTTTTATATTTTCTTTTCTCTAAA
>JAFGQZ010000026.1 GCA_016935435.1 Bacteroidales bacterium
CCATGGATAGAATGGGATGACACCCAGATGGCAGGAAAATTCATGAGTGTGCCTGAACGTTCGGATATACCCGAGGATATCAAGGAACAATTGATCGTTGAATTATATTCAAAATAATAATTTATATATTTTATTATGGCAATTTTAGCGTTTCAGAAACCCGATAAAGTCATAATGCTCGAAGCGGATGATAAATTCGGCAAATTCGAATTTCGTCCGCTGGAACCCGGGTATGGCATTACTGTAGGAAATGCTATCCGTCGTATCCTCCTCAACTCATTGGAAGGGTACGCTATCACAACAATCAAAATTGAAGGGGTAGAACACGAGTTTAGTTCTGTTACCGGTGTTGTGGAGGATGTGACTGAAATCATTCTGAATCTTAAACAAATACGTTTTAAGCAACTTATTGACGATGTTGACCACGAAAAAATTACGGTTAACATTACTAACCAGGAAGTTTTTAAAGCCGGCGACCTTAACCGCTATCTCAGCGGGTTTGAGGTGTTAAACCCCGACATAGAGGTTTGCCACATGGAATCAAGTGTTGAGCTTCAGATAGAACTCACTATTAACAAGGGCAGGGGATATGTGCCTGCAGAAGAAAACAAACCCCTCGATGCTGAATTTGGTTTAATTCCTATCGATGCTATTTTTACGCCCATTAAAAACGTAAAGTATGCTATCGAAAACTATCGTGTTGAGCAAAAAACTGACTATGAAAAACTTATCATGGAGGTTGAAACCGATGGTTCGATACACCCCAAGGAAGCATTGAAAGAAGCAGCTAAAATTTTAATTTATCATTTTATGCTCTTCTCCGACGAAAAAATAACTCTTGATGCCGAAGGGGAATCGGCAAACGAAGAGTTCGACGAAGAAGTGCTTCACATGCGCCAGCTGCTTAAAACAAAACTAGTTGACCTCGATCTGTCGGTAAGGGCACTCAATTGTTTAAAAGCTGCCGAAGTTGAAACACTGGGCGATCTGGTGAAATTCAATAAAAACGATCTTCTTAAGTTCAGAAATTTCGGTAAAAAATCGTTAACAGAACTTGATGAACTGCTCGATAACATGAACCTGACTTTTGGAATGGATATAGCCAAATATAAGTTGGATAAAGAATAAAAAGTACTGCCATAGGGCAAAATATTGAAATACGATGCGACACAGAAAGAAAATCAATCATTTAGGAAGGCAAGCCGGGCACAGAAAGGCTATGTTGGCTAATATGGCTAATTCTTTAATATTACATAAAAGGATAACTACAACCACAGCCAAGGCCAAAGCACTTAGGACTTATGTTGAGCCATTGATGTCGAAGACAAAAAACCTCAGCACGGTTGAAGAAAAAACCCATGCACAACGTGTAGTTTTTAGTTATCTTCAAAACAAACAAGCTGTTAAAGAACTATTTACCGATATAGCCCCGAAAATCGAAACCAGGCCTGGCGGATATACACGCATACTTAAAACCGGTACGCGTTTAGGAGATAGCGCCGATATGTGTGTGATAGAGCTGGTCGATTACAATGAAAACCTTCTGGCAGCAAAAGATGAAGCCGCCTCAAAAAGCGGGCGCAGAAGGCGTCGCAGCACTAAAAAAGGCAGCGAGGCAGAGGTTGTTGCAACTGAAGCAAAAACCAAGGCAGCACCAGCGGCAAAAACCGAAACAGTAGTTGCAGAAAATCCGGCTCCCATCGCAGAAGATACTGTAAACGAGACAAACAGCGAAGAAAAAAAGGAAGAGTAAATCTTGGCTTTAATAAAAAAAATATACTTAAGGGATTGATATGATGAGTATCAGTCCCTTTTTTTGTTTATAATCTCAATAAATATATAACTTTTAATTATTTATACTAATGGGACAAATTGCTAATATTCATGCACGTGAAATTATCGATTCACGTGGTAACCCCACGGTGGAAGTTGAAGTTGTACTTGCCAGTGGTTTTACAGGCCGCGCTGCTGTTCCTTCGGGAGCATCTACAGGCGAAAACGAAGCGCTTGAACTTCGTGATGGCGATAAAGGACGTTTTTTAGGTAAAGGTGTTCTTAAAGCAGTTGACAATGTCAACAAAATTATTGCTAAAGAGCTTATCGGGATGAATGCCCTCGACCAGGTTGCTATCGACATGGCTATGCTTAAGCTCGATGGCACAAAAACAAAAGCAAAGTTAGGCGCAAATGCTATACTAGGTGTTTCGCTTGCTGTTGCCAAGGCTGCTGCTGAGTATCACGGACTGCCTTTGTACCGCTACATTGGTGGTGCCAATGCCAAAACCTTGCCTGTTCCTATGATGAACATTATAAATGGCGGTGCCCACTCCGATGCTCCTATAGCCTTCCAGGAATTTATGATACGCCCGGTTGGTGCCAAATCCTTTAAAGAAGGGTTGAGGATGGGAGCTGAAGTTTTTCATAACCTAAAATCGATTATTAAATCGAAAGGTTTGAGTACAGCTGTTGGTGACGAAGGCGGGTTTGCCCCTAATTTCTCGGGTGGTACCGAAGAAGCCCTCGACAGCATTATGGCTGCTATTGAAAAAGCTGGCTACAAACCAGGCAAAGATGTTACTATAGCACTTGATTGTGCTGCTTCGGAGTTCTTTAAAGATGGTGTTTACGATTACACCAAATTTGAAGGTGCCAAAGGGGCAAAACGTACACCCGCACAACAGGCCGATTATCTTGCCGAGCTTATCTCGAAATACCCCATCGATTCAATTGAAGACGGTTGTGATGAAAACGACTGGGACGGCTGGAAAATACTTACCGATAAAATTGGCAGCAAATGCCAGCTGGTGGGCGACGATTTATTTGTTACCAATGTTGAATTCTTAAGTAAAGGTATTAAACTAGGATGTGCAAACTCCATACTTATTAAGGTTAACCAGATTGGCACCCTTACCGAAACCCTCGACGCTATTGAAATGGCACACCGTGCAGGTTACACTTCTGTAACATCGCACCGCTCGGGCGAAACCGAAGATGCTACTATTGCCGATATTGCAGTGGCTACCAATTCGGGCCAGATTAAAACTGGTTCAATGTCGCGTTCCGACCGGATCGCTAAGTACAACCAATTGCTCCGTATCGAAGAAGAGCTTGGCGATGTTGCTATTTATGGCTATAAAAAATAATTTATGTTTTAATAAAAAAAAGCTACCCTTTATCGGGGTAGCTTTTTTTTTTGTGGTTACTTCATGCAATCGACTTTATTCTATCACAAATTTTGTAATGTAGTACAACTGGTTGTTCCTGAACCTTATAAAATACACACCGGCAGGCATAGTGTTAACATCAAGCTGGTGTGAGTATATCGCAAACCCCTTATGTTTATCGGAGAATACAAGCTGGTTCCTGATATCGTAAATTTCCACCAATAGTTCACCGCCCAGTTTAATATTTGCTTCAATATTGAGGATATCATTGGCCGGGTTAGGGTACAATTTCACATCGAGACTTTCGGGGATGGCATTACTTATCGATGACAACCTATCGACAAATACAGCCTTGGTTGTGATGCAGTTGGCAGCATTTGTTACTATAACAGAATAGTTTCCCGGCATATTCACAGTAAAATACCGGTTTGTAGAGTTGTCTTGCCATTGGTAGGATTCGTGAAGGCCGGGGTCTAGCCTGTGGGGCATGGCAACGCGAAGTGTGTCGCCGCCAAAATTTACAACAGGCGCGGCAAGCACAAAAATACTTTTCTCAAGGTCATCGTTATTGCTGTTAATATCTGCCTGTCCGTCGAGGAATACCCTAAGGTTGTTTGAGCCAACTGTATTGAAGGGCATAGGCCCCGACAGGGTAACAGTTTGTGTAAAACCGGGCATCCAAAGCGAGTTTATTTCAAACTGCTGGGTAACGGAATCGTTACCATTGATACTAAAGGCAACATTCAAAATAGCCCCTGTGCGCGGTAGGTTGCCACTATTGATTAATTCAACCGAAACATTGCTCCTGTTTCCTTCGCAAACCTGGTTGGGCACCGATACAGAATGTATCCCGTAATCGTTTATGTCGAAGAACAGGTAAACCGTGTCGCTGCCATAACATCCGGTTGTAGTGTCGGTAACAACACAATAATAATTACCGGTAATGCTTGCAGTATAGGTTTGTGTGTTTGTTTGCTTATCCTGCCACAGGTAAGAATAGTTTGGCCCTGTGCCGGCATCGAGTATATATTGGAAAGCACTTATGGTTTTGTCTTCGCCAAGGTTTACTGCCGGGGTTTGCCTGGTTGATGTGCCAGCCCGCAGGCTGTCGTTTCCGGGGCGTAAATCGCCTGTGCTGGTGGTAACAATGTCAATCACATAATCCTGGTAGTTGCTAAAGTCGAATGTATTTTCCGAAGTACGGGTAGCCTGTCCGCCAGGAAGTATGTTGTTTGTCGGGCTAAATGTTTCCGAGATATAGGCGCCGCTGTTTATGCTGTATTTCAGGGTAACAATGTCGGCCGGGGTTATAGTGTCAGTACCATTATTTCTGAACCGCAACTCAATTGGTTCGGGGCCTGTCCTGTCGCACGAGTTTTGGGGCGAAAGCATGGTTTCGGGCATAATGTCGCGTATTTTAAACCATATATCAACTGTATCGTTGCCCGGGCACCCGTTTGCATCTAATGCAGCTACCCAGTATGTGCCTGCTTCGTCAATATAAGTTGTTTGGGTGGTATCGCCGGTGTTCCAGCTATAGCTTTCGAAGCCAGTTCCAGCATCGAGCACATAATCGAGGGCTTTAACCACAAGGTCGGGGCCCAGGTCAAGGGGGGTATAACCATAAGCATTAACAACTGCTGTGTGGGCATCGTTAGCAGTGTTAAAATCGCCCCCGACATACGAGGCCGATACCGTAATGGAATAAGTGCCGTATTCCGAAAAATCAAATGGATTCTCGGCAAAGGTATATACCAGCGAATTGCTGAAACGCAGGGGAGCCGTAATATCAACAGTGTCATAAACCGGTTCGCTGCCGTTAACGCTGTAGCTTACGGCAACTTTATCGCCTGCAACCAGGCTATCGGTTCCAACATTAGTTACACGCACCTGTATATATTCGGTGCTGTCAAGTTCGCAGGTCGATACGGGGTAAACTACCTCTGTGGCGCCAGCATCAAAATAAAGCACAACCACATCAATAGTATCGGTAGTAACACAACCATGTACAGGTTCGGTTACCGTTACCCAATGCAGTCCGGTAGAAACCACATCGAAAATACTGTCGGTGGTAACATTGTCGTGCCACAGGTAGGTATAGCCCGGCACCCAGTCGGGGTACTGTGGCTTTACCCACAAAGTGTCGGGCTGCCTCGAACCCAGGGTATCGGCGAGTATAATTGTAGGGTTGGGCCAGATGTTAAAAGTGTAGCTCAGGGTGTCGTTATTGTTCTGGTAGAAAAATGGATCATCTTCAATGAGGGTGTATGCTTTAATATTATATAAACCAGGTTGTTCAATATTGAAGTTCATTGTTATGGTATGCAATACAGAGTCGCCAGGAATAAGGTCTGCACTTAGTAAAAAAGTGTCTATAACAGGTTGATTGTTTTCAAAATCAACACCAATAATAATTGTATCGTTTATGTTTAAATTATTATATCCCAGGTTTTTAATATATAAGGAGGTGATTGGCGGGTTTGTCCCAAAACATGCATCGGCAGGCATAACAATTGATGATACGCCTATGTCGGCAGGTGCTGGAAAAAATTCAAAATCGTCGAAAGCAAAACCTTGCGGAAAGGAGTTAGCTTCATCAGACATAAAAATAAGCCTGAACTTAACTTTTGATCCGGAGTCGGCACTAACAGGCAATAGTGCCTGCGCTGTTTTCCAAACGTTCTGACCGCTCCAACCATTACTGCCTAAAGCATCTACATAATCGGTTGTCCAGTTCCAGCCAGCTCCGTATATTGTATCATTTACAATATACCAGTTGACACCATTGTCAGTTGAGTATTCAAGCCTGGCGCCGTCTTTCGCGTCTTCGCAGTCCGACCAATATTTCATCCGGACAATATTTCGCGAAATATCGGAAAAATCGTAACAGCCACTTACAACATAGCTCGTATCGTTGTTTGAATAGTTACCGGTAGCAGACAGTACCCAAATATTAGGCGATAAAGGATCTGTAGGGATAGTACCCGACATTATTTTACATTCCCACCTGGAGCCGGTATCTGGCAACCAGATACCACCCTTGTATTCAAAATCTTCAAAATCGGGGGGAGTATCAAAGTCTTGTATTATTAAGGGCTTCGTGTATTTGTCGTTCGATGGGTCTTGATCACCGGCAAGTCCTGTCCCAACAACAAATTTATTGTAATAATCGCCTTTCGGGAAATTGGCCAGTTGACTAAAAGTAAACAAAACACTATCGCCAATATTAATGCCGCCGTATAATGTGTCGCGTACCAAAGTTGAATCAGCCCCCCAAAGCCCGTAATATACAGGAATGGCATTTGGTGCAGCACCCACGGCAAAGTTTTTAAACCATGCTTTAACAGTGTCGTTGCCGCAACCTATACATTCGTTATGTGGCTCAATAACCCCAACAACCCCAACATCGGTATATAATTTTTCACCAATTATTGCAAAATTATCAACACTTATGCCTGGCCAGGGTGTCAACATCGATTCTGTTATCCCAAACCTGAGTTGAAAATTTGGCTGACGCCTGCACAGGCTGTCAATACTGTTTACAATAAATTCTGTCCAATACGAGTTGTTTGATGCCTGGTCGCTTGTCCATATATTCTGCCAGCTTGCCCCATTATTTGTTGAATACTCAATTACAGCATTATCGGGCCCGTTTACCGAAAAAAACGAATGCATATATACGGCAATTTTTATATAATAAGTAAGATCAAATACGGGGGTATAGGCATAGTATGCCGTACTCTCATTAATATTTGGAAGGTACCCGCCATCGAGATCGGTAGCCAGTATATTTAAGCCATTATACGGGGTTTTGGGGTTCGATTGGATATCAACTTGGTTGCCTTCGGGCCACCCAACCTCAAAATTACCCTGGAGCAGCCAGCCTGGAGCACCCGTCTCAAAATTATCATAAAATACCGATTCCCTTAAAACATGGTTTTTTGAAAATGGTGTTACAGTTGCAGGAAAAGTAGTGTCGCTAACCTGGATGCCATTGGCCGGAACAGTGAATGAAACTGTTTTCTGGCCTTTTAAGGTGTTCTTTACACTTGCTGCTACCCATAAATTATTGTCGCCCAGGAGCAGTTTGTAATTTATACCTGTAAAAACAATATTGCCGCCAACTTTAGTGCCTGTGGCTATAAGTGTTGAGGTATCAGATATATATGGTGCAAAAGCATCGCCGCGTGTGTAGAACAATTTAAAAGTATTTCCAAGGTGCTCAACCCCGGTACCTTGTGGTGTAAGTGTCAGCGAATTCAACCTTGCTTCTCCGCTATTGCCCAATACACGCATCTTAATCCTTTCAAAAGGAATGTCGGTAGCATTTGATGGCACCATTGTATGGTTAACCGAGCTGTATTCCGTATTCTTAACAAACATAGGAACAGACTCTTCTTCCAATACAGATACACTGTCGATGTAAACCCCATAACCATTCCCGATTATGCCTTCAAAAGCAATTTGAAAGGTGTCGCTTAGGTATTGTGAACCAATATTTGCAATATCATAAACTTCTTCTTTCCAATATGAGATATCGTCGGTCCACGATTCAATAACATTCCATTGTGAATTTGGCCCTGCCCGAAAGAGCAAGCGTAAAAAATCGGGCCCCTTTAGTATTTTTGTATATTGGCAATGCCAAAACCTTAGCATGGGCTTTACAGCGCCATCCAGTTCCAGGGTAGGGGTAACCAGTTTAATTGAATCTAACTCAAGGGCAGGAAAGTAAATACCTGCATTAAAATTACCCTGAACAGGAATTTCGGGGTTATACGGATCGCCACCGGATTTCCATTGCCCCCCGTAGGTGTATTTCCAGGTTTTATTGGCTATATATGGATCAACAGTCCAATAATAGGCCGAGTCGGTCCTTTCAAAATTCTCCAACAGGTAAAACAATTCCTGCGAAAGGGCATAGCATAACGATAAAGTAGAAAGCAGCAGTGTGGTTATAGTTCTTTTCATTTCTTTATTAAAGCAAATACAATTTCATTTTAAGCTGCAAAAATTAAAACATAAATAAAGAATTTAAAACTAAAAGCCGATGAAGTTATTAAATATATACTTTATTGGCTAAGCTTACAGGTGTAACAATACGTTGTTATTTACGCAAAACGTGCAATTAAGGTTTTTGGAATGTTGGCTATTGATAAAAAAAATAACCAATACATACGAAAATACGTATATTTAGGCACAAAACTCACAAAATTATGCGACTAATTAAATTTTTTCCGTTATTATTTTTTTTAAACCTCACAATAATTAACGGGCAAACAGGCACCAAATTTTGGTTTGCTGCACCCGATATATCATGGGATCATGCTGCCGACAGCCGCCCCCTGTATTTGCATATAACAGCTGTTTATAATACCCATGTAACCATTTCGCGGCCGGCCGACCCTGCATTTACCCCAATAGAATTTGACTTAAATGCCCAACAAACCAACACTTTACAACTTGAAACCCTTTTAGATATTGATGAGATTGAGGTTTATGCCCGTAATATTGCCGATGGCAATTTTTTACAGAACAAAGGTTTCTTAATTGAAGCACATCCGGGCGAGATAACTGCTTACTACGAACTTGTTGGCAGTAATAAAACAACCATGGTGCCAAATAACAATAATACCGATATTGTTTCATTAAAATCGAACAATGCCCTGGGAAAGGATTTTTGGGTTTCGACACAGCGTAAATATAAAAACCATGGTTATTCCGACGATTTCAGTGGTTTTGTGGTTGTTGCCACACAAGATAATACCCAGGTAACAATTAACCCTAATGGCAACAACCTGTTTCAGCATGGCACAACACCATTTGTGGTTACTCTCAACAAAGGCCAGGCTTTTGCTGTAAGGGCTGCCGGACAGGCTCCTGCTGCACATATATTTGGTGTTAGGGTAACTTCGAACAAGGATATTGCCATTACTGTTTACGACGATTCGATGGAAATGACCAATACCGGTGGCAGTTGGGATACTTTTGCCGATCAGTTAATACCTGTCGGCCTTGTTGGCAAAGAGTATATTATTTTAAAAGGAAATGTTCAGGATTTGCCGGCTGTTACTGTCGATGGTGAAGCCATATTTATCACTGCCACACAAAATAATACCGATATATATATCGATGACATACTACGGGGCAATATTGCAACTGCTGGCGGTTACTTTACATGGAATGTGCCCAGCCTGGCAAATTCAGGAACAGTGGCCATGCACGTAAGGGCAACCAAGCCGGTGTATGTTAACCATATTACCGGGTATTCTTCCGGAGGTACCCGCGAACTTGGCGGGGCAGTGCTCCCTTCGGTCGATAATTGCACAGGTTCGCATAGTGTTACCATAAAAAAGACACCTGCATCAGGGTTCGATTTTTTCTTAAACCTAATGGTGCGTAACGACAAGAACCCGGCGAGTGCCAATTATAACCAGGCAATACACCATTTCACCTATTCCATTAATGGAGGGCCGGTACAGACAATACCTGCATCGCATTTCCGATATATTATGGACAGTGCGTTTGCGGTTTACGACCGCACACTAGCCGGGGGTGCGGCGTTTTACAATGCATTGGGCAACAACCAAACCCTACGTGTCGATAACGATATTGCGCGGTTTCATTTGGGCGTAATGCAGGGTAATGCTGGTGGAGGCTGCAAATATGGTTATTTCTCCGATTATGCTGCAAGTGAATTTGCTGCCGGCATTGGTGGTTATACCATGCCTACTTCCGATGTTTACTGCGATTTAACACCAATACGTTTGGTAGCAAATGGGGCAGAACAATATCAGTGGTCAACTCCTTTTGACCCTTTGTTGGTAAACAAATTGGATTACGATACAGTGGCAGCACCCTTCTTTTTTCCCGACACTACTGGTATCTTTTATTTCGATGTTTTAATGACAGGTGCCTGCCAGGCAGACACAACGGTAAGGATAGAACTGATTGTTGCCCAAAGTACAATGGCCAGTTTTTCGTTTTCGGCCGATGAGGGCTGTTCCCCTTTTGCCCCACTGATAACTAACCATTCCGATACCATAATTGGTGTTTCACAAATTTGGACAATTGACACAGCTGGTATTGGGGCATACCAGATTAACCAGAATACCATTCCACGAAGTTTTAACCTGTTGTTGCCCGAGAACCATACCGATTCAATACAAATACACAGGGTAAGCCTTGTTGTAAAAGGTGTTGGGAATTCGTGCCCATCAACCAAATTTAAAGATATTAAAGTAAAACCCCAGGTGGAGTCGGCTTTCATCCTGTCCGACACAATTGGTTGCCACCCGTTAGGTGTAGATATTGTTAACAATTCGTCGGGACATTTAGATAGCAGCAGTTACAACTGGGACTTTGGCGATAATACGCAGTCATTCGAGTTTGAACCCTTAAAATCGTTTACAAATTATTCGCTTGTTGACACAATATATAATGTCAGGCTTATTGTTGAGTCTCCTTTTGGTTGTACCGACACCATGCAGCAAAAGGTATATGTTCATCCGCGTGTTAGTGCCAAATTTGCCGCCGACACCACCTCTTCCTGTTCGCCTTTGTTGGTTAAAATAGATCCGGGCAATACATACGGGGCCGATACTTTATGGTGGAAAATCGATTATTTCTATGGCGACAGCACCTATAAAACCACAACAAAAGCCCCGATAAACATAAATCATTATGACACAACCCTGGATGCAGGCCCCGATACCCTTTGGGTACAGCTCGTTGCCGGCAATCGTATGGGCTGTTACGATACAGCGGTAAGAAAAAGACTTATAACATTTCCGGAAGTAATTGCCGATTTTAACATTAGCGACAATGATGTTTGCGATTCTACACCGGTAATTTTTAATAACTTATCAACCGGGTATAAAATATTCTACGAATGGGATTTTGGGAACAATACCTTCAGGCAGGATACCATAATTCAATCGCACACAAGAATTTATTATAACCGTACAGAACAGGATACTACCTATACCATTAAACTTAAAGCACTTTCGGGCTATTTTTGCGAAAGCGAAAAAGATACTACAATAACCGTTCACCCATATATAAATGCCGAATTCGGTTTGAATTATGAAACGAACTGCTCTCCGGCCGACGCCATAATTTACAATACCAGCACACGCTCGCATGAGAACCATTGGACTATTGGTTACGATGATTTTATCAGCACGGATCCGGTTATAAATTACACATTTGAGAACAGTTCGAACTCTTACGATACTATTTACACAATAAAGCTTGTTGCAACCAATAACGAAGGGTGTTCCGATAGTATAACAAGGTCAATATACCTGTACCCCCGGGTGGTTGCTGCTTTTGAAATAGAGAAGAACTCTGATTGCACCCCGGTTAATGTTGGGTTTACCAATAATTCCACAGGAGGTTTTACTTTAAACTATATCTGGGAATTTGGCGACAACACATCCACAACCGACTCCTCGAAATCCTTTATTAAGCAGTATAAAAACGAAACCCCATACGATATACACTATCCAATAAAGCTTACTGCCCGGAACCTGCAGGGTTGCGACAGCAGCTGGTACGACACCATTACTGTTTTTGCAGGAGTCGATGCCAATTTCAGCCTGAACAATTATGCCGGTTGCCCGCCGCTTACCGTTCAGGCATCGCCCGATTGTTCGCCGGGGGTTAATTTCTTCGACTGGGATTTTGGCGATGGCAATTCCAGCGCCCAGGCTTCCCCATCGAATACCTTCTTTAACAACTCGCTTACAAACGATACTGTTGATGTACGCCTGGTTGCTTATGCTGCAAACGATTCGGCCCACTTAAAATGTGCCGACACTGCCTATAAGCGCGTAATTGTTTATCCGCAACTCTATGCTGGCTTTTCTTTTGCCGGCGACAGTGCAGGTTGCCAGCCATTTACGGCAAACGTGGTAAATGCCTCTAATTTACTGGCAGGCACAGAGTTTCGTTGGTTTGTCGATAACGATTTCCATGCCACAGCCACTATCCCCCCGGCAATAACTGTGCCCAACAATAGCAACACCGATATAACAAAAACCGTTTACCTCTACGGCAAAACCATTAACGGTTGCCGCGATACGGTTTCCCATACCCTAACTGCCTATTCGCTTGTCGATGCCTATTTTACAGTAAACAGAAACACAATTTGTTCAAACGACAGCGTACATATCAACCGGCAGAATTCACAGGGGGGCATTACCGAATATCTTTGGAGTTATAACGGAAGTACCCCGGCGCCGAGCCCTGCGCCGTTATTTTACCGTAGTTTTGAAAACCTTTCCGGTGGTGTGCCTGTAAGCAATTCCATTCGGTTAACTGTACGGAACAGCCATAACTGCCGCGATTCGGTTGAACGCATCATATCGGTATCGCCAAAAGTTTATGCCGGCTTTAATTTCGACAACAATTCTGTGTGCTACCCTTACTACACGCAAATTTCGAACACCAGCCAATATGCAAATACCTATTACTGGGATTTTGGCGATAACACCAATTCTTCTGAAAACAACCCGGTCCATTTGTTTAACAATTTCAGCAAAACCAATAACCAGGACTTTCAGGTGAAGCTTATAGCCAAATCGCAATACAACTGTTTCGACAGTATTGTTAAGCCTATAACCATAAAAGCAAAGCCGGTTGCCGATTTCTATTTCCCGATACAGGCTAAATGCCCGCCATTCAATGTTCAGATGACAAACAACTCGTTTGGCACCAACCTCACGTACAACTGGGATTTTGCCGGCGATGGGGCGAGTACCGATAAATCGCCTTCGTTTGTGTTCGGGAACGAAAGCAATACTATTGCCGATAAGCCCATAACCCTTACAGTTATTTCCGACCAGAACTGCAGCGACACCTTAACTAAATCGGTTAAAGTTTACCCAAATGTACATGTCGATTTCGATATGGACAAAACTGCCGGCTGCAGCCCGCTGAATGTTGGTTTCTCCGGCGACACCAATGCAAGTGTGGTGCAAATGTACTGGCTTATCGATGGCAGGGCTTTCAGCACCATAAAAGATCCTTCGTACCGGTTCATAAACGAAAGCCCCGAAAATAAAACCCACAATATACGGTTTATGGCCTATTCGATTTACGAATGTGCCGATACCATGGACAGGCAGGTTACGGTTTACCCGACGCCTATAGCCGAGTTTATACCAAGCCCGCTACCGGCCGATTATGGGACTGAAAACGACCTGACCCCCATAACTTTTGCAAACGAAACAGTTTATCAAAACAACTGGGAGTATGATTGGGCCTACGGCGATGGTTTTTCAAGCAACGAAAAGGCTGCCGCTTTTACTTACGAATATGGCGCCGGAGTATGGGGCAAGAAAGATAAAGGTTACCGCATACCTGTGCGGCTGGTTGCCTGGAATGCCAATAACACCGAATGCCGCGATACAGTAGAACACGATATTATGATATACCCGCCTTTGCCAAGGGTTGATATTTTTGAAGACATTGCTGCCTGCGAACCATTCAGGGTCGATTTTTCTTCATGGTCGAAGTATAATTTCCCCGATTCGGTGCTGTGGGATTTTGGCGATGGCTATTATTCAGCAGAGATTGAACCCGTACACACTTACGACAAACCGGGTGTTTACACGGTAAAATACACGGTTAAGGGCGAGGGTGGAACAAACTGGGACTATAAAATTGTTACCGTTCACCATAATCCGGAAGTTGATTTTACATTCAGCGATTCTATTGTGTATGATTCCAGCCAGACCAAAGGCTACGACTGGATAAATTTCTTTAACCACTCGCGTTATGCCTCGAACTACTACTGGTATTTCGATGCCATTGACGGAACAGAGGGCGAGCCTAACAGTACAGAAAAAGAGCCTTCGTGGTATTATACCATGCCGGGTGAATATTATGTTGCGCTGGTGGGCGAATCGGCCGAGGGTTGCCGGAGCACATTCATGCACCCAACGCCAATTAACGTTTTGGGCATGGGTTACCTGAAATTCCCTACGGCATTTTATGTTTCGCCAGATGGCGCTGCCGATGAGTACGATACCGACGACCTGACCAATTTCTGGGTATTTTATCCCGACAACGAAGGGGTAGAAGAATACAGCCTGGAGGTTTATAACCGCTGGGGGGTCCTGTTGTTTTCCAGCAACGATGTTAAAAAAGGCTGGAACGGATATCACGAAGGAAAAGCTGTTAAACAGGATGTTTATATCTGGCGGGCACGAGGAAGGTTTACAAACGGACAGCCCTTTGACATGGGCGGCGATGTTACTGTAATACGCAATAAACGCACAGCTTCGCCGTAATGGTTTTATATCCTGTGTTTTACGTAAAGGGCGCTTTGTTAAAAACTTATAAGGTTGCTTAATGGTATTTCTTATATTTTTATCAAAATATTTAAACCCGGCACGTACAGTTTCGTATTACAAACCAAAAAACACCACAAATTGCTAAAGCAAATTTCATATATCACATTGCTCATTATGTTGTCCGGAAACATAAAGGCAATCGATCCGCAGTTCTCACAATTTTATGCCAATTCGCTTTACCTTGGGCCTTCGTTTGCCGGAGCCATTGAAGGGAGCCGCTTATCGGCGCAGCACCGCAACCAGTGGTACGAACTGTCATCGTCTTTTAAGACTTACAGTTTTTCTTTCGACCACTATTTTAAGTCGTTCAACAGCGGTTTGGGTTGTAATTTTATGCAGGATGTTGCCGGTTCAAGCGAGCTTGGTTTTTTACAGGCTGGCATACACTATTCCTATAATTTTGAAATATTTAATATCTGGCACGTAAGGCCTGGTTTATCTTTCTCGTATGTCGAAGAAGGAATTTTCGGGAACGTTCTTTTTATCGATCAATTGCGGACTGATGCCGGCCCTTCATCGGCTTCGGGACAGGCACTTGAAGAAGCCCGAGATATTGACGCTGCTAGTTCGTTAATTATTTACACTAAAGGTTTTTGGCTGGGCGCAACAGTCGATCACTTATTAAAGCCGGAAATATCGCTGTATTCTACCAAAGATTATACCGAAATAAAAACCTCGGTTTACGGTGGCATTGATGTTCACCGAAGGGGAAGGTTGCTCAAGCCCAGCGAAGATGTTCTCACCTTTGCATTTTTATACAAACAGCAGGGAACAGTGCGACAGCTCGACCTGGGCGCTTATTGGTACAATTACCCTATTAATATTGGTCTTTGGTACCGTGGTTTACCTACGTTCAACTCGCAGCGCGGCGATGCCGCTATATTTATGCTTGGGCTGAAATTTACAACCTTTAATATTGGCTATTCTTACGACTTTACAATATCGAATGTTTTGCAGTACACAAGAGGGTCGCACGAAATATCGGCAACCTATAAGTTTAACCTTACCAAGAAAAAGAAAAAAGGCGGGCTGCCTTGCCCTGAATTCTAGCCTCTCTGATATTATACACTTGTGCAGTTAATGTAATATTATATTGTCTGGCTAAACAAACAGCTACATAATTATACTGTTTCCTTAATTTATGCTTAATATATAAACTAACGGATTTTGAATGTGCCTGTGTTTGTAATTATTGGTATTGTGGAAAAAAAAACCGGGAAGCTCTCGCTCCCCGGCAAACCACAAAACTACTAACTAAACCAACTTGGGCAAAATCTTTATATTTTCAATATTATATTGATTGTTCTGTTAATTAAGCTTTCTGAGTAATATTACGACAAGAACTGTTTGTGGTTTTTTCTATTCGACAAACAGTTGAAATCGTTTGACAAAAGTATGTTATTTTTCAACAAAGAAAAAAATAAACAAATTTATTTAAGAACACTGCAGTTAGTATTTAGCAACAGCTTTGGCAATTTGCCCCAGCTTACTTAAATTTTGTTCAATAGCAGTTCCAACAACAATCATATCGGCACCGGCATCGAGCAGCAGGCGGGCTTTGTCGTATGTGTTTATGCCTCCTCCCACCATCAGGGGTATCGATATGTTTTGCTTCACCTCTGCTACAACGTTGGCAGGTATATGTTTCAAGGCACCGCTCCCGGCCTCAAGGTAAATGAGCTTTTGCCCCATCATTTCCGATGCCATGGCAGTGGCAACAACCAAATCGGTTTTATCTGCCGGTATTGGCCTGGTATTGCTGACATACTCAACCGATGTAACATTGCCACCGTCAACAAGAATATATCCGGTAGGTATAACTTCAATATTTGAGCGGCGTATGTAAGGGGCTGCCAGTACATGATTGCCGATCAGATAGTCGGGGTTACGCCCCGAAACCAGCGACAATAAAAGCAGGGCGTCTGCTTTATTGCTCAGTTGCATAATACTTCCTGGGAACAATACTACCGGGATACGGCAATTGTTTTTTATGACTTCAATAACCGAATCTATTTTTGCACTCACAAGGCTCCCACCCACTAAAACGAGATCAACACCAGTTTCGTTTGCTGAAAAAACAGTGGAAATTATTGCCGGTATCGATAATTTTTCGGGATCAATAAGGATTGCGAGCTTTCGCCCCGGGGCAGCTATTTTATCGTAGCACAACATGTTTATTTACAACAATATACAACAATATAACCTTTAATGGTGAAGTACCGTAATAAAAACTTGTCGTGCCAGAATTTATTGTCAACCCAGCCCATAATTTCACCGCAATCGTCGGGCTCAAATGGTTCAATGGTTAAATTCTTCCTGAAATTAATATCCTGTTTATCGCATAATTTGTACAGTGCTTCCTTGGCACACCAGTGTATATACATGTGAAAATTTCGTTTATTTTGGTTTTCAACAATGTATTCATCGGGGTTTAAGAACTTATGGGCAACTTTTTCGACATTCTGGGCCATATACTCAAGGTCGAGGCCTACTTTTTTTGTGCTGCTCAACAAAACAGCTGTAAGGTTGCGCGAATGCGATATGCTAATATGCTGGTCGGAATTGAACAGAAATGGTTTTCGCGATTCGTTATATACAATTTGGGTAGGCACACCCCTCACTTCGCGCAGCAGGCGCCTTACACTTAGCCATTCAAGCTGTCTTACGGTACTTTTATAATTTTTAAGGTTTTCAATTTCACCATCGAAGAAGTGAATTTTTGAATACATATCTTCGAACGATTCGGTTATTTCCCAAACAGCCAGCTGGCAATCGTCGTACACTACCTGGTTATAGATTAGCGGCATAGCTTTATAGTTTCCATTTTACCGATTTGACCAAATGAATTACATCGTCACCGAAAAACAGCAGGCAGGGTTTGAGCGAATCGGCATTAGGCACCGAAGCAAAATATAATGCACCCGATAGAAAGTGATTACTACTGTCGGTAACAAAAAAGTTTATTGATGAAGCTGTATTGCCGCTTATACCGTAAACAATTCCATAAACATGGTTAAGTGGGTCAATAATGGTGTTTTCTGTAATATCGTCGGCTTTAATAACATGTTTATAAGCTATGGAATGAATATCTTCGATATATTGTGCAAGGTTGTTGTTTATGGGTTTATAGGTTAGGTGTATTTTTGCCTTATAGGCAGGGAACACAATATTATACCAACAGTTGGCAGCAGGGAAACCGACAGCTTTTTCAAGCGTACCATATTGCGGATAGTCAAAAACAAACGGGCAATCAGACTCAAGGGCAGAATATTTTTTCTCTGGAAATTCGATACGAAAATACCCTCTTGGCTTCGGCGTATAGTCCTGTTTGCACGATACGGCCAAAAACACAAGAGCCAGGGCTGGTATTGCAACACTAATTTTCATCGTCGTCATCGCGTTTTATGGTTACCAGAATTTGTTTAATCCTTCTTTTATCAACCTCTTTTATTTCAAAAACAAATTGCTTATAGCTCAGTTTGTCTTTAATCCTGGGAATTTCGCCCCTTAATTCAAGTATTAATCCGGCCAGGGTATCAGCTTCGCCTTTAATTTCGTCGAAAACGTTGTCGTCGGCGGCAGTTACTTTATAAAAATCGTTAAGAAGGACTTTGCCCTCGAACAAAATATTGTTATTGTCGATTACTTTATAGGGCAAATCGTCTTCATCCGATTCATCGGAAATTTCGCCAACAATTTCTTCCAGAATGTCTTCAAGGGTAACAATTCCCGATGTGCCCCCATATTCGTCAACAACCACTGCCATGTGTATATGTTTCAATTGAAATTCTTTGAGCAGGTCGTTAATTTTTTTGCTTTCGGGCACAAAATACGAAGGCCGGATAAGCCCCTGCCACCTGAAATTTGTCTGTTTTTCGAGATGCGGAAGTAAATCTTTAATATATAAGATACCTTTAACATCGTCGAAAGAATCTTTATACACCGGTATCCGGGAGTAGCCCGATTCGTTTATTATTTTCAGCAGGTTGTCGAAACTGGTATTTATGTCAACAGCAATAACATCCATACGCGATTGCATAATTTCGCTCACATAAATGTTCCCGAACTTAACTATGCCTTTTAATATAGTTTTTTCATCGGTAAGCGAAACTTCGGTAAGGTCTATGGCATCCGACAAATCGTCGATAGAAATGTTAAGCTTTTTTTTAGCCAGCTTGCGGTTAACTATACCGGTTGAACGTATAAGCACAGAGCTTATTGGCCAGAACAGCCTGGTGAAAAACAACATGGCCGGCGATGCAAAAAGCGCTGCCGAACGGGCAAACCGGTTCGAATAAACTTTCGGGAACACTTCGCTTATAAACAATATAAGGAAAGTAATAACAACAACCTGTACAATAAATCCTAATACGGGGTTTTGGTCGAAATAAAACAGCTGCGAGGTAATATAAGTAGAAATAATTACAATGCCCACATTTACAAAGTTGTTGGCAATTAGAATTGTTGCAAGCAGCCTTTCGGGGTGTTTAAGCAAGTATGTAACATTGCGGCTTAAGCGACTTTTTAGGTTTTTTAATACATCAAGATCTGTTGGCGACAGGGAGAAAAAAGCCACTTCGCTGCCCGACACAAGTGCAGAAATTATAAGCAGGAGCAATATTACTGCCAATCCGACAATTGTTCCGGCATTAAAACCTTCGGGTTGAAAAACAGATAGAACAGGCAATATTTGCTGAATAGGTACTGGGTCTTCCAAAACAAATCAGGATTCGTGAATAATTTTAGAATGGCAAATCATCTTCAGGTTCCGGCATTGATGAAATATCGGCATTAGGGGCAGCTGCATAACTGCCGGCATTGGCAGGGTTTTGGCTTGCTTCCGGGCCGTTTTCGGTACGCTTGCCTAACATTTGCAAAGCATCGGCAACAATTTCAGTAGTGTACCTTTTATTCCCGTCTTTATCGTCCCACGAGCGTGTCCGTATTTTTCCCTCGATAAAGAGCTGGGCGCCTTTTTTTACATATTTTTCCACCACTTCGGCCAAACCACGCCAAACAACAATATTATGCCATTCGGTTTGGGTTATGCGTTCCCCGTTTCGGTTAGTGTACGATTCCGATGTTGCAAGCCTGAAATTTGCTACCGGTGTTCCGGCTTCAAGGTGCCTGATTTCAGGGTCGTTGCCAACATTTCCGATAAGAATTACTTTATTGATTGCCATTTCTGTTTATCTTATTTTCGGCTAAAATACAAAACATTTTGCTAATACAAATTTGTTCCTTCAGGGCATGTAATTACTTTGTCCCTAAGATCCTTGCATTATGGGCAGTACAACAAAAATATTTTTATCGGGTCGCTAGCGGGTGTTTCTCGAGGTACCTGGTAATAAGGCGGGGCATTGCATAATTATCGAGTGCGGAAATTTCAATTTCCAAAACCTTATCGGCAGCAGTTTTATCTATATCGGCACCAGAAATACGCACAAAACGGGCCAGGATAACCTGATGGGTTAATACATGCCTGAATTCTTCCGATATGCCGATAGCGGTTTTTTCGGTACATTTTAACCAGCTGAATTTTTTTATTGCCGACAAAATTTGTTCGCCCGTAAGCATGCGGCTTTCTTCAATCAGGGGGAAATTGTATAGGTTGTGCCAGATATCGCGCGAAATTCTTTTACAGATAAATGTATTGTTTTTGTTGTTTATAACGTAATAGTAGAAGTAGCGTTTTTTTTGTTTTGGTTTTTTGTTTTTAACCGGATACCTGGCAATAGAACCCGATGCAAAAGACAAACATTTTTCGTTAACCGGGCAAATATGGCACAGAGGTTTTTTTGGCAGGCACAACAGGGCGCCGAGTTCCATCATGGCCTGGTTAAAAGTCCCGGGGTTTTTCTTGTCGATAAGCTTCGTTGCGAGCTGCTGGAACATTTGTTTTCCTTTGGTTGTGTTTACAGGCTCATCAATAGCATATATTCGCGAAAGTACCCTGTAAACATTTCCATCAACAGCAGCAGCAGGCAGGTTAAAAGAAATTGATGCTACAGCGGCAGCAGTATAATCGCCAACACCTTTAAGTTTTTTTAGGTCCATGACCGTTTCTGGAAATTTGCCATCAAATTGTTCAACTACCTGACGGGCAGCAGTTAAAAGGTTTTTTGCCCTTGAATAATAACCCAGGCCCTGCCAGAGCCTCATAAGCTCATCGATGTTTGCAGAAGCCAGCGAAGAAACATCGGGAAATCTTTCAATAAATTTAAGGTAATAAGCCAAACCCTGCGCAACACGGGTTTGTTGAAGAATAACTTCTGATATCCATATTTTATATGCATCGTTAGTGTTTCTCCAAGGAAGCTTACGTTTGTTCCTGTTATACCATTCAATAAGCTGAAGCATAATTATATTAAGGCTTGTAAAGAATTTACTATAAATAAATAACAAAATATGCGTCAATGTGTTTCGAATATCGGGAGAAATGCTTTATATTTGCACTTCATATTTCCGAAAATACGTAATTAACTGATAATTAAAGCGTTTAAAAAAATGACCAAAGCAGATATTGTAAACGAAATTTCGAAAAACACTGGAATCGAAAAAATAACTGTACAGAAAACAGTTGAAGCTTTTATGGAAGTTGTTAAGGACTCTCTGACTAAAGAAAAAAATGTGTACCTGAGAGGCTTTGGAAGTTTCATAGTTAAGAAAAGGGCTAAGAAAACTGCCAGGAATATTTCGAAAAACACAACAATAATAATTCCGGAGCACAGCATTCCGGCTTTCAAACCTGCAAAAACTTTTATTGGCAAGGTAAAAAGCAACGTAAAGAAATAACTTCAATATTTAATTAAAAACATACGATATGCCAAGCGGTAAGAAGAGAAAGAGACATAAGATGGCAACGCATAAGCGTAAGAAACGTCTCAGAAAAAACAGACATAAAAAGAAAAAATAGACCATTTTCAATACTTTTTATGTGAAAGATAAACCTAAAGTTAAAATGTTAGCTTTAGGTTTGTTGTTCTTGTATTATTTAGCCCAAAGCCATTTACATTTTAGTATTATTTACTTTAAATTGTGAGCAAAGAACTTGTTATTGATGTAAAAGCCAACGAGATTGATATTGCCTTGTTAGAGGATAAGAAATTATCGGAACTCAACAAAGAAAAAAGCAATCCAAAATTCTCGGTTGGCGATATCTATTTAGGCAGGGTTAAAAAAATTATGCCCGGACTGAACGCAGCATTTATTGATGTTGGTTACGAAAAAGATGCTTTTTTGCACTATCAGGATCTGGGGCCCCAGTTCCGTTCGCTCCAAAAGTTTCTTAACGAAGCCATTAGCCGGAAGGCCAAACTACCGTCGATGCAAAAGTTCAAACGTGAGCCCGACATCGACAAGAATGGGAAAATAACGCAGGTGCTTGCATCGGGGCAACTTGTTATGGTGCAAATAGCCAAAGAGCCAATTTCCACCAAGGGCCCCCGTTTAACCTCCGAAATTGCTATTGCCGGGCGCAATATGGTTTTAATGCCTTTTAGCGATAAAATTTCCATATCGCAAAAAATTGAATCATCCGATGAAAAAAAGCGCCTTCGCACCTTAATAACCAGTATTAAACCGCAAAATTACGGTGTAATAGTTCGAACGGCTGCCGAGAACAAAATGGTGCGCACTCTCGACGAAGAGTTGCGGAACCTCGAAAAAAAATGGGAAACGGCTTTTGATAAACTTAAAAGTGCTACGCCCCCAAGGCTTGTTATTTGTGAGTTGAACCGTACAGCGGTTATTCTGCGCGATATGCTCAATGTTAGTTTTAACAATATTTATGTTAACGACGAAGCATTGTACAACGAAATTAAGGAATACATTTCAACTATTGCGCCGGAAAAAGAAAAAATTGTAAGCCTATATACCGGTGCATCGCCTATTTTTGAGAAATTTGGGATACTCAAACAAATAAAAGGCTCGTTCGGGAAAACGGTGTCTTTTAAAAGCGGGGCATACTTAATTATTGAACATACCGAGGCGCTCCATGTAATTGATGTGAATAGTGGCAACCGGGCCAAAAGCGTTGACAACCAGGAATCGACAGCCCTGGAGGTTAACCTTGCCGCATGTGATGAAATTGCACGCCAGCTTCGCCTTCGCGATATGGGGGGTATTATTGTTGTTGATTTTATCGACATGCAAAACCCCGAAAACAAAAACAAGGTTTTCGAGCGGATGCGCAATGCAATGGAACCAGATCGTACAAAACATTCCATTCTTCCGTTAAGCAAATTCGGCCTGATGCAAATAACGCGCCAGAGGGTACGCCCCGAAATGCACATCAATACCCGCGAAACTTGCCCTACTTGTGGGGGCACCGGCGAAATTTCGCCCAGCGTGCTGATTATTGAAAAAATAGAACACTATTTATCCGACATTGCTAAAAACGCCAAAGACAAAAAAGTATCACTCAGGGTACATCCCTTTATTGCCGCATACATTAAAAAAGGCTTTTTTACAACTCTTAGAAGAAAGTGGTGCAGAAAGTATAGCCTGAAAATTAAAATTGCCCCTATTAGTTCATACGATTTTCTGGAATTTCATTTTTTCAACAGCAACGGAGAGGAGATTATATAAAAAGAAAATATAAAAGTAAGTCCCGGAAAACTCCGGGACTTTTTCATTTAATATCTATAGCGAAGAAATATAGCACAACGTATTCATGGCAGCGAGCTAAGTGATATCTTGGAATGCTATGCTATCAGTTTAAAGTTGAGCTTTTTTAAAAGATTAATAACCTTGCAAACCTTCTATCACCCTCAGGTTCTTTGCTATTTGTTGTGGTGGTTTTTTCTTTAGTTTAATTATCTTTTCGATAATTTCTTTCTTATTTTCTTTCTCTTCTTCAATATCAAAATCATCCTGTAATCCAAGCCAGAATTTTGCTGAATTCCCAAAATATGAACTAAACCTAAGGGCTGTATCTGCTGTTATTCTTCTTTTCCCTTTAATTATCTGAGAAATCCGGGTTTGTGGTATTTCAGTATCTTTTGAAAGTCTATAGGCACTAATTTCTAGTGGAATAAGAAACTCTTCTTGTAGTATCTCTCCAGGATGAATATTTGATAGCTTTTCCATTTTTGTTTCCTCCTAATTATTAGTGATAATCAACTATATCAACATCATATGCATTATTATTTTCCCATCTAAATACAATTCTCCATTGGTCGTTAATTCTAATACTGTAAAATTCACTGCCTTGTAATTTCTCTAATTTATTTGAAGGCGGAATTCTTAAATCAAGCAAAGAAACTGAGTTGTTAAGCATTCTGAGTTTTCTACGTCCAATTTGTTGAATTTCGATTGGAAGCTTTTTAACTCGTTCTCCTTGCCATATTTTTTCAGTCTCTTTTGAACCAAATGAAACAATCATATTTTAAGAATTACTAACGCCAAAGGTAATTATTTTTATCGATTTACCAAAAATTCGAGACAAACAGGCCAATGCACCACAACTAGTTTTTAATATGTGTTAAAGTAATCGGATATTTTTCGCGAATACTTTTCTGAGTATTCTCATCCAACACATCAAAATGTCTGTTGTAAGTTTTTAAAGCATAAGCATCGCGCACCTTGGCAAAACAGTATATAAGTTTTTTATTGAAAATAGATTTTTGTTAAATAAAATTAAATATCTACATTACTAGATATGAATAATATCTATTATTTGTAAATTAGCGTTTGAAAAAACTATTTAAAAACAATAACAAAACAGCGATATGGCTAAAATTCATAAGATGCTCACAATATTTCTCCTGGCATGTGTTCCCGCAGCTTTTTTTGCCCAGGTTCTCGAACCAGTTAAATGGCAAAATTCGATAAAACAAACCGGTGAAAAAGATTTTGAAATTGTTTTTAAGGCCGAAATCGACAAAGGCTGGCATTTATACGGACTAAATATACCTGAAGGCGGGCCAGTGCCTACTTCTTTTAATTTTGAGCCCGACGGGGCATTTGAACTCCTTGGCCCTGCAATACCTACAATAAAACCGCAAAAAGTATTTGACAATACCTTTGGAATGGATTTAGAGCTATTTGACGGAACAGTAGCCTTTAAACAAAAAATTAAACTGACCGGCAATAAGGCAACCATTAAGGGGTTTATCGAGTTTATGTCGTGCGACGATTCACGCTGCCTTCCGCCGGCATCGAAAAATTTTGAATTTTCTGCAATGGCGGCATCAAAAGCTGCTCAACCCCTGCCCGCAACCGATAAAACCGGGCCGGAAAAGAATATTAATAATGTAAAGGAGGTAACTATTACAGATGTTACTGTTCGGCACGAACCTTTAGCAAGCCAGGAAATTACGGCAGTTAGCGAAGATGTGCAAAAGGAAGAAAAAGGAGGCTCAAAAGCAGAAAAAACATTATGGGAAGTGTTTCTGGAGGCCCTTGCAAAAGGCATACTGGCTGTATTTACCCCTTGTGTTTGGCCAATAATCCCTCTAACTGTGGCTTTTTTTATGCGCGACAATTCTACCGGACGGAGAATTTTTCAGGCTTTGTTTTTTGGGGTGTCGATAGTAGCTGTTTATGCTTCTGTAGGTTTACTTGCCGGATTGGCAGGAATAGATATCGTAGAGTTGTCGAAGCATTGGCTGGCCAACCTTATCATCTTTTTATTGTTGTTCCTGGTTGCAGCATCGTTTTTCGGAATGTTCGAAATAGTGTTGCCCGGAAGTATCTCTAATAAGCTCGATAAACAGGTTGATAAGGGAGGGTTGATGGCCCCGTTTTTTCTTGCCCTTGTAACTGCGGTTGTTTCTTTTTCGTGTGTTGGCCCGTTTGCCGGAATAGCGCTTGGCGCCGCCCTAACTGGTGAAGTTCTTATGCCAACAGTTGCCATGACAGGCTTTGCAATTTCATTTGCCTTTCCTTTTGTGCTCATTGGCATTTTTCCGGGACTAATAAAAAAAATGCCCAAATCGGGCGGCTGGCTAAATTCTGTTAAGGTGTTCTTTGCTTTTGTGGTTTTGGCTGCCTCACTCATATTTTTAGGGAACACACAGTGGAAAATATTTAACCGCGATGTTATCCTGTCGCTCGAAATTGTAATTTTCGCACTTTTAGGTTTTTACCTGCTGGGCAAAATTAAATTCGCCCACGACAGCGATTTGCCTTATATTAAGGTGCCCAGGCTGGTTTTGGCAATTATTTCCTTTGCTGTGGCCATATATCTGGTGCCCGGGTTGTTTGGAAGCCCCCTGAAAGCTTTCTCGGCATTCTTGCCTGCACCCGAAACTGCCGGGTTTTCTTTGGCCGGGGCCACTGGCGAGCCAGGGGTTACAAAAGTTCATGCCAGCAATACATTGTGCGACAGTGCACCAAAGCATGCAGGTTTCCTGCATTTACCCCATAACCTTTCGGGATATTTCGATTACCACGAAGGATTGGCTTGCGCAAAATCTCAAAACAAGCCGGTATTTATCGATTTTGTTGGGCATACCTGTAAAAATTGCAAAAAAATGTATGCCGATGTATGGTCGGATAGCCGGATTCTGGAACTGCTCAGGAACGAATTTATTATAATTGCCCTTTATACCGACGACCGTACCGAACTTCCGGAAAACGAATGGGTTGTTTCTGAAATCGATGGCAGGGCAAAAAAAACTATAGGGGCAAAAAACCTCGATCTGGAAATCTCGAAGTTTAAAACCAATGCACTTCCGCTTTATGTTATTATGGATAGCAACGAAAACATACTGACAACAGAAAAATATTATACCTACAATACAAGCAGGGATAAATTTTTAGCATTTTTGCAGGAAGGAATATCGAATTTTAAGCAGAAAAAGTAAGCATTTTTACAAACTATCTTCTATATTCGTGACTTTTATCATAAAACGATAGGGGGAATAAATGATTTTTCTCATTTGCACCTAATTTACAGTCGTTTATAATAATGTATTAATTTAACTTTTTCTAAAATTGCGGCTTAATCTGCTATAAAAATTTTCACAGAGAATGGCAAAAACAAAAAAAATTATTGAACTGGAGAACGTGGTCATAAAATTTGCCGGCGATTCAGGCGATGGTATGCAAATGACCGGCACCCAGTTTTCCGACTCATCGGCATTGTTTGGCAACGACTTATCTACTTTCCCCGATTACCCATCCGAAATCAGGGCCCCGCACGGCACAATTGCCGGTGTGTCTGGTTTCCAGGTACATATCGGAAAAAACAAAGTACAAACCCCAGGCGATTATGCCGACATTCTTATAGCAATGAACCCCGCTGCCTTAAAAGCAAACCAAAAATGGCTAAGGCCCGGTTCAACCGTAATAATTGATGTTGACAGCTTCGACAATAAAAGCCTGGAACTGGCCGGATATACAAACAATCCTTTGGACGATGGCAGCCTAAACGATTATAACCTTGTTAAGTCGCCTATTTCAAGCCTGGCTGCCGAAGCCGTTAAACCTTTTGGGCTCGATAAGCGCACAGCCGATAAAACCCGCAACCAATTTGTAGTTGGGATACTTTACTGGCTTTTTAACCGTAGCATTGAACCAGCTATATCTTTTATACAGACAAGGTTTAAAAAGAAACCCGAATTAATCGGGCCCAACCTGGAAGTATTGCATGCCGGCTTCAATTTTGCCGAAAACGTGGAAGCAATGACAACGCAATTTCATGTAAAACCGGCAGATAAAGAAAAAGGTTTGTTCCGCAACATTACCGGTAACCAGGCAACTGCCTGGGGGCTGCTTGCCGCTGCCGAAAGGTCGGGCTTAAGCTTGTTTTTAGGATCGTACCCTATTACCCCGGCATCCGAAATATTGCAGGAACTTTCGATGATGAAACATCTTGGATGTATAACTTTTCAGGCCGAAGACGAAATTGCCGGTATTTGCTCGGCAATTGGTGCATCTTTTGCGGGTCATCTGGGCACAACTTCAACATCGGGGCCGGGCCTTTCCCTTAAGGGCGAAGCCATAGGGCTTGCTGTAATGACCGAGTTGCCCCTGGTTGTCGTTAATGTTCAGCGTGGTGGCCCCGCAACAGGGTTGCCAACAAAAACAGAGCAGAGCGATTTAATGCAGGCACTTTACGGTCGAAATGGCGAAAGCCCCGTTGTGGTAATGGCCGCAACAACACCGGCAAATTGCTTTGAATATGCCTATACTGCATGTAAAATAAGCCTGGAGCACATGACACCGGTCATTCTGCTAACCGATGGGTACCTTGCAAATGGCTCTGAGTTATGGAAAATTCCTGAAGTAAATAAATTACCCGACATTAAACCCCGCCTGGTTAAAGACAACGACCAGGCATATAAGCCTTATTTGCGCGATGTTGATACACTTGCACGAAATTGGGCTATTCCTGGCCAGGAAGGCCTTCGCCACCGTGTAGGCGGTTTGGAAAAAGAACACATAACTGGGGTAGTATCGCACGACCCGGCCAATCATGAACTGATGGTGCGCCAGCGTGCCGAAAAAGTCAACAGGGTAGCAAATTATTTACCCGACCAGACTATTTACGGAAAAGAACTTTCCGATTTACTTGTTATTGGTTGGGGCGGAACCTACGGTGCCCTTTTAACCGCGGTAAAAGAACTTCAGGAAGAAGGTTACAATATTAGCCTTTGCCAATTCAATTATATTCAACCACTACCGAAAAATACTGCCAAAGTTCTGGCAAATCATAAAAAGTTGTTGATTTGTGAATTGAATTTGGGACAATTTGCAAACTATATGCGCTCTAAATTCCCACACCTCGAATTTTCGCAATACAATAAGGTTCAGGGATTACCATTTTTTGTAACTGAATTAAAAGAAAAATTTAAAGCCATACTGGAGGGTAAATAAAATGATAAACGTAGAAAGCTTAACCCCAATACTTACTGTTGAAGATTTTACAGCCGAAGGACAAGTGAAATGGTGTCCGGGCTGCGGTGGACATGCTGTTTTGGCTTCTGTGAAAAAAGCCCTTCCTGAGGCCGGGGTTAAAAAAGAAAATGTTGTGTTTGTTTCCGGAATCGGTTGTTCATCGAGGTTTCCATACTATATCAACACTTATGGGTTCCATAGCCTGCATGGCCGTGCCCCTGCTATCGCTTCGGGCATAAAAATTGCTAATCCCGAACTTAGTGTTTGGCTTGTTACTGGCGATGGCGATTCGATGGCTATCGGGGGCAACCACTTTATACACATGCTTCGCCGCAATATCGATGTAAATATTTTACTGTTTAACAATAAGATTTACGGGCTTACCAAAGGGCAATACTCGCCCACAACCCCTTTTGGCAGTGTAACTAAAACCTCGCCCGATGGAACTGTTGAAGCGCCTTTTCAGCCGGGTGAACTTGCTATGGGCGCCAATGCCAGCTTTTTTGCCAGGGCAGTCGATACCAATCCTAAAATGATGACCGAAGTGTTTATTGCTGCAACAAAGCATAAAGGCACTTCGCTGGTTGAGGTGTTCGAAAATTGTGTCATATTCAACAATAAGGTGCACGAAATGGTTACCGGCAAAGAATTCCGCGACGATAACCAGATTTACCTCGAGCATGGCAAACCTATGATATTTGGCAAAAACTCAGACAAAGGATTGGTGCTTGACGGGGCTGGTCTTAAGGTTGTAACTATTGGCGAAAACGGAATTGCCAAGGGCGACATACTGGTACATGATGCCAAAACACAAAATATTGCCATTCATTTTATGCTTGCAAAAATGAGTTTGCCTGAATTTCCGGTTGCTATGGGGGTTATTCGAAATGCCGACACCCCTGTTTATGAAGATATGCTTTACAACCAGGTTTCGAAAGCAAAATCGCAGGCAAAGGTTAAGAATGTCGGCGAGTTGCTAAAAAGTGGCAATATTATAAGAATCGATTAGCCAGCTTTCCTGGACAAGGCAAATACATCCCATAGTGTAAGGGCATAATCATCAATTAAAAAATTGTTTGTTCCGATAATGTTGACTAAATTTAAGAAAGCATACGAATGACTTTCTCATGAGGAACCTGTTCAATATTTTGTTCTTGGTTTTATTTCTTTGTGCCTCAGTTGCGGGAACTAATATTTCTGTAGAAACCATTTCGGTGCTGCAGGGGTTGCCAAACCCACATGTTACAAAAGTGTTTTTCGACCAGAAAGGCTTGATGTGGGTAGGCACGGTAAATGGACTGTGTGCATACGATGGTTACAATTTTTTAGTCAGGCAGTCAAGCCATTTGTCAACCCGTGCGCTTACCGACGACCATATATTATATATTAAACAAGATAAAAACGAAAACTACTGGCTGCTTACACATTCAGGGTTGGAATTACTATACAAAGGCGATTTAAGCAGCAGGCTTATTAAACCTTTGCCCGATTACAGCGAAGTTGTTAATGTAATTACCTCGCCCGAAAGCAACTATGTTTTTCTGGTTTACAAAAACAAAATTGAGAAGTATAATATTTACAGCTTCAGGGAAGATACTGGTAAAACCAAACTTGAACACGAAGTAAGTTCGGCGGTGTTTTCAATGGGCTATATATATCTTGCAGGCAATAATTATTTTGTAAGGTTTAACCTGCAAACCGGAATTATTGAAAAGCTTGCTTACGGGAGCGAAAAATTGTCAAATTCTGACAGGGTACTGCTGGCAGCCTATAAATCGAAACACCTTATAGTTGCCGTTAAAAATAAACTTTACCTCTACGATATTAATCATCAGGCCTGTAGGCTTGTCGAAACTTTTCCTGCCGACATTGTTAATATTTCCTCACAGGTTGGCAATAGTATAGCCTTAACAACTAAATTAAGTGTTTATCATTTGTCTTTCGTTAATAATTTTGATTCGGTTCAAACTAAACTGGTATTCGACTCTGGCAGCTATATGTTTAATGCAGTAGAGCTTGATGGAAACCAATTGATTTGGGTGGGCACAAACATGGGGCTGGTTAAGATTAACCCATTCAGCCTTTACATACACCATAGTCCGCCACAAAAGTTTGGCTTTAACGAAAAGTATTTAAAAAATCTGGTAACCTGTGCATTTGGCAATGGCTATATTGCCAGGGTGGCACCGGTGGAATATACATATACTAACCTGAAAGACAGATTTTCAGGCTCATTTACATTAGGCCATGTTCCAACCAGTTGTGCATGGGCAAACAACAAAATGTATGTTGGCACAAACAAAGGGCTGTTTGTGTTAGCCGCTGACAACAAAAACCCAGAAAAGGTCGCTTTTTTTTCCGGCGACACTGTACATTCGCTTAAATTGTTTAACAACCAACTTTGGGTGGCCACAGTAAATGGTTTGTATGTTAAAACCGACATGGGTTTTCAGAGAATTTGTAAGGTTGAAGCCAAAGGTTTTATTGCCGGAAACAGCGAAGTGGTATTTTACAACAAAGAGGGGTTGGGGGTTTTAATTGCCGATAGTTGTAAAGTTGACATGGTGCAAAGCGAAGCTTTTAAAATTCACAAGATTAACGATTTGTTCCAGTCCCTCGACGGAAGAATATGGGTAGCAGCAGAAGATGGGCTGTACTGTTACAGCATGAATACCGACAAGGAGCTGAAAAATATGTTTGTACAGGTTTTTTCAGGCCCGGTTTACTCACTGCTCGAGGCGAAGAATATTCCGGAAATCTGGTTTTCATCAGATAAAGGAATATGCTCATATAATTATCAGTCGGGCAGGTTATCGGTGTTTGCGTATGAAGATGGCATACGGAGCACCTCTTTTATTGTAAGGGGGGCTTTTCACGGGAGTTATGGCGATATTAACTTTATTGCATTAAATGAAATAGTACACTTTTATCCCGACTCGATATATCGGCAGGATGCCCCGCCCAAAATTATTCTTTCGTTAATAAAACAGGCTTTCAGCGATTCGGTTGCCGAAAAATTGTTTCCGGTACCCGATTCGGTTATAATTAGTCCTTCAACCCGGTTAACAGAGCTGCATTTTACAACTTTAGATTATTTTGCCCCTGAGCATAACCGGTTCGAATATAGCCTTACAAAGCGAAACCAGGAAGCCGAATGGAAAAACTTACAAAAAAATATTGTATATATAGGGGACATGTCGCCGGGCAGTTACGAACTTAAAGTAAGGGTAAAAAACAGTCATGGCGTTGAGAGCGAAGAATATAAAGTTATAATTAGGCTAAATGCCCCGATGTTGCAAACAAAGCTTGCCTACATTGGTTACCTGGTGGTTTTGGTGTTTTCAATTTTTATGATTATCCGCCTTCGTACACGTAACCTTACCCGTATGAACCGTGAGTATAAGGAGAAAGAGCGTATAGCAAAAAAAATTGAGCAGCAAAAAGAAGAGTTGTCTGTAAAGAACAAAAACATAACCGACAGTATAAACTATGCCCGCAGGATTCAGCTGGCTATGATGCCTTCAATAAAACATTTCAAGGCGTATTTCCCCGACTCGTTTATCCTGCACATGCCTAAAGATATAGTTAGCGGCGATTTTTACTGGTCGAACCGTGTGGGGAACAAATTGTTTTTTTCTGCTATCGACTGCACCGGCCACGGAGTTCCGGGAGCTTTTATGTCGATAATCGGTGTCGAGCTTTTTCGCCGCATAACAGAAGTAGAGAAAATTTATGAGCCGGCAGAAATATTAAACAGTTTAAGTAAAAATTTTGAAAGGGTTTTCGGCGATGTCGATGAAATGAAATTGCGCGATGGCATGGATCTCGCATTTTGTGCCATTAACGAAGAAAACACATTGCTTGAGTTTTCTGGTGCCTTTAACCCGCTTTATATTATCCGTAACAGTTCCATTATTGAAATTAAAGGCGATAGAAAGTCGGTTGGGATCTATTATGACGACGATGAGGTGCATTCGTTCAGCAATCATATAATTCCACTGATGGACAATGATTTAGTTTACATTTTTACCGATGGGTATGTCGATCAGTTTGGCGGGCCCGAAGGGAAAAAATATAAGTTTCGCCGGTTTAGGCACTTGTTGCTGGCATTGCACCAATTGCCAATGGAAAAACAGGAAGAGTTTCTGAGGAAAAGCATTTTGGAATGGAAAGGTGAAATTGACCAGGTCGATGATATACTGGTTATGGGCATACGCATTCACCAGAAAACCAAACAATAGAACTTGCTGCTGCCCGGCAATTTCATTCAATTGTTTTTATTAAAAACCACCGCATACAAATTCACACTTCGTTGTATTTTATCAGATACTCCATTTTTTTCAGGAGCACTTCAACCTGGAAAGGTTTGCTGATATAATCGTTCATTCCGGCAGCTAAACAGGCTTCTTTATCGCCCGACAGGGCATTTGCTGTTATGGCAATTATGGGGGTGTGGAGGTTTGTGCTTGCCTCAAGTTCCCTTATCTTCTTTGTAGCCACTATTCCATTCATTACAGGCATTTGTATGTCCATTAATATCAGGTCGTAGCGGGTAGTGCCGAACTTATCAAGAGCTTCTTTCCCATTGCTTGCAAGATCGATGTTTTTTACTTTGCCTTTTAAGCTCAGCAGTACAATTTTTTGATTAATGGAGTTGTCTTCGACAAGTAAAATATTGGCTTCTTTTAAATCGCTAATGGCTTTTTTAGGATAAATTTCCGAAATTGGTATTTCACTGAATTGTTGCTGTGCCTTTGGCAATTGTAATGTAAACTTATACAGGCACCCAGGTATATCCAGTTCAAGACTGCCTTTATGTGCCAAAATAATTTTGCGGGCGATGGAGAAATCGTAAAATTGTTCGAGCAGCTTGTCTGAATCGGGGTTAAACTCATTTAAAATATTGTGCAGGTAATAATCGTTGCCCACTTTTGTAATTTTAAACTTTGGGCTAAAAAACCTGAAAGAAATTGCCGGCCCTTCGCTTTCGCGCAAAACTTCAATTTCGAGCTCGGGCTTATCCCTTTCGGTTACGGTAGTTTTAATAAAATTTTCGATTAGCGAAAGAAAAAGCTGTTTAATCCTAACCGGATCGCCATTAAAGTTATCTTTAACACCCGATGAATATTTTATTTTAAGCGAGTTGTTGTGTTGACTTTCGAACAGGTGCAGGGTACTTTCGATAGTTGAGTTAAGGTTAAAAGTAACAGAGGTTTTTACATCGTCTTCGATATCAACGGCAGACACCTTTACAATGTTGTTTACAACATTTACAAGGTTATTTGTAGAAGCAATAATTGTTTCGAACAAATCGCGCTGCTCGGCATCAAATTTTGCCTGGTTTACCAGCGTCGATATTAAGGTAATGTTGTTTAGGGGTGTGCGGATTTGGTGCGACAGGTTCGATAAAAATTCATCTTTTTTCTTTAATTCGCTGTTATGCCCTGCCAGCTCTTTCTCCAGTTTGTTGTTAAAATCGGCTTTTAAGTATTCTAATACATAAAGCACAAACATAATTGAGAGGTAAACTGCAATAATAATAAAGCCTGGCACCAGCTCATAAACAGGCATTGCCTGAAGGTATTGGCTTAAAATTATCAGTATAACAATAATGGACAGGAAAAACAAAGAAAATTTTGAACCAGTATGCAGGCCTTTAACACTTATAGCCAGTGCAGGATATAAAAACACCCATAAAAAGGCTGAACCATTGTTGCCCCTGGTTGCAAACAAATAGCCAAAGATTAAAGTAGCAAGCCACAACAATATATTGCCGGCAGTTGTAGTTTTAAAACCAGAGAAAAGAAACCATACATTTAAATAGAAAAATAAGCAAAAAGCACTCAGTACCGTAGTGGCAACATAGTTGTCGGATATCAGCCCCAGAACAGCGTGGAATAAACAAAAAACGATTAATATAATGCTGGAGGAACCAATTATAATGGTTTTATTTAACTGGTCAACAGATAACGATTTGTCTGCTTTTTTTGATAAAAGATCAATTATAAAATGAAACAATTTCATAAGCAGCCTTTTCTTTTCTTTATTGTAAGATAAATATAATTAAAAAAAATATGAATTTTTATTGTTTGGCATGAAAATAGGGGAATAATAATCTTGCCCATTCAATACGAATTTGACTTTTTGGAAATTTTTGATCAACTTTATATAAAGCAATGCAGGCAAAAATTAATTTTTAAGAAAAAAATACCAATAGCGTGAAAAATTTTATACAGAAACACATATTGTTTGAACTTTTGCTTGTATTTCTGTCGTTTGCCAGTGCCCGGGCGCAAAATACAGCCGATTCGCTGGTTTTATACACCAACGAATTTAAGTTTTCCGAAGGTTTATTTCCCGATTTCGAAAGTGTTAAAAATAACTCTCCCATACCCAAAGGTCGTATAGTTACGGAATTTGATTATAACGATAATTACTTTTTCGAAAACCTTACAGCCCAAAAAAGTATATCGTATTTCGACAACCTGGGGAACAGTATTCGATTGCAAACCCGCAATTTATGGGGATACGGCAAAAATGGAAGCTTATATATTAATATCGACGATGGGTTTTATCGAATTACACTAATTGGGAGTATATGCCATTTTATTGCCTACCGGACCGAAGTTTACCGGCGCTCATACTACGAGCCTTATGCCATGTCATATCCGTATTATCCCGGTTCAACCACTACATCTACAGAAATGAAACAATATTTGCTCGATTTCAATACCGGAAGAATTGTTCTGTATGATATTGCCGGCCTTGAAGTTTTACTAATGCCCGATGCAGAATTGCACGATGAGTTTATGCAGCTTTCATCGCGTAAAAAGAAACAGTTGAAATTTGTATATATACGCAAATTTAACGAACGAAATCCACTATATTTAGTAAATAATAAACTATAGTATTATGAAACCAAAATTATTGGCATTTTTTTTAGTAGTATGGATGTTCTCTTTGGCTAAAGCCCAGGATTATGTTCCTACCCGGGAAGAGATTAACGCATTTTTCAACACAAAAACAATGGTTGTTTTGCTCAACAACCCACTGTTGGAATACAACATGATAATAAAAGAAGTAATGGAGCAGGAGTGGACTATAACAGAGTATGAATTTATTACCGAAAAGCAATTTGAAGAGCTGCGCAAAGACCCGCAATACTCCTTCCTTTACTTGTCTCTGGTTATGTTCGACAACGACAAAACCGATGCGCAATACCGGTTTTTGCACCTTTCACTGGGCGGCGACTATTTCAGGCTGAACCAAATGCCCGACATAGCATCGGTTCCATTATCGTATTTTAGTGTTGAAGAAGACAATTACAACTATAAGCTGGCTTTGCTGGTGCGTTTTATGCAACAACATGCACTGCTTATTAAAGATCGTCCTGAAATTGTGTCGGCCAACGTTTTTAAATACTACAACAATAACATGAAGGACATAAAATCAAAAACCCTTTATGTTCTGGAAGAAGAGTTAAGCAAAGACGTCAATTCTGCTGCCAGGATACGCAGTGTGTACCCATATAAATTTAAAATTGCAACAAAAGAAGAAATTACCGAAGCCATAAAAAACCGCGATGAAAATATTGTTTTCCTTCATAAAGTTGGCCCGGAAGGCACAAAACTCGATGCCCGCTGCTATAAGGTTATTGTAGGGGCCGGAGATGCAAATTTTTATTATTTCGATTATCACCGTATCAGCGATAAAAAACCCGACGGGCTGTTGGAAGACGATTTTAAGAAAATGGCAAAAAAATAAATACAACTGAGGCAGAGAAAATACGTTTTGCACTATTTCGAAAGCCTCTGTTATGAAAAACTTTTTTATATGGTAAGAGCAATTTTTTATATATTGCTTCAAATTCAATAAAATGTACCGTTTGGTTGTTCTTTATATTGCAGTTGCCTGCGGCTTTGTTCTTTACGGGCAAGACGATGCGGTAAGGGCACAATTGGCCCAGGCCGACAGGTTTACCAGTGAGTCGAACTACTCCGAAGCCCTCAAACATATAGAGGCAGCACTGGAAATTAACAGTTTGTCGTTAGAAGCCCTTGAGAAAAAAGTAAATGTAATGCTCCTCTCTGAAAGGGTGAAAGATATTTCAGACGAAATTGAGCAACTGATAAAGGTAAATGTACAGCAACCCGAGTATTATTATTTAAGGGCCTTAATACATATTAACAGGCAGAAACCACAAAAAGCCATTGACGATCTTAACAATGCAGTTTATTACCAGATGCCCGAAAAATACCTCGACAAAGTTTATCTAAACCGAGGTATGGCCCTATATTTAAAGGGCGATTTTATTAAAGCTGAAAACGATTTTCAGGCTGCACTGGAAATTAACCCGCGCAACTCTACCGTGTATCACAGCTGGGGCATGCTTAAGTACGAAGAGCGCAATTACGACGATGCCCTGAAGTATTTCCTGAAAGCTATTCAGTACGACGACAATAACCCCATTACTTTTTACAACCTGGCAATGAGTTATTTAAGGATTGACGACATGGCCAATGCCTGTTATTATTTCAACAAATCGTGTTCGCTTGGTAACCGAAATGCCTGTAAAGTTTATTATTTGCAGTGTACCCAATAATTTGCCCCTTCTCTGAGTAAAGAACCAGAAAACAGGAATTGCCATGGACTTGTCAATAGTTATTGTAAATTATAACGTTAAACATTTTTTGGAACAATGCCTGCATTCCGTTGAAAAAGCAATTGGTAACTTAAACGTAGAAGTTTTTGTTGTCGATAACGATTCGGTTGATGGCTCTTGCCAAATGGTATATCAGAAATTTCCCTGGGTAAAAGTTATACAAAACAAAGAAAACCTTGGTTTTGCAAAAGCCAATAACCAGGCAATAAGAAAGTCGGAAGGGAAATATGTGCTGTTGTTAAACCCCGACACCTTCGTTAAAGAAGATACCCTTGTTAGTTGTTTCAATTTTTGCGAAAATAACCCCGATGCTGGCGGCCTTGGCGTAAAAATGATCGATGGCAAAGGGAATTTTTTGCCTGAATCGAAACGCTCCCTGCCAACTCCGGCAATAGCTTTTTATAAAATATTCGGCCTTTCTGCAATTTTTCCCGGGTCGAGGGTTTTTGGCAAGTACCATTTGGGCTACCTCGATAAAGACAAAATACATAAAGTAGAAATACTTGCCGGGGCATTTATGTGGTTGCGAAAGGAAACCCTTGATAAAACAGGGCTGCTCGATGAAGACTTTTTTATGTATGGCGAAGACATTGATTTATCGTACAGGATTATTAAAGCAGGTTACAACAATTATTATTACCCCGAAACTACAATTATCCATTATAAAGGCGAAAGCACAAAGAAAGGGAGCATAAACTATGTAATGGTTTTTTATAAAGCCATGATAATCTTTGCAAACAAACACTTCACGGCAAAAAAGGCATCGCTCTACAGTCTGTTAATAAACATAGCAATTTATTTCAGGGCTTCAATAGGAATCGTAAGACGGATGGTGTCGTCGATATTTGCACCGGTTCTTGATTTTTTGCTTGTTTTTGCGGGTTTTTATTTTTTTACCCCCATTTGGGAAAATTTTCGTTTTTCTGTTGAAGGTTATTACCCGGTTGAATTTCACTTCGTAATAGTACCCGTTTATATTTTAGTATGGCAGTTTTTCGTATTTCTGTTGGGGGGCTATGAAAACCGCATCAGGCCTTTTGCGCTTGTAAGGGCAGTGATTTCCGGAACCCTGGTTTTGTTAATTGTATATGCGCTCCTGCCCGAATCGCTCAGGTTTTCGAGGGTTTTACTCTTGCTGGGCAGCGCATGGGCGCTTGTAGTAATGTTCTTTGTAAGGTTAACTGCCAATGCCTTGTTTCGCGATAAGTTAAAACTCCTGTTTGGGCCGGGCAGAAAACGAATTGCGATTGTTGGCTCTGAACAGGAAACAAACCGGGTAAAAACCATATTAACAGGTTCTGAGGTTAATTTTGAATTTGCAGGCCGGGTTTCGCACAACAACGATGTTCAGGCAGACGACACTCTTGGGCGCTTATACCAGGTTGAAGAAATTATAAAAATCAACAAAATCGACGAGCTGGTTTTTTGTTCAACCGATATTCCGGCCGGCGAAATTATTGAAACCATGCTTTCGGTAAAAAATGTTTCAATCGATTTTAAGATTGCGCCACCCGAAAGTGTTTCGGTAATTGGCAGCAATTCAATTAATACTGCCGGCGATTTGTATGTTGTAGATATTAATTCGCTCAACAAGGGGGTGAACAAAAGAAAGAAAAGAATGTTTGATATTTTGTCGGGAGTGATTCTTCTATTGCTTTACCCGCTGTTGGTGATTTTTATGAATAACAGAGTTGGGTTGCTTAAAAACTGCCTCATGGTAGTTGCCGGGCGGAAAACCTGGGTGGGCTTAGCTTTCGACAGGCATTATAACATTGGGGGGCATGGCTTTAAAACCGGGATTTTAGCGCCCTCTGCCCGTTTCGGGAACAAAAAATTGTCCCCGGCCCTGGAAGAAAGGATGAATATTATGTATGCCAAAGATTATAGAGTTTTAAACGATTTTATAATTGTTTTACGAAACCTGAGTATGCTCGGAAAGCAGAAGTAAATCTGGTGTAAATGGCGAATGTCGAAGTTGTTCTTCCCAAAATGGGGGAAGGTGTTATTGAAGCTGTTCTTACAAGGTGGCTTGCAGAAGTAAACCAAATAGTAGGGTACGACAGTGCTATTGCTGAAATAGCTACCGATAAGGTAGATTCGGAAATATACTCGCCAGCAGAAGGCGTACTTTTGAAAAAGTTTTTCTCTGCCGGCGAAACTGTAAAAGTTGGCAATGTTATTGCAATTATTGAAACAGCTAATAATACAGGCACTGACGGCGATAAAAATATGCCTGTTGCCGAAAATTTCTCACCATCCATACCTAAACCGGAAGCAAACCCGCAACCCATTGTGCAGCCCGAATTAATTGCTGGCACAGAACAAAACAACAATGGTCCGGCGCTGTTTATCCGGCATTACGCAAAGCAACGGGGAATTTCGGGAGAAGAACTTCAGGGCATATCGCCTCTCAAAACAGGTTCCGGAGTTACCAAAGACGATGTTTTAAACTACTTCATGCAGAAAAGCATTGCTTTGGCAACCGGCAGTACTCCGTTAGTGCCCGGGCAGCACAAAATACAGGAAACACCCGAAACAGAAACCAGCGATGGCGAAGAAGTTATTGAACTCAGCCATACCCGAAAGCTCATAGCCGGCCACATGAAAAAATCAGTATCGGAAGCTCCACACGTTACATCCTTTATTGATGTTGATATTACAGCCCTGGCAAAATGGCGCGAAAACATAAAAGGAACTTTTGAAAGCGAAACAGGCACCAAACTTACTTACACCCCCATAGTTGCCGAAATAGTTGTTAAAGCGTTGTTAGAGTTTCCATTCGTCAATGTTTCCTTGGTTGGCGAAAGGCTGATACTAAAAAAATATATAAACCTAGGCATTGCCACTGCTTTGCCCGATGGCAATTTGGTTGTTCCGGTTATTAAAAATGCCCAAAACCTTAACCTTACTGGCCTGGCATTAAAACTAAACGATTTGGTTTTCAGGGCTAGGGATAAAAAACTTCTGCCGGGAGAAACCCTCGGGGGGACTTTTACCATAACAAACCTGGGGCAATTTGGCACAATTACCGGTACACCAATAATCAACCAGCCCGAATCGGCTATACTGGCAATCGGGGCAATTAAAAAAAGGCCCTGGGTAGTTGAAATTTCCGGAGAACATACTATAGGGATACGCGATGTGGCAACTTTGGCGCTAAGCTATGATCACCGAATAATCGATGGCGCCCTGGGCGGGGCATTTTTAGGCCGCATTGCCCAATTGATGGAAAACTTTGTGCCTACTTACTGATTCTTTTTTTTGCATCCTGTTGACTGATAGTTCAACAACAAACCCCCTTTTTCAGGCCAATGAAAGTTTTCTATTTTTGTAAAACTGTTGATACAATAATAGTACAGTTGTTTTTTATTTATATTTTTGTTTAAAACCAACCATTATTTATGGGATGAACACATCTTTACTTCGCACCGCAAACCTTATTTTTGTTGTTCTGTTTGTTTCTCAACTTTTTTGCCAGGAAATTATAAACCCTAAAGAAACCTTTGTTGAGGCAGAATCGTACTTCCTCTTCGAAGAATATAAAGACGCACTTCCCTTATACCAGAAACTTCTGCGGCTTGATCCGGGAAACCACAACCTGCTTTATAAAGTAGGTATCTGTTATCTCAACGATCCTTACCAAAAGGAAAAATCCATCAGGTACCTGCTTGATGCCTCAAAAAGTATTGGCAAAACATACAAGTCGAATAATTTTAAGGAAAGAAACGCCCCTGTTGAGGTTAATTATTATCTCGGCCAGGCTTACCGTATTAATAAACAATTCGACAAAGCACTTGAACATTATGCACTTTTCAAAAACGATCTCGACCCTGTTGTTTTTGATGTAGAAGTTGTTAACGATGAAATTGCTTCGTGCCAGGTGGCAAAAAAAATGATAACATCGCCCGTATATACTTCAAAAAACAACTTTGGGGCTGAGATTAACTCACGTTTCGCCGATTTTAATGCTGTTCTGTCTGGCGATGGAAATACCCTGGTTTTTACCCGGGAACTTCAATTTTACGATGGAGTTTTTATTTCGGTTAAAGACAACAACGGCAAATGGGCTCCTCCCTACAATCTAACCTCCGATTTTGGCCTCGACGGCAATTCATATTCCACCGGTATTTCATTTAATGGCGATGAAATTTTTGTTTACCGTAGCGACAATTTCGATGGCAATATCTATTCAAGCAAATTTGAAAATGGCAGGTGGCAGCCGCTAAAAAAACTTAATGGCAATATAAACACCAAATTCTGGGAATCGCATGCATCGCCTTCGCCCGATGGACAATATCTTTTCTTTACATCGAACCGCAAAGGTGGATATGGCGGCCTTGATATATATAAATCGCCACGGCTTTCAAATGGAGAGTGGGGGCCGGCAATTAACCTTGGGCCAATTATTAACTCACGGTACAACGACGATACCCCGTTTCTGTCGCCCGACAACAGTAAATTGTTTTTCAGCTCCCTCGGCCACAACGGCATGGGAGGTTACGATTTGTTTGTATCGGAAATGATTAGCCCCTCATCATGGTCGAGGCCTGTTAATATGGGTTTCCCGCTTAATACACCCGACGACGATTTGTTTTTTTGTCCGGTGGCTGGCGATAAAGCTACTGGAATATACACAGCTTACGATGAAAATACCTCCTACGGGCTGATGGATATTTATTATTTTAAAGTATTTAACTCAGTACTTCCAAGGCCTTTTACCATTGCAGGCAAAATTACCGTTCCTTCTGAGAAATTGCTGGAAGACGGACAAATTAAAGTAACCATTATCGACTCGAAACAGGGCAAAATTATAGAGCAGGTTTCTGTCGATAAATCCGGCAACTTTATATTAAAAGCCAATCAGGGCGAATATCAGTTACTTGTCGATGGCGAAGGCATAAAACCTGTAACATTGCCCTTGAAACTGATACTTACCCAGGAAAACTCAATAATTGACCTGCCATTAATAACCACGCAGGTTGCAGAGGTTGGCGGCGATATTATGATTACTTCTGCCCCTGTTCAGCCAAGGCTCGAAATAGAAGGAAAGAAATATATCGAAACCGATCAGGCTGTTGTTCCCATAAATATTACTGCAAAAGCTGGCAACACCCTGGAAATTCAGAATTACATAAATGGCAAACCTGCACCAAAGGTTGAAATTATCCTGCCAGACGATAAATACACCTATATGTTTGAGCCCGGGCCCGGCGATAACCACCTGGTGTTTACATTGAGGGACAAAAACGGAATGATAAACCAGCAGGAGCTTACAGTTTATTATAAACCATATCCCGAAATTCCGCCTCTTACCGAAGAAGTTAGTTCTTCCCCTACCCAATTGTCTGATATTGCAGGCTTTGCCGAAGGAAAACTTAAAGACTACCTTAATTCACTGGAGGCACTTGAGTACAACTCCCTGGCCGATTTATACGAAATGCTGGCCGCCAACGCTTTAAACAACGGCTATACACAGGAACAGGCCGAAAAGCTAATTGCCTTGTTACTGGCGCAAAGAAGCAAAGTTGAGTTTATGTCCGATGTACACTCAAATCAAAACCTTAAGTATTATTTCGATAACGACTCCCTGATAAAACCAATTAATATACCGCTGTTAATTGTTCAATCGGTTAAACTGGGGCATTTGCCCGAGAGCATGGTTATTGAACAGCACCTTACCGATATTGTTCCTTTTACTGGTTCGCCCGACGGCTTATTTGAGTATATCTTATCGTTTGTCGATGACAAACCCTTCTTAACAAAGCCCGAAGACTTATCGAATATTTATTATAGCCTTTCACAAGTATTGGAGCCTCAGCAGCTAACGAGTGCTATCGATATATCGGCAACAAGCGAAAACCCCGATCAGTTGTATTACAATTTATTGGTTAGCGCCGATGGAAATTACAGGAAAATGTTGTCGGGGCTAAATTTCGAAAAGCTGAATATTCAAAACTCAGTTGACATAATCGGCCATATTTTTGCCGAAGCACCAAAACATGGGCTCAATATACCTGAAGTAATAAGATTTATTGAAAATGCGCGTAGTTCCGAAAGGCAAAATCTCATAAATTTCAAAGAAATGCTTGCCGAAGCTGCCAGTGGAGGGCTAAAAGCACATTTGCAGGATTTTGATATAAATGCAGTTTCAGGAAACAATGCTTATGCCGGAATTATTGAAGCCCTGCTGCGCGATTCCAGGAGCAAAGGGTATAATAAAAGCGAAGTTTACGACCTGCTGGTGGAGCTAATAGGAATAAAAAATATCGACGATTTTATTGCCTGTATGCGCAAATACACTTCAGGCGATCTCGATTCGTTATTGGCCGGAATCGATAAGAACCGCTTTTCAAAACCAATAGAACTGATACAATACCTGCTTTCCGAAGTGCCATATTACGATTTTTCCGACTCCGACATTAACAACCTTTTGTTGCGCATGCTTCTTGAGAATGGACTTACAGGACATGAAGTCGGAAAATCGGCAGGTTATTCCCGCGAATTAATTAAAAAGCGCCGTATGGTAACAACAGTGGTATTTGCCAATGTTTTGCTAATACTCATTTTCATACTGTTATGGCGAAGGAAAAAGAAAAAAGAGAAAGCCCAAAATGATTAAGTTACCCTGTAAAGTATTATTATTTAATGCACTATGGCTGGTTTCCGCAATAAATTTGTCCGGACAGTTTTATATCGAGAATAAGGCAATTTACGACGAAGCCATCTCTTTTATCGATGGCGAAGAATATGAAGAAGCCTTGCCCTTGTTGCTTATGTTGGAGAAAAAAGGTATTAAAAATGCCAATGTACAATTCAATATAGGGCTTTGCTATATTAATATCGACGGACAAAAACTCCGTTCGAAGCCTTATCTGGCAGAGGCAGCCAAAAGCTTGACGGCCAATTATAACCAACAATATGCTGACTCGGCCGCCCCTTACGAAACCCTTATACTGTTAGGCACTGCGTACAGGCTTGAAAATAATTTTGATAGTGCAATTTTTTCTTATCAAAGGGTTGGCCAGTTATCGGGCGACTCATTGCTACAACAGAAGGCCGAATATTATATAAAACAATGCAAAACAGCCGAACTCTTATTGAAGTACCCTGCTGATGCCAAATTAACAGCCATCGAAGATTTTGTTGATGTTTCGGTTTATAATCCGGTAATAGTTGCCGGTGGTCAGGATAAACTAATTTACATGCAAAAACTTAAGTTTTACGATGCCATAACTCGTTCCGATATTGACAATAATGCTTTAAGGGGTTCAGAGAACATTACTCCTGAATTGGGCTCCGATGGCGACATGATATTGGTAAGCGCTTCTGTCGATGGCAATACACTGCTATTTAGTTCATACGATGCCGGCAATGGCTACGAGTTATATTACGCCACTAAAGATGAAAAAGGGAAATGGCAAAAAATAAAAAAATTCGATAAGCCCATAAACAGTGCTTTTAACGAATCAAGTGCCTGTTTAAGCTACAACAACCGTACAATTTATTTTAGCAGCAACCGGCCCGGAGGCTTTGGCGGGTCTGATATCTACACATCTAACCTGCTTTCAGATGGAAGCTGGTCGGAGCCTGTTAACCTTGGACGAATGATAAATACCCCTCAAAACGAAATATCGCCTTATTTATCGGCGAATGGGGAAATGCTGTTTTTCTGTTCCGAAGGGCACATGAACATGGGAGGGTACGACATATTCGTTTGCCATAAGGATAAAGATAACTGGGGTACGCCGGTAAATCCCGGAAGCCCTGTTTCCACTACCGACAATGATGTGTTTGTTTGTCCAATGGCCGACAGTCTGGTGCTTCTTACACACAGGCTTGTGCCCGGCCGCGATAGCCGTATAAGAATGTATAAAATTAACTATAGCGATGATATTTATGGCTACAGGCTTGCACTTTCCGGCACCCTCGATTTTAACGACACAATACCCCCTAAGCCTGTTTTATATTATGTTTGCGATAATTCTGAAAATAATGCCCAACAGGTGCTCAAAACCGATAACGAAGGCAATTTTTCGCTCTTGCTTTCGCCGGGCGACTATACAATGAACTTTATTTACAACGAACAAGTACAGGCCACACAACAGGTTAGTGTTAAACCCCTGGCAGGCATTCATGAACTAAATATCGGTACACCGCTATGGAAAAACACAAAGGGGAGCATTGAGCAACCTGATTTAACTAAAACCGATAAAAAGCCTGTTGAAAAATCGGTACTTCTAATTTCAATCCGCGATGTGCTGTTTTCCTTCGACAGTTATGCCATTAACGATAGCTATAAGCCAATGCTCGACAGTGTGGCCCACATAATAAAAAACTTCAACGAAATTAAAATAGAAGTTACCGGACATGCCGATTCTATTGGCAACTCACAATACAATCTGATACTTTCTGAGAAAAGGGCCCGGGCAGTAGCCAAATATTTGTTTTCGGCTGGGGCGCCGGCCGATGCCGTTAGTGCCGGGGGAAAAGGCGAAACACAGCCTGTGGCCATTAATACCAACAGCGATGGCTCCGATAACACCCTGGGGCGTAAATTTAACAGGCGTGTTACGCTTGAGCTAAAGTTTTCAGATCAGCCTATTAATGTTGTAAAATCCGATAGCATACCATTAAACCTCAAAGTTGAATAAATAAAATTTCATTGGTTTTATTATAGCAGTTAACGATCGGCGGCATGAAAAGTGTCGGATTGCAGGGCTGTCAACCTATCAATCGATAAGAACCTTGCAGCAGCCTATGTGATTGGGTAAACCACCGGAATCCCAATATTTTATCAGGTAAACTATCAACCCGCCATAATTCTTTAGCTTTATCAATTCCTTTAGCATTAAAGTTTTCCTTAATCTCATTATTTTTAAAGTAATATATCCATTGATCTATGGAATCTTTAGCTACATCATTAAAGTTATTTACCTTTATCACATAATATTCAGGAAAAATTTGAAAAGGTTTAATCTTGCCGCCAAGTAGTTCAGTTTGTTTTGATGATAGTTTTAATTTATGCGAGGTATGTAATCCAACAAAATCTGTCTTACCATGATATATATAATCCTCGCCTTGTCCTAAATCAAAATAGACAATGTTTATTGAATAGACCTTTTTCATGTTCTTATAAGGCTCTCCAACCGAAATGTATTCTGTTATCACTTTTGAAGTTCCATAGGCCATCCGGTGGAAATAATCATATTCATTCTCATTCTGAATCTCAATGATGACTAGTTCATTTTTTGAGTTTTTAACCAGAATATCTACACGGTTAAAAATATCTGAATCTATCATTTTCAAGTATTGATTGTATTGAAATTTCGTCTTTTAAAAGCTCTGACAGAAATCCTTCCAAAACTGAAAAATAAGCTTTGTTTCGCAGTAATCTCTTGATTGCCCAATCAAAACGTATTAAGCTCCTATTATTCATAATACAAACTGTTTTGGATAAATTTAATCATTTATTTGGAACCCGGTAAAATGCCATCAGGAGGCTTTCTTTGCCTTTTTGCCAACAGTCTGTAACATTACAGGAGAAATAAATGAATGTGCCCGGATAAATATTCTACGTCCTATTTTACCAATTTGGCTTATTATATTGCTATTTATTTTATCTTTGTTTAAAGCACTAAACCCATTGAAATGAAGAGATTTCTAATTCTAGGCATTTTCTTTTCTTTTTTTTCGGCGATAGGATATAACCAGAAGGCTGAAATATCATTGAAAGAATATTTTGCCGATGCGGAATTTTTCTTTGCCAGTGAAGAATATTCCGATGCACTCCAGGAGTACTTAGAAGTATATAAGCGTGGATATGAAGGAAACGCCAATATCAATTATAAAATTGGTATTTGCTATCTGAATATACCTGCACAAAAAGAAAAATCGATAGAATACCTGGTTGCGGCATCAGAAAAAGTTTCGTCGAAATACAGGGGCTCAACACTTAGCGAAACCACTGCCCCTATAGATGCCTTTCTCTTTCTTGGGAATGCATATAGGGTTAACAATAAACTGGGAAAAGCTATCGAATCGTACAATCATTATTTATCGATACTGCCGGAATTGGCTGTAGAAGAAAAAGGCTATGCCCTAAAACAAATTGAAGCCTGCAATATTGCGCAGGAGTTTTTTAACGACTCGGCAAAAGTAACTTTTAAAAACCTCGGACAAATAATAAATACCAGCAGCTCTAACCACAATTGCGTTGTTTCGGCCGATGGTTCTACAATGGTATTTATGACAAAACTACCATTTTACGATGCTGTTTTTATGTCGAAGAAACGCGGGTCGAACTGGTCAAGGCCTGTTAATATTACACCTCAGATAATGTCAGACGGCGATCAGTTTGTTACCGGAATATCGCACAGTGGCTCTTGTATTTTACTGGCCAGGCAAGATGCTTTCGACAGCGATATTTATATAAGCTATTACGAAAATGGCGAATGGACAAAATCGAAACCCCTGGGAAAACCATTTAGCAGCCGTTATTTCGAGTCGCATGCTTCTTTTGGCAAAGATGAAAATACTATTTTTTTCACAAGCAACCGTCCCGGGGGGATTGGTGGCATGGATATATACTACTCTGTAAGGAAACCAGATGGAGCCTGGGGCGAACCAGTAAATATCGGGGCTGACATAAATACACCCCTGAACGAAGACACTCCTTTTTTGTCGGATCAGGGAAACCGGTTGTATTTTAGTTCGCAGGGGCACATGAACATGGGAGGATACGATTTTTTTGCAGCCCACCTTACCGATTCTGGCTGGACAAACCCCGAAAATTTGCGCTATCCTTTATCTACTACCGACGATGATTTATTTCATTTTCCATGGAAAGAAGGAGAAGCGGCCTATGTACAAAAAATCTTCGACGATGGACTGGGCAGCTGGGATATTTACATGGTTGAACCTGCAATAGAAGCACCTGTTGCCGAACCTGTTGCTGAAGTTATTAAAGAAGCGGTTCAGGAAACTCAGGATAAAAAAGCAGAAACCATTGAATTTGAATCAAAGCCGGTATTGTTTGGATTCGATGCATATACCCTTACAGCCGAAGCTAAAGCAGAAATCAACCGCTACATTGCCCTTTTGAAGAAACATCCTGCACTAAGCATTACCGTGAAGGGTTATACCGATGCACTGGGGCCTGAACACTATAACATGCTCTTGTCTGAAAGAAGGGCAGCAACAGTAGTAAAATATATGACAGAACAAGGCCTTGCTCCCGAAAAGCTGAAAATTATGGGTATGGGCGAATCGAATTTTATTGCTGCCAACACAAAGCCAGACGGCTCCGATAACCCCGAAGGGCGAAAACTTAACCGCAGGGTTGAACTTGAAATCTCAGGCATCGATCCTTCAAAAATCATCATCCGAAGAATAGATATAGTTCCCCGGGAATTTAAAATTCCCGAAAAATAAAATTTCAGGAAATATTTTGGAGAGGCTGCAATAAATAATTGTTAACTAAATTTATTGCAGCCTCTTTTTCTTTTCTGTAAATTAGGCAACTATACGGAATACGATATGGTGTTTTTCATTAAATTTAAATGATTATAAACCTCGACGAATGAAAAACTTTCTTGTGACATTTTGCACAATATTAACATGCTTTTCGCTAAAGGCACAACCCGATTATACCCCGGAAGAACTCTTTTCGGAAGGGCAATATTTCTACCAGAGGGACGATTTTAAGGAAGCCCTTTTTTTTTACAAGTCGTTGCTGGACAAATTCCCCGACAATGCCCATTTTAATTTCAAGGTCGGCGAATGTTACCTTAACATTGCCGGGCAGGAGCACCTGGCCGTGCCATACCTCGAAAAAGCAGTTCAGAAGGTAGTCCCCAAAAAACAATTTCGGGAGCGCAATTTCAATGAAGCCAATGCCCCTTTGCATGCAATGTATTACCTTGGAAACGCTTATCGGGCTGCAGGAAGGCTTACCGAGGCGCTTGAACAATATAAAGGTTTTCTCGACTCCCCTTATTTCTTTGGCAACTACAACTTCGAAGTAGTTGAAACTGAAATCAACTCGTGCGAACGTGCTGTTATTATTCAGGATTCGCCCATAAAATACACAAAAACAAAGCTAAACGACAATATCAACACAGAATTGTCGGAGTTTAGCCCGGTAATGTCTGCCGATGGGCAAACACTTGTTTTTGTAAGGGAATTAAAGTTTTATAATGCAGTGTTTATGTCGAAAAAAACCAGTAACGGGTGGGGCGGGGCAGTAAATATCACACAGGAAATTATTTCCGATGGCAATTTCTACCCAACAGGGCTAAACAGTAGCGGAACAGTTATGCTCCTGGTAAAACAGGAAAATGACAATTCTGATATTTATATATCGTATTATAAAGACTCAAGGTGGGGGCCGGCCGAAAAAATTGCCGGAAAAATTAACACCCTGGCAATGGAAACTTTTGCCTCTTTTGGGGCTGGTGACAAAACAATTTATTTTACCAGCAACCGTACCGGCAGCAAAGGCAAGGGCGACATTTACCAGAGTGCCATGAACCCCGACAGCACCTGGGGAAAAGCTAAAAACCTTGGAAAAACTATTAATACAAAACTGGATGAAGAAACCCCGGTTGTATGCAATAATGGCAAAACGCTGTTTTTTAGTTCAAAAGGCCACGACAATATGGGAGGGTACGATATATTTTATACACATTACAATAACAAAAAGTGGTCGGTGCCCCGAAACCTCGGATACCCGATTAATACCACTCGGGACAATTTATTCTATATATCAGGTCCTGGTTGTTTGACAGCCATAATGTCGATGGTCGATACAGAAACAGGCATTTCAGATATTTATGAAATAACCATCGGAGAACCCCTGGTTATTCCCTAAGCCGATGTAAAGCTATGGGTAAAATCGATTATATACATGTAATATTGTTTTTACTGCTAGGCTTAATATCAAAATTTGCAAACGCACAGTTATCTGCGGCCGATAAGGACAATTATTCAGAGGGCGATTATTATTTTTCTGTTGGCGATTTTAACAAGGCTGTAAAGTATTTCGATGGGCTTGCTGTTAAATATCCCGACAACTCAAAATTTAATTACCGGGCGGCAACTTGTTATATGGCCATAAAAGGCAGCGAAAAAAAAGCCTTGCCATTTCTACGAAATGCTGTAAAAGAAATCGACACAAAATATTCCGAAACAAAGATTAAAGGAACCGGAGCCCCGGTTGAAGCATGGTTATACCTTGGCGATGCCCTGCATGCCGAAAACATTTTCCTTGAAGCATCGCAAGCCTATCACAATTATAAGCAACATTTATCGCCAGGTTCCACCGAAATGAAGAGGGCCACAACACGTATCAGGGGACTCGGGCTGGCCTACGAAGAATCGCTTCGCCCATCGGGATACGAACTCACCAATATTGGCGATGTGATTAATACCATCAATTCCGATTATAGCCCTGTATTTAGTGGCGACATGCGAACAATGGCCTACACATCGTTTCTCGATCCAAAAGATAAAGTATTTTTCTCGGAAATGGTTAATGGTGTCTGGTCGAAACCAACTGATATTACGGCACAGACAGGTTCCGGGGGCGATTGCTTCACTGCTGCCCTATCTTTTGATGGCAACGAGCTATACTTAATAAATTACGATCCGTTCGATTCCGATATTTTTGTTTCAAAAAAATCTAAAGGGAAATGGACAAAAATGGAAGCTGTCGATAAGAAAAGAATAAACTCAAAATATATCGAAAACGGGGTTTCGGTTTCAGCCGACGGCAATACCATGTTTTTTAGCAGCAACAGGCCCGGCGGTTATGGCGGTTTCGATATTTATATATCACAAAAACAGGGCGAAACATGGTTAAAGCCTGTTAACCTCGGCAAAACCATTAACACTCCTGACAACGAAGAAAACCCTGTACTGTCGCCAGACGGGAACAAACTTTTTTTTGCCTCGAACGGGCACAGTACCATCGGGGGCATGGACATATTCTGGTCGGTAAAAGACAGTAACGGAGAATGGCAAGACCCCATTAATATGGGCGCGGCCGTTAATACACCTGGCGACGACATTTCGTTTTGGTTCTACGACGAAACCCAGCCCGGGTTTGTTTCGCGTGCTGATAAAAACAGTTTTGGAAAAACCGACATTTATAAGGTTGTATATACTGCCCCCCCTCAGCCAGTATTCGAAGATGTTTATACTGCCCTGCCCGGCACATCGGGTATTTTTGCTACAGGCGACACTGTTGTTGACCTTTTAAACGACACATTACTTGTTGCATTTCATAGCCCTTCCGAGAAAATATTGGGTGAAGGCAAAGGCAACGAAACCAAAATAAATATTAGCGAAACCGAAATCGTGCAGGGCGAGGAAAATAAAGTTGTTCAAATTACAGAAACAGAAAAAGATTTAACAGAACAACCAAAGCCCAATGTTATAAATATAAAAACCGGCAGCCAGGGAAAACCCGGTGAATTATCCGTTAAAGACGGGCAATATACCATACAAATAATGGCTTTGTTGCGCCCACGCGAAGCTGCCATATTTGAAAGAATCGATAAAAGCAAAATGAGAGTTACACAGGGGAATGATGGCTTTTACCGTTATACATACGGGATGTATAGTTCACAGGCAATGGCTGTTTCCGACCTTAGAAAACTTATACGGCTGGGCTTTAAAGATGCTTTTATTAGAAATATTGATGAAATAGATAATTATTAATGGAACAAAGCACTACAATAGTTTTAAGGGCGCTCGAACCTGAAGATATCGATTGTTTATATAAATGGGAAAACGACAATAGTATATGGCAGGTGAGCAATACCATTGTGCCTTTTTCCCGTTATTTGCTTACAAAGTATATCGAAAGCGCCCACCTCGACATATACCAGACAAGACAACTTCGCTTGATGGCCGATTTTTTTAAAGACGGCTTAAAAGTAAAAACCGTTGGGGCAGTGGATATATTTGATTTCGAACCATTCCATCAACGCGCCGGCATAGGCATACTTATCGGGGAGAAAGAAGAGAGGGGCAAAGGATACGCTAGTGCTGCCCTGGCTGAAATAATCCACTATGCATTCAATGTTTTGTTATTGAAACAACTATATTGCAATGTTGAAACAACAAACACAACAAGTATCAACTTGTTTAAAAAGCATGGTTTTATTGAAGTGGGGGTAAAAAAAATGTGGCTGCGTACCAGTGAGGGTTATAAAGATGAGGCATTGCTCCAGCTTTTAAATGAAAATATATAAATATTGACGGGGCAGTGCATTAAGTGTTAATAAAGCTAAATTCAGCAATATAATAACAAGAGTTTTACATTGAACAATATTCTCAGTTATATAAAACATCCTTTCAGGTGGACTTTTTGCCATAAGTACTGTTTTTTGCTGCTGTTTTTCTTTACTGTAAACTATGTATATCCTCAATTTACGGCCGAAGAAATAAAACTGTATATCGAAGGCGACAATTATTTCTCGAAAGATGAATTCAGAAAAGCTTCTGACTTTTTCACCATGCTGCTCGATAAATACCCCGATAACCCCAAGTTTAACTATAGGGCCGGGCAATGTTTCTTAAATATAAAAACCCAGGAAGAGAAAGCTGTGGCACACTTTATTAAATCGGTAGTTGAAATCGATTTAAGTTATAACGAAAGTTCAATAAGGGGACTTGGGGCACCTCCCGAAGCATGGCTGCAACTTGGCATTGCATACCATGTTACAGGCAATTATATCGATGCGTCGTTTGCTTACCATAAATACCTTACTTACCTCGAAAGGGGCAGTTGGGAATATATCGAAACAGTAAAACGCATTAAAGGTTTGGGTGCTTCTTACGATGCATTGTTCAGGCCAACCGGTTATGAACTGGTAACCATGCCCGAATACTTTAACACCAGGTATTCCGATTATAACCCTGTTGTAAGCGGCGATAAAAAAACCTTTGCCTTTACTGCCCACCACAATGGCAACGATTATATTTTTATATCGTACTTGGCCGATGGCGAATGGGCAAAGCCTGTTGATATTACTGAGCAGGTTGGTTCCAGGAAGAATTTTTTCACTTCAGCCCTTTCATTCGATGGAACCGAGTTGTACCTGGTAGATTACGATCCGTTTAATTCCGACATTTTTGTGTCGAGGTATGAAAATGGCAACTGGACTGAAATGGCGCGCCTCGATAAAACTATTAATACCATGTCGATTGAAACAGGGGTATGCCTGTCGGCAGGCGGCGACACATTGTATTTTTGCAGCAACAGGGCTGGGGGGTATGGCGGGGTCGATATATATTATTCTGCTAAACTTAACAATAAATGGGGAAAGCCCGTTAACCTGGGCAATGTTATTAATTCTTCTGGCGATGAAGGGGCGCCTAAAATATCGGCCAATGGAAATACACTTTTCTTTTGCTCGAACGGCCACGAAGGTATTGGTGGTTTCGATATTTTTTATTCTGAAAAAGACAGCAACGGGGCATGGGGAAAGCCAATAGGATTTCCGGTACCGGTGAATTCTGCCGACGACGATATGTCGTTCTTTTTTTTCGACGATATAAAATCGGGCTATATTTCAAAACTTCAGGAAGGTACGAACAACCGCGATATATTTGTGATAAGGTTTATTCAGGAAACTGAAAATGATAGCCCGGTGGCCATTCGGGCAGAGAACTTTAACCAAGCTTTGGAAAACAACGAAGAAAGGCCTGAAATTACATATTCTGTTGAAACACCCGATAGTATAGAAAAACAGCTTATTAAGGGCGATGAGCATGCAGATACCCAATTCGAGGTTGTTTCCGATACCCTATTCGTTTCAAATGATGAAACAATACTATCAGGGGATGTTTTTTCTGGCAGCGACAAGCAGGTTCCAGGTGGAGAATACACCATACAGGTTATTGCCTTTCGTAACCCCCACAATGCCGAGGTGTTTTCGCGCCTGAACAAAAACTATTTTTTTGTTTCACCGGGAGGCGATGGTATATGGCGTTACAGTTTCGGGCGCTATTCAACAGCAGGCGATGCCTCTGCCGATCTTGAGGCATTAAGGAAAATGGGGTTTTCCGATGCCTTTGTACGAAATATTGACGAAATCGACAATTTTAACGCCCAACAATAACCATCCGAAATAGGCTGTTTTATTTAGCAAGCTTTGTGCTTTCAGGCACATAAACAATATCTGGGCCTAAACAAAAAAAATGTACAAGCTTGTATTGTTGCGATAATTTCGTATCTTAAAATAGAGAAAAGGGTCTCCATTAAAACTGGTTCTAAGATTAAACAATACAATTACTATGTGCCGCATATTTGTATATATATTATTGTTATTGTTTGCAGTACCGCTTTTACATTCGCAGGAAAATACACCTTTTTACCTAAAAAATACCGATTGGCTTCAACAAAAAGATGCTAAAAAGTGGGAAAAACTTGTTGGACAAATCCCCGATGCCGACAAACTTATACAGCAAAGCAACGAATGTTACCTTCAAGTTGCTGCGATTGAAACGGAAAGCAGCGATAAAACAAAACAAAAGCAGGTAACAAAGCTTGAAAAACAGTCGGCAGAATATTATAAACAAGCATTAATAAAGTACAAAGACATTTACCAGGGCTTGTATGCTGTTCTGAGCGACAATATCGATGAAGCGGCAAAAACACACCCAGCATACACCGATATGCTCCATTTCAATAGCCAGGCAGAAGAATTATATGCCGTAGCCAATGATCTTTCGGACGAAGGGCAACGCGGACAATTTTCGCAGGCCAACGAATTTCTTTTGGCGGCCGTAGAAAAAGGGGTTTCGGTTTTCAATGTCCCGCAATCGGCTTATGTAAACAATATAGGGGGTACAACCAACGAACCTGCTGTTTCTGATGATATTGTTATTAATCCGGAGTTTTACAGGAAGTACAAAGAGTATGTCGAGAAATATGATACTCCCGACCCATTTGTAATTGGCCAACTTTTGCAAACCGGAAGCAGCTATGCCGGTTTTGAGGAGTACAAAGAAATGTGGAACAAATTTATAGCTTACGAAGAGGGAAAAGAGGCAGTTCAAGTGCAGATAGAACAGGCCATAAAACTTGACAGCACTGGTGAAAGTAGCCCGATTTTGCCTGTTGGCCCCCAACTAGGGCCAGAAACAACCGTGCAAACAGAACCCGCCATTCACAAAGATGAAGTTTCGAAAAGCATAATAATACCTGAGTCGGGTTTAACAGAAAACCTTGAAATTGCTTCAACACCTGAGGAAACAACCCAAAAGACAGAAATAAAAACACAAAAAAAGCCAATTACCGAAGGGTTGTTTGTCCCAGATATTTCTTTTGCCAACGATTTACCCGAATACAGGGTGCAGCTTGCGGCCAGCCGCAGCCCATTGAACATGCAACAGGTTATGGCTATTTACAAAGGCCCTTTAAGTGTTGTTGAATCGAATGAAGGTGATTTGTACAAATACCAGATACGTTCCTTTACACTATACACCGACGCACAGAGAATATGCAGCCAATCGGGCGTTGAAAATGCCTACCTGGTATCGTACAGCGGCGGGCTTATGGTTGACCTGGCCGAAGCCATAAAGCAAACACAGGCAGTTGCCATGCAGGTAAAAAAACTTGGTAAAGAAAAAGTGCTGCACGAAATAGAATTTTCCGTTCAGGTGGCTGCCTCAAGGGTTAGGTTAACCGCATTGCAGCTTAGCGAAATTTATTCTGCCCGGTGGCCGCTTACAGTTGTTTTCGAAGGGGGCTGGTACAAATACCAGATTTTGGCCGGCAAAAGCATGCAACAGGCATTGGACGTCCTTGAAAACTGCGGTGTGGAAAAAGCTTTTCTGACTGCCTCTAAAAACGGGAGAAAACTATTATTATATAAAGCATTACATGAATATAAATCATACGCACTATGAAAATGTTATTGCACAAAACCAAATCCTGGGCAAGTTGGCTTTTAATAGTTACATTTTTTCTGTGGTCGTGTGTTTCACAGAAAAACGTGAAACTCATTCAGGAAAAAGTAAACAAAGAAATGACAACCCAGTTTCAGAACGCAAAAGCCACCACTTACAGGCTACAAACTGGCGATCATGTTTATGTAAGGGTAAATAGTATCGATCCGAAGACAAGTAAATTTTTCCAGACCGATTTCCCCTACCTTATGAACTCCACCTACCAGTATTTAAATACTTATGCTGTTGATGAGTTTGGGTACATATCGTTTTCGTTTATTGAGAAAATGTATGTTGTGGGCTCTACAGTGCAGGAAGTAAGGCAGAAAATACAGGACAAACTCGATGAATACTTCAAGGATGCCACAGTGTTTGTGAAGCTGGTAAATTTTCAGGTTGGGGTGCTTGGCGAGGTAAACAAGCCCGGGAACTTTACTATAGAGCAGGATCAGATTAATGTTTTTCAGGCTATTGGCCTTGCCGGCGGGTTAACCTCATTTGGCAACCTTAAACAGGTAAAACTTGTTCGCCAGACACAGACAGGTTCGGTGGTGCATTTGCTCGATATTACCGATAACCGCATTATGGAGTCGCCGTATTATTTTTTAATGCCCAACGATGTGTTGTATATCGAGCCCCGCAATACAAAATCGCTCGCTTACGAGCAGTTTCCCTATCAAACTTTAATGTATTTTTTCTCAACAGCTATTTTAGCTGCCGGTATTTTTTATAATCAAAAATAAAACCTTTTGAATGGATGCGCCAAATTATTTGCTGGAGGAAGAAGAGGGGATTGATTTGAGAAAATGGTTTTACAGGATAGTGGATAATTGGGTTTTGTTTGTGATGTGCCTTGTTTTATCGGTTCTGTTTGCTGTTGTTTACAATATTATGGCAGTTAAGGAATACGAATTGGCAACAAGGGTGCTCATAAAGGAAAATACCAATCCACTTGACAAGGCCAACCTGGTAAATGTATCGTTATATTCCGATCCATACAGGCTCGAAAATGAAATTGGGATTATAAATTCCACTTCAGTAATAAAACAAACTCTTCTCGATTTGGATTTTTTTGTTGAATATTACCGAAAACGAATACCGGGAACGGAAGAAATATATTCAAATTCGCCTTTTGTTGTAAACTTCGATAGTATTCACCCCCAGCCGGTAAATGTTGAGTTTGTACTGGAGTACCTCGCAGATAGCATTATAATGGTGTCTGCCAAAGGCGAACAGGCAACCTTGTATAATTTCAAAAAAAACCAATTCGAAGGGGTTATTGGTTCCTTTACTGTTTCAGATACCATTAAATTAGGGGATACCCTGAAAAATATGTACATGAAGTTTACTGTGGAATCTAATTTAACAGTGAACGACGATAACTACAGAAACAGGGCCTACTCTTTTTATTTCCGGTCGCTGCCTTTTTTGGTGCAAAAATTCCGATCAATTAATGTAGAAATACCTAAGTCGTCGTCGATAATGAAAGTATCGATGAAACACACCGATGCAGTTAAAGCTGCCCGATATTTAAACTCGCTAATGCAGAACTACCTCAGCAAAGGCATAGAACGAGAAAACCTTATTGCACAGCGCACAATTGATTTTATCGACTCACAATTGCTTACCCTTGTCGATTCGCTTCAATATTCCGAGAAAAAACTCGAAGATTTCCGTTCGGAACATAAACTGGTTGATATCGATTACCAGGCACAGCAGGCTTACACCCGACAGAACGAACTCGACAGGCAAAAATCGGAGCTTACAGTACAGAAGAAATACCTCGAATACCTCGAAAAAAGCCTGAAGGCAAACTCTTTGAATGTTAATGAATTAATAGCCCCATCGACCCTGGGCATAAGCGATGCCGTGTTAAACAACCTCATACTGGAACTGGTGGGGCTTTATAACGAGCGCACAGAACTAACGCTAAACACCCGAAAAAATAACCCTTACATTACATCAATCGACACACGCATAGAATCGTTAAAAGCGAAACTGTCAGAAACAGTTTCAAATATATACGATGCCACAAATATATCCTTAAATGAACTCGACGTGCAGGTTTCCGATGTTTCTGCCCGCTTGTCGAAACTGCCCAAAAGCCAGAGGGAGTTGTTAAACTTCCAGCGTAAATTCCAGCTAAACGACGAACTATATACTTATTTGCTCACCAGGCGCTCAGAAATGCAAATTAAAAAAGCCTCGAACCTTCCATCGAACGAAATACTTGAGTTTGCCGATGCTGGCGAGGCTTTGCTGGTTCACCCCAACAAAAAAATGAACCTTTTAATTGCCCTGCTTTTTGGGGCGATATTTCCGTTTGCTATAATATATCTTCGCATATCGCTTAATTTTAAAGTTCAGTCGCCCGACGATATAAAACTTATTACGAAATCGCCCATAGTAGGCACTATTTTTGAAAACGACAACCTCGAACTTCCGGTGGTTGTGAGTGCGCCTAATTCAATAGTAGCTGAGTCTTTCAGGATTCTCAGGGCAAATATGCAGTTTGTAACCGGGGCACAAAAAACACCTGTGTTTGTGGTGTCCTCTGCTATGAAGGGAGAGGGCAAAAGCTACACTGCCATAAATTTTGCCGCAGTTTATGCTTCGTACAATAAAAAGGTTTGTCTTGTCGATTTGGATTTGAGAAGGCCCCGCCTGGCTGAGTACCTTGCACTGGAAACTAACACCGGCATGAGCAACTACCTTATTGGCCAGGCTGTTGTTGATGATATAATTACACCGGTTTGCAACAAGTTGTTCGATTTTATTGCATCGGGGCCAATTCCGCCAAACCCATCGGAACTTGCGGCGTCGGAAAGGCTCGAAGAGCTCGTTGCGGAATTAAAAAAACGCTACGATGTTATTGTGCTCGATTCGCCGCCAATAGGAATGGTTTCCGATGCAATGTTTATCAGTAAAATTGCCGGTTATATGTTGCTCGTGGTAAGGCACAATGTTACCCACAAGCAACTCCTAAGCTATTTGTTCGAAGACATGGAGCGGAACCAGGTAAAAAAGATAAGCATTGTTTACAATGATGTTCCGGCCAGCAAGAAGGGATATTACCGCTATGGCTCCCGCTATGGGTATTATTACAATAAAGAACAAAAAAGCTTCCTAGGGAGGCTTATGGGCTAAAGTTTCTTTCCAAACTGGCAGAAAGTTTAATTATAAACTAAAAGGGCACAAGCAGATTCCAGCTCCGCTTTAGGGGGTATTAACTGTTGTTCTCAGGTTCCTGTTAATAAAGGTTTATTGTTTCTGAACTGCCCGAGTTTATTTCAACGGTTTTGTTTATAGTGTAGAGTGTTTGACGGGCATTCTGGGCCCTGAAAACAATACGGTATTTCCCCGGCTGTAATACAATGGTTTCGTTTTTTAGCGAATTATTAATATTGCAAACCCATTCTTCGTGGGTGGCAGATTTTCGCACATAAATACTTCCATATCCTGCCCCCGACTTTATCAGGTTAAGAATGCCCGGACGGGGAACGGTTACTGTTGTGGTTGTTGTCTGGTTAATTTCAATATTCTCCAGGTTAATTCTGGGCAGCACAGGAATTTCAATGTCGTATTTGCCGACAATGTAACTTTCTTCATTGTTAATTTCCTGCATATTAAGGGTTTCCATTTTACCGTTTTGGCGTACAATAAACTGTATTCCCCTGTAATGTACACCGCCATCGACCTTTACCAACAATTTACCTTGAGGACAGTCGGCAGCAATTACGGTATGTCTTCCCGGGTGGATTTTTATGCTATCGACATAAACAGGTGGTATGGTATTTACTTTTAAATTATATACTATTAAGTGATCGAGTATCAGGGTGTCGGGGTTACCTCGAAAATTCATAGTGTGGACATAATTATGTACGATGCGCCCCGAGAAATGATCGCTGAATGTCATGTTGACATTAGTTTCTGTAGGTACCCCGTCTTTGTCGAGCAGGTTAACCTGTGCGGTGGTAGAATTTAGTGCATGCGAAATAACTACTTCCATAACTTCGGCAAATCTTTCTTCATCGGCAGCATTATAATAATGGCCAACGCATTCGAAAGTTTCTTTGAAACCCTCATCGATGCCTATTCCTATTACAAAGGGTTTAAGCACAATACCCTTTTTTTGCAGCTCGAATGATACCTGGCAGGGGTCGCCATCGCAGGCTTCAATGCCATCGGTAATTAAAATTATTATATTGCGGCAATCGATACATTCATCCGGGAAGTCGTTCCCCGAAAGCTCAAGAGAATGGGCAATAGGGGTTGTCCCTTTGGGGTAAAGGTAACGTAACTCCTGTCGGATTTTCGAAGCGTTGCCTTTCGAAAATGGGACGACTAATTTTGTGTCGTTGCAATCTTGTGGTGGCACAGGGCTTTGGTGACCATAAACCCTCAGGGCCATTTGTACATTTTCGAGGTGCTGCAGGCTGTCGATCATCGATATTAGTACCCTTCGGGCAATATTTATTTTCTGGTCGCTCTCCCACATGCCCAACATGCTCTGCGAAGCATCAAAAACAAATAAAATACGGGTGTCGGGCGGGATATATTTTTTGGGAACCGACATTTGCGCCATGGAGAACACTGAAAAACAAAGCAAAGTTGTTAATGAGGCAAGCCTTAGTATGTACATACCGATTTTTTTAAATTAACGAAATTGCAAGGTATTTATTCCCTTAAATTAAAACAAAAAAAAACGGTGCAGGTTACAATACCAGTACCGTTTTTTAAACAACCAAATTTACGTGGCTTTATATGCCAAGCATCTTTTTAACTTTTTTGTAAACATTTTCACCAGTGAAGCCGAATTTCTCATCGAGAACCTTAAAAGGTGCTGAATGCCCGAACTCATACATGCCATGTATTGTGCCATTTGGGCCGGCAATTCTTGAAAGGGTAGAGGGCAAACCGGCGGTGAGGCCGAAAACGGGTATTCCCGCTGGCAATACTTTTTTTCGGTAATCGGTGTCTTGTTCAAAAAACAATCCGATCGAAGGGAAAGCCGAAACCTGTATTTTAAGTCCATTGTTTTCTTCAAGGAGTTTGGCACCATCGAGCAGGGTTGATATTTCCGATCCGTTTCCAGCAAGAACAACATCAGGTTTTCCGTTGGACTGTTTAACAACATAACCTCCTTTTGCAGCCTGCAAGGCATCGACAAACCTTGAATTTCCTACAGCCGGTATATCGGCAATGTTTTGCCTCGACAAAATTAAAGCCGTAGGGGTTAAGTGGTTTTCAAGAGCCATTTTCCACGAAACCAAAGTTTCTGCGCTGTCGGAAGGGCGCAAAACTAACAAGCTGTTTCGTCCGGCATGGTTTTTCAGTTCCTCCAATAACCTTATTTGGGCTTCCTGCTCAATGGGCTGGTGTGTTGGCCCGTCTTCGCCCACCCTGAACGCATCGTGGGTCCATATAAAGATAACAGGCAGTTGCATAAGTGCAGTAAGGCGTATGGCTGGCTTCATATAATCTGAAAAAACAAAGAAGGTGCCACATGCAGGCCTTACGCCGCCATGTAATGCAATTCCGTTGCATATTGCTGCCATGGTTAATTCAGAAACCCCGGCTTGAAGAAATGCCCCGCTAAAGTCGTTTTTTGCAAGGGGTTTGGTTTTCTTTAAGAATCCATCGGTTTTATCGCTGTTGGCCAAATCGGCAGAAGCTACCAATAAGTTCTCGATATTATCGGCCAGGTACGAAAAAACACTGCCCGATGCAGCTCGTGTAGCTTGGTTTGGCTTTACTTTTATCGATTCAAAATTTAATCCGGAGTAGTCGAAACCAAAGAACTTATCGAATTTTTCCGATGCTGTTTTATTTGCTACTGCCCATTTTGCCTGTTCATTTTGCCTTTTTTTTGCCAGCATCGATTTTTGGGCCTTTACGGTTTCAAAGAATTCTTTAACGTCTTGAAAGATTTCGAATGGGTTGTCGGGGTCTCCGCCGAGGTTTTCAATAGTTTTCTTAAAATCGGCGCCAGCTTCGCCAAGGGGCATGCCATGGGTTGAAACCTTTCGTTCGAAACTGCTGCCGTTTGAGTCAAGGGCTCCTTTTCCCATAATGGTTTTTCCAATAATAAGCGAAGGCTTGTTGGTTTCGGCAACTGCATTTTTTAGTGCCTCGCGGATTTGTGCAATATTATTTCCCTCGATGGTTTGTACATGCCAGTTCCACGATTCGTATTTTTTTGCGGTATCTTCCGACGAAGTGGCACTGGTTTCGTGCGACAGTTGTATGTCGTTTGAGTCGTAAAACATAATAAGGTTGCCCAGCCCGAGGTGCCCGGCAATGCGGCCAGCCCCCTGTGAAATTTCTTCCTGCACCCCGCCATCAGATATAAAGGCATAGGTCTTATGCGATAGCCATTCACCAAAACGGGCTGCTAAAAACCTTTCGGCAATGGCAGAGCCAACCGCCATGGCATGGCCCTGGCCAAGGGGGCCGGAGGTGTTCTCCACGCCTCTTGTAAAATCTTTTTCGGGGTGACCGGGTGTAGGGCTTCCCCATTGACGGAAGTCTTTAATTTCGTCGAGAGAATAATTGCCGGTGAGGGTAAGCATAGCATAAAGCATGGGCGACATGTGGCCCGGATCGAGAAAAAAACGGTCGCGGTTGCGCCATTCCATATTTTCCGGATCCCAGTTTAAAAATTCGCTGTACAAAACAGCAATAAAATCGGCACCGCCCATAGCGCCGCCCGGGTGGCCCGACTTGGCCTTTTCTACCATTGATGCAGCTAAAACCCTGACATTATCTGCCGCCCGTAGCAATATTTTATCGTTCATTGTAAATGTTTAAAAATTGATTCCTTAAAGGGTGCAAAGATAGAAAGTATGCTTTACAATTTTATTAGTATCAATATAAAATGTAATTTTGCCCTTCGTTGAAAAATTTATTTATAAACATACCTGTGGGGTAAAAGCAAATATTAATAAAGAAAACCAGTAATAAAAATGGCATTACAGTGTGGAATTATAGGGATTACCAATGTTGGAAAGACTACTTTGTTCAATTGTATATCGAATACCAAGGGTGAAACAACAAGTTTTGCCTTTAGCTCTAACAAATCGAATATTGGCCTGGTGCTTGTGCCCGATCAGCGTTTAAAAAAGCTCGAAGAATTGCAGCCAACAGAAAAGTTGGTACCGGCAACTGTTGATATTGTTGATATTCCGGGGCTTACTAAAGGGGCCAACCAGGGAGAAGGGGTAGGAAATAAGTTTTTGGCCGATATCCGAAATACCGATGCGCTAATTCATGTTTTACGCTGTTTCGACGACGACAGCCTTCCGCATATCGATGGCTCTGTAGATCCGGTGCGCGATATTGAAACTATCGATTTCGAGCTCCAAATTAAAGATTTAGAGTCGGTGGAGAAAAAAATACTTCGCCTGGAGAAATTAATAAAAACCGGCGATAAAGAAGCCAAATTTGGCCTGGAGGTTTTGGCCAAAGTTAAAGCCCATATCGAAAATATGGGCAACGTGCGCGACATGGAACTCGAAGAAAAGGAGCGTAAACACCTCGACGATATGTTCCTGCTTACCGTAAAGCCAGTTATGTACGTTTGCAACGTTGATGATGCTTCGGCCATAAGTGGCAATACATACGTTGAAAAAGTGAGGGCCGCCCTTCACGGGAAAAATACCGAGATATTGGTAATTGCCGGAAAAATGGAGGCCGAAATTGCTGAACTCGACGACGAGGCCGACCGGCTGGCATTTTTATCCGATGCAGGTTTAACAGAGCCCGGGGTTAATAAGCTTGTACGTTCGGCTTATCAGCTGCTTAACCTACAGTCGTTTTTTACTGTTGGCCCAAAAGAAATAAGGGCCTGGACAATTCATAAAGGAATGACTGCCCCACAGGCAGCCGGGGTTATCCACAGCGATCTCGAACGAGGCTTTATCCGTGCCGAGGTTATGAAGTATCACGATTTTATTACCCACAAATCGGAACATGCCTGTAAAGAAAAAGGAAAACTCTATGTCGAAGGCAAAAGTTACGTCGTTGGCGATGGCGATATTTTGCATATACGCTTTAATGTATAATAATTTCTTATTTTGTTAATAAGCTGGTTATTTTAATATGCCGGGCAGAACTATATTTGCCCCGGTATGTTTTTATTATGTTCCCTTAGCTTTTATTAACCACTTCTTTTTGTCTTTATGTTGAATTTTTTCAGGTTTTCAGTTTTTAGTGCCCTTTTGGGGGCCATATTTGCGAATTCGTTGTGTGCACAGGGCTCAAAGCCAATTCCATCGGAAAAGCCAAAACTTATTGTAACCATTACGGTTACCCAGTTCCGGCACGATTATATTTCGCGTTTCTGGGACAAATTCTCCGACGATGGTTTTCGCAGGCTGGTTAACAGGGGCACTTATTGCCGGAACACAAACTACAACTACCTTATCAGCGATAAAGGGGTTGGCACTGCTACTATTGTTACCGGCACAAACCCCTCGCGGCATGGCATAGTTGGCGAAAATTGGTACAACGATTTAAAAGGGCAGGTTGTTACTTCAATCTTCGACCAATCGGCAAAAACCATCGGAGGCCCTTTCGATGCCGGCCAATATTCCCCACAACAATTGTTATCGACAACTTTTGCCGACGAACTTAACCTGTCGAACAATTTTAAATCGAAAGTAATTTCGGTTTCCCTTGAACCGGTTTCAGCGGTTATTAGTGGCGGGCATACTGCAAAAGCTGCATACTGGTTTGAGGTGCAGGGCGGAAATTTTATTACCAGCTCGTTTTATGCCGACTCTCTCCCTTTGTGGGTGGTTGATTTTAATAACAGGCGCTTCCCCGATATTTATATGGAAAAAACATGGTCAACAATGCTCCCCCTGGCAGAATATACCGAAAGCTTGCCCGACCAGAACCCTTATGAGCAAGGCTATAAAAACAGTGTTGTCTTTCCTTACGAAATAAAAGATATTGCAAAGATTTACAAAAAGAGGGAAGAGTATTCAATTTTAAAAACTACGCCTTTTGGTGATAACCTTGTGAAAGATTTTGCCATTCAGGCAATTGTTAACGAAAATTTGGGGGCTGGCCCCCATACCGATGTTTTGTTCCTGAATTTTACGGCTCTTGAAGAAATTGGCAACATGTTCGGACAGTTGTCGGTTGAGGTGGAAGATGCAGTATTGCGCCTCGATCGCGAATTGGCACATTTTTTTAGTTTTATTGAAAGCACAGTGGGTATCGAAAATACCCTGGTTGTGTTTGTGGCCGAGCATGGGCTTAACCATAAACCCGAATATCTCGAAGCTCACAAAATACCATCGGGTTATTTTAATTCGGCAAGCGCTATTAGCTTGTTGTCGAGTTATATGAACAATATTTACGGTAAAGGCGATTGGATTAAACAATACCATGCCCAACAGATATACCTTAACCGCACCTTAATTGAGTCGGCAAAACTTTCGCTAAGCTCGGTACAGGAAAATGTGGCCAACCTGATGCTCCAGTTTCAGGGGGTACAGAATACCATTACTTCCACTGCCCTTACAAATACAAGTTATGTTAACGGGGTGTTCAGAAAAATACAAAACGGGTATAACCAGAAACGCTCCGGCGATGTGTTAATACATTTGGCCGACGGATATGTCGAGAAGCATGGTAAAAACATTGTGAGTTTTGGTACTGATACCCGGGTGCCCCTGGTTTTTTATGGATGGAAAATTGGGCGCAAAACCATTACCAGGCCAGTTGATTTAACCGATATTGCCCCAACAATTTCTGTTCTGCTCGATATTTCTTATCCGAATAGTTCGTCGGGGGTACCTGTTTCCGAAATAATTGCGCCCTAACAGCCCTTTGAGGGAGGCGATGCCAGAATAAGAGATGTTTTTGTTCGTTTAAATAATGCATATTACAATGAAACAAACATATTTTTTAAAGCTTTTTGTTACGGTGTTTTTTATATTAACAGGTATGCACACTTTTGCCGGCGATTCGTTAAGGATTATGTCGTTTAATACCCGATATACACACGCAAACGATGGTGCCGACAGTTGGCCTGTCAGAAAAGAATTGCTTCTAAAAACAATAGCTGATAATGCACCCGACATTCTCTGTCTTCAGGAGGCCACACCCGATATGTTGCGGGCCATTGGTGCCGCTTTTCCGGAGTTTATGTCTTACGGTTTGGGGCGCGACAGTATTCTTACCGAATATACCGAATCGTGCCATATTTTTTACCGTAGCATGGTTTTTTCTATCGATTCTGCAAACTCAGGCACTTTCTGGTTTAGTAATACGCCCAACGTAGCCGGAAGCAAAGGGTGGGGCGCCAACCACCCCCGAATATGCACCTTTGCAAGGTTTACCAGTAGCAAATCGGGCAGGGGCTTCAGTATTTATAACCTTCACTGGGATCATGAGTCGGTTGAGGCCCGGAACAACAGTTCGAGAATGCTCGCCGAATCAATTTCATCCAGGCCGTTTCCCTCTGAGGCTTGTTTTGTTGCCGGCGATTTTAATGCCACAGACGATGATAGCTCGGTTTCCGGCCTATTAGATGGAAAACACCATTCTATAAAACTTACTGATGCATTCAGTAAGTTCCATAAACATGAATTGCCCGAAGAAAGTATTACTTTTCACGGCTTTTCGGGCAAAGGCACAAACCGCATCGACTTTATCTTTTACCTGTATGGCAATTCTATTGAAGTACGCAACGCAATTATTGAAAAATACAACGAGAACAACCGTTACCCGTCAGATCATTTTCCGGTAATTTGCGATTTTGTTTTCCTGCCATAAGTTAATGATTAGATAATTAACCTGTATTTTTTGCAAACAGAGATAAAAAATTGCTACATTTAGAGAAACTGCCTCTAAATGAAATACCTTGCTATTGTTGCTTTTGTTTTGTTGCACATTGTGGCTGCATTTTCGCAGACAAAAATTGTTGTCGAGAATAAAGCAGGCTCTTTATCTCCTGAATTTGATAGTGCTTTACAGCAGAAACTCACCGAATTCAATCTGGAACTGGTCACACTAGTCGATTTCAAGAAGAAATGCGATTATTTTTTTGCTGAACTATTGACGGAAGGTCAAAATACATTGTTAAAATTGAAAAATTGCAACGATATCCTTCTTGGAGAAAAAGACTTGGGGTATAGTTTCGACGTCTTAAACGACAACAATAAAGCCGTTGTGTTGGGCATTGCCATATTCGACATAGTGGAAAACCCTAAAGAATATGCAGCAAAGCAAAATTTCAACAAGGCCACGGAACAAAATCCGCCTGCGGCAGTAGAAGAAATACCCCTTGAAGCAGACATCCGAAATGGGCAACCAACCAACCAGCACCAGTCGCGGCATGTTTTTACCCCAACAGCCTTCAACCTAAAAAAGGGGGAACTGTATTACAATACCATGTACCTGGCAGTACACGATGTTCAATATGGCTTGAACAATCACCTTTCTATAGGCATGGGTACCACCGTAGGGCTGTTTCCTTTTTACATTACCCCCAAAGCAACCATTTACCATGGGAACAAAACTGCTTTGGCAATCGGCGATATTATGATGATTGGCACCTGGGGCCGGTCGTTCTTCGGGAATGTTGCATATGGCGTTTTTACAGTTGGCGATCAATTCAGGAATGTGTCGATTGGGGCAGGGCACCTCCATCTTTCGGGAGACGTTAACAACACAAACAATAAGGCTTTGTTCAATATTTCGGCTATGGTAAAACTTTCGGATTACTTTTATTTCATAACCGAAAACTACTATACATGGTTCGATGAAGAGATTTACCGCGACATTCTGCAATGGGTCGATGACCCGTCGAACCCCGACCCTTTGTATGGCTGGCACGAGGTAACCGATACGAGGTATTATACCCGCACAAACAGTTTGGTGCTGGGGTTTGCAGGTATTCGGTTTATTAACAGGAACAAAGATATTGTTAGTTACCAGGCCGGAATGGGCTATTTATATGTTAATTATGGAAACACCCCTGCGGAGTTTAAAGAATTATGGCAGGTGTCTGATACTTTTATTGCCATACCAATGTTGAGCTACACGAAAAAATTTGGGAATCGGTATTGAAAATCAGGCTATCGATAAACCGAGCATTGCCTGCAATAAGCATAATAGCAATGCCGATAATAAAAGCCGATTTTTATTTCCCCGATAGCACGAAAGTTATATTTTTGTAGATTCATTTTTATTAATAAGAAATCTACATGAAAAAATTACCATTGATCCTGAATTTGGTGCTTGCAATAGCTGTAATAGTACTTTATATTCTTTTTTTTAACTCAAAACCATCAAAAACTGCTTCGGAAGAAACGGTGGGGTTGTCGGGTCTTTCTGCTGCCACCGAAGGAGTTGTGTTTGTAAATATCGATTCGGTGTTTGCCAATTATAAAATGTACGACGATGTAGTTGGCGATTTGGAAAAGAAACTTAATACAGCCGAAGCCCAGTTGCAATCGCAACAACGTACTTTCGAAAAAAATTACAACGATTATATGTACAAAGCCGAACGCGGGCTTGTAACACGTTCGGAAGCAGCACAGATAGAGCAGAACCTGCAACAAGAGCAACAGAGCCTTATGGGGCTCCAGAACCAATTGCAATATAACCTGGCAGAAGAACAACAGGTTGCCCAGCGAAAAGTGCTTAATTCAATTGTTGAGTACCTCAAAACCATGGAAGGCGTTGAAAAATACCAGTATATTCTCGGCAATGCCTTTGGAGGCAATATCTGGTATGCCAACCAAAGCCTCGATATTACCCGTAAGGTTATCGACGGGCTGAACGCCAACTACGAGAAAACACTAAAAGACGAAAGCAAAAAGAAATAAGCTGCAATGCCATTTGCAACATCATACCTCGAGAAACATCAAAAGATAAAGTTTGAAGTTACAGAAGCCCCCCAGGGGCTTTTGTGTTATATTGTAATAATCCCTGCATATCGCGAACCCGATGTGTTGTCAACTTTGCTTTCGATAAAAAACAGCAAGCCGGTTGACGCCAATATTGAGGTGTATGTGCTGTTTAATTACCCCGAAGGTGAAAGCGCCGAAACTAAAAACGAAGCCGGCTTACAGTACGCCCAAACATCTGAATGGTGCAACACTAACAGTACCTCGAGTTTATTATTTAAAGCTTTTTTGGCCCCCGATCTACCTCAAAAACATGCCGGAGTTGGGCTGGCACGTAAAATTCTTATGGATTTGGCCGTAGAGCGTTTCAACAACATAAATAACCCTAATGGTATTATTCTTTCCCTCGATGCCGATACCTTAGTGCCCGACAATTATTTTACCGGCCTGCATAAGAGAAATACCGAAAGCCCGGCGACAAATTGTTTTCTTTTTAATTTCGAACATGCAACAAGCGGGTTTGCATACCCGGCCAATGTTTATGCAGCGGCAACCCTTTACGAGCTTCACCTGCGCTATTACAAGCAAATACTGGAATCCACAGGTTTCCCGTATTACTATTACACCATTGGTTCGGCTTTTGCCGTGCGGGCTTCGGTTTATGTTAAATCGGGGGGAATGAACAAGCGCAAGGCAGGCGAAGATTTTTACTTCCTTCAGAAAATATACATGCACGATAATATCCGTTTCTTGCCGGAAATTATTTTAAAGCCTTCGTCGAGAATTTCCGACAGGGTGCCGTTTGGAACGGGGGCTGCCATAACAAAAATTGTTGGTGGGGCAAATAGTACATATTCAACCTATCACCCAGGCCTTTTTTTTATGCTAAAAGATTTCTTTAGCCTTCTGCCATTATTCTACACTATGAAACCAGAAGAAATTGGCAATAAGTGCATGGGGCTGCCCCCTGTTTTATGCCGGTTTCTCGAAACCAATAATTATCTGTTCAATATAAACGAAATTAAGCAGAACACAGCCAGCCTGCCCAGTTTTATTAAAAGGTTTTACCAGTGGTTCGATGCCTTTAAGGTAATAAAGTTCCTGAATTATGCGCGGGAGAACGGCAGCTACAACATTGATGTTTGCACTGCTGTGAACCTGTATCTGGGCAACGGTAATGAACTAAACGCATCGGAATTGCTCAGGGCCTTACGGGATGTTGACAGGGGCGATCATGCTTATAGGGGCTCTTGTTAATAATGTTTTTCCCTGTACAACAAGTTTTGTGTAGATATGGGCTATTTTCTTAAGAAGGATTATAATTTTTCACCCCAAATTTAAATTATAATATGGATATTCAGGAAGCTGTCAGAAAGCGCAAATCGGTCAGGGACTACCTAAACACCTCGTTATCGGGCGAATTAAAAGAACAGGTTCAGCAAATAATAAACGAGAAAGTGCCTGTGCCCTTTGGTAACAAGCCAAGGTTTAGCTTAATCGAAAACCAATCGTTAAAAAGTGGCGAAGCAGTTAAAATTGGGACGTATGGGTACATTAAAGGTGCCAAATATTTTATTGCCGGGGCAGTTGAAAGAAAGCCAATGGCCGATTTCGATTATGGTTATGCCCTGGAAACCATTATTCTGAAGTTAACCACACTCGGGCTTGGAACATGCTGGCTGGGCGGTACCCTGAGGCGAAAAGATTTTGCCGGGCCATTAGGCCTTGCACCTGATGAATACATACCGGCCATAACCCCTGTGGGCATACCTGCTGCAAATGAACGGTTTTTTGTAAAAATTCAGAAACTGCGGGTAAACCCACACAAAAGAAAAGAATTTGAAACACTTTTTTTCTATAATCAACCAGGCATTTTGCTGGAGAAAGAAAAGACAGGGCGATATGAACAAGCCCTCGAAATGTTGCGGCTTAGCCCTTCGGCCGACAATTTTCAGCCCTGGAGGGCAGTGTTCGACAGCAAGGGCATTTTTCATTTTTACCTGAAAAGGAGCAAAATAATGAGAACGGTTATAAAAACGGCCGACCTGCAATTGATAGATTTAGGTATTGCCCTTTCGCATTTCGATTTAACCCTGAAAGAAAACGGTATCGCAGGCACCTGGGAACAAACTTCGGGCGAAGCACCGCTTGCATCCGGACTGGAGTATGTAGTAAGCTGGAAACCTGTTTTTTAGAGTTGGTTTTTTAGTATTTGAAAAAAAACAAATCAGCCCGAAATAGTAAGGTATCCGTGAGCATTATTCCCTTACAATAACAAAAACTTCTTCGTTTTTTCGGTGCATAAGGTATTGCTCGCGGGCAAATTTTTCGAGGTTCTCGTTGTTGGTTTGCAGCTCTTTTAACCGGGCAGCGTCTTTTTCAATCTGTTTCAGGTAATACTCTTTATCGTTTTCCAAACGGCGGAGCTGGCGAATGAGCTTAAAGCGTTCAATAAGGTTGTTTTCGTCAAAAAGGCCAACCCACACAACAAATATTAGCGATGCCGAAATATACTTGTTGCGCACCAGGCGAAACAGCACCTGCCAATTGTTCTTCTTTTCCGCTTTGTCCATAACCTGTAAAAGTGTGAAAGCAAAATTAAGGCAACAACGATAATAAATCGTGTTCCGTTAAAAAAGTTATCGACAGAAGTTATCATTATGGTGATGATAAAAATCATACAATCTGTTCATTACCAAGTAATATTAGTCATGTTTTGATGGCTGCCTGTCGGCTATTTTTGTTATATTCAGTAATTAAAACAAAACAGACATGAGCGACAGCAGGTATATTATCCCCACGCCGGTTAACGAACCGGTAAAAGCCTATGCAGTTGGTTCGCCTGAGCGCGAAGAGGTAAAAAAAGCTATCGCAAGCTTGAAAGCACAAGAACCCGATATCCCTATGATCATTAACGGACATGAAGTACGAACCGGTGTGCGGCACCGTATTTGCCCGCCGCACGATATCAATTATACCCTGGGCTATTATCACCAGGGAGGGGCAAAAGAAGTACAGATGGCCATTGATGCCGCCCTGGGTGCAAAAAAATCGTGGATGGAACTTGACTGGGGCGAACGTGCATCGATATTTTTAAAAGCTGCCGATTTGCTGGCCGGCCCATACAGGGCCAAAATGGTTGCAGCCACAATGCTGGGGCAGTCGAAAAATGTTTACCAGGCCGAAATCGATTGCGCCTGCGAATTAATCGACTTTTACCGGTTTAATGTTAAATACCTCGAACAAATATACGAGATGCAGCCAAACTCCTCGCCACAACAATGGAACAGCATTGAGTGGCGGCCGCTCGAAGGGTTTATTTTTGCCCTTACCCCCTTTAACTTCACATCAATTGCCGGCAACCTGCAAACCTCGCCAGCCATGATGGGAAACACAGTGGTGTGGAAACCTTCGAAAACCCAGATATACTCTGCCGCTGTAATAATGGAAATACTTACCGAGGCAGGGCTCCCGAACGGGGTAATAAATATGGTATTTGCCCCGGGGCCGGTAGTTTCTGATATAGTGCTTAACCACCCCGATTTTACAGGCATTCATTTTACCGGATCTACAGGCGTTTTCCAGGATATCTGGGAAACTATCGGAAAGAACATCAAAAAGTATAAGTCGTACCCCCGAATTGTTGGCGAAACCGGGGGCAAAGACTTTGTTTTTGTGCACGAAAGTGCCAACATGAAACAAGTAGTTACTGCACTTACCCGCGGCGCTTTTGAATACCAGGGCCAAAAATGCTCGGCAGCGAGCAGGGCTTATATTCCCCGTTCGAAGTGGCCTGAAATCCGAGAAGGGCTTGAGCGCGACCTTAAATCGATGAAGATGGGGACACCCGAAGATTTTTCAAACTTCATCAATGCCGTTATCGACGAGGGGGCTTTTAAAACCCTTTCGGGGGCAATAGATAAAATAAAATCATCGCCCGATGCCGAAATAGTTATTGGCGGAGGGTATGATAAATCGAAAGGCTATTTTATCGAACCTACCGTAGCCTTAACTTCAAACCCGAACTTTTTTTCGATGGAAGAAGAATTGTTTGGCCCTATACTTACAGTTTATCTGTACGACGAGGATAAATACGAAGAAACCCTCAGGATGTGCGATAAAACATCGATATATGCGCTTACAGGGGCAATTTTCGCAAAAGATCGGGTAGCCGTTGTTATGGCCGATAAAATTCTGCGCTTTGCTGCCGGAAATTTCTATATAAACGATAAACCTACCGGCGCCGTAGTCGGCCAACAACCTTTTGGTGGTGCCAGGGGATCGGGCACAAACGACAAGGCAGGCTCTATTATTAACCTTATGCGCTGGGTAAGCCCGCGTACCATAAAAGAAAATTTTGCCCCGCCAACCGATTACAGGTATCCGTTTCTGGCTGAAGAATAACAAAAAAGTTAATAATGGCAGGTAAATAGCACAAAATAAGGTTTGGAGCAGATTAGGGGTGCTGAAGGGATTCTAAACTTTACCATTCTGCAACAATTCGGTAAAGAAGGGTATGGAAGTATCGAAAACAAACTTTCCACTTTGGTTGTCGATTCTCAGGAAGTAATGTAGTATGCCGTTGGTAACCAACATGTAAGGTGCTTTTACTGTGTTGTTGTAAGCAATTATCTGTTCGAAAACCTTTTGGTTAATGGCAACTTCGGGGGCTTTGCATTCAATTAAAAGAAGTGGGCTGCCCGAGCGGGAGTAAACCAGGGCATCGTATCTTTTTTGCAGCGAATTGACCTTAATTCCCGATTCCATACTGAATAACACTGCCGGGAAATCGCGGCCGTTGGTTAAAAAAGCTGTAATATTCTGTCGTACCCACTCTTCGGGTGTTAGAAGGAGGTATTTTTTGCGTATAATGTCCCTGATGTAAAACTGTCCTTTCTCTTTCTTCACCTCAAAAGTATATTCGGGCAGGTTTAGTTTTACCATTTCAATGCTATTGAATATCGGGTTATACAAAGCCGAAAAATACTAATCTTTTTTCTATTTTAGCAGACAGAACAGCCCAATATGACTTTTGATTCAATTCTTTCTGATTTACAGCAAAAAAAGTACATGCCCATATATTTTTTAATGGGCGATGAGGCTTATTTTATTGATCAGTTAACCGATTATATAGCGCAAAACGTTTTAAGCGAGGCAGAGAAAGCTTTCAACCAAACAGTAATTTATGGCAAAGACACCGACATTGCCAACGTGATAAACAGCGCCAAACGCTACCCCATGATGGCACCTTACCAGGTTGTTATTGTTAAAGAAGCCCAGAATATACGCAATATCGACGACTTGGTATATTATGCCCAAAAGCCACTGAAATCGACCATTCTGGTTGTAAACTACAAATATAAAACCCTCGATAAAAGAAAAAGGCTTGTTAAGGAACTCGAAAAAAACGGGGTGCTTTTTGAATCGAAAAAACTTTACGACAACCAGGTTCCCGACTGGATTACAAAGTATTTAAGCAAACGGGGCTTTCAGGTTCAGCCCACTGCCGCACTGTTGCTTTCGGAATTTCTTGGTGCCGAACTGGGAAAAATAGTAATGGAACTCGATAAGCTCGTGCTAGTACTGCCAAAAGGCGAAAAGCTGATAACATCGGTACATATCGAAGAAAATATTGGCATTAGCAAGGACTATAACAATATTGAGCTACAAAATGCGCTTAGCAAAAAAGACCACCTGAAAGCTTTTAGGATTGTTGAACATTTTGGGCAGAACCAGAAAGACAATCCTTTTGTTGTAACCATTGGAATGTTGTATAGTTTCTTTAACAAAATAATTGTTTACTACTTTCTGGCCGATAAATCGAAGCAATCGGTAGCAGCGGCCTTAAAAATTAACCCCTATTTTGTGGCCGATTATCAGAATGCAGCAAAGGTATTTCCGCCTAAAAAGGCTGTTGAAATAATTTCGCTCCTACGCGAATACGACCTTAAATCGAAAGGGGTTGGCAATATTTCTGCCACACCTGGCGACTTGTTAAAAGAACTGGTATATAAAATATTAAACTGATGAGGTTTTATTGTTGCTTATTGCTGTTCTTTTTTTGACCATAACAATTTGTAATTCATTAAAATACCCAAATATGACCCTGATTATTATTGTGGTTACTGCACTCGTCTCAATTTTAGCGTTTTACGACCACTCAATGTTTGCCCGGCTCCAGTTCAACGCATACCAGGTAATCCATCGCAGGCAATATTACCGTATTGTTACACATGGTTTTGTACATGCTAACTGGTGGCATTTGTTTGTAAACATGTTTGTATTGTACTTTTTTGGAACAAGCGCCGAACACATAATTGGGCAGCTTGCCACCGCCGGACTGGTTAAATTTCCTGTGGCTTTGTACATTGTGTTTTATGTGTTGGCAATAGTTTTTTCATCGTCGATTAGTTTGTACAAGCAGAAAGACAATTACCTCTACAATTCGGTAGGTGCTTCGGGTGCGACATCGGCAGTGCTTATGTTCAGTATATTCTTTAACCCCTGGCAAATGATAGGTGTTTATTTTATTCCGGTGCCTGGGATAATTTTTGCTGTATTATACATTATTTATTCGCAATATATGGCAAAACGCGGTGGCGACAATATTGCCCACGATGCCCATTTGCTGGGGTCGGTTTTCGGGTTTATTTTTCCGCTTTTTATCGATTTAGGGCTTATTTATTATTTTATTGAAAGCCTTAAGCGGTTTCAGATATGAGCCATTATTTAAACATAAATGGCGAACAGATTAAAGCTGACGCCCCGGTTTTAACCCACACAAACAGGGCATTTTGCTATGCCGATGGTGTTTTTGAAACCATTCGCTGCCTGAACTCACAACCCTTGTTTTTCGACAAGCATTACCAGCGGTTACGCAATGCCCTGTACTACCTGAAAATTGAACTGCCGGCAGAATATACCGAAAATTACTTTGGCTTACAGGTTTACAACCTTTTGCAGCGAAACCGTATTTACAAGGGTGCACGTGCCCGGTTAACAGTTTTCAGGGACGATGGGGGGTTATACACGCCTGCGAAATGTTCTGCCGGGTACCTTTTGTCGGTCGAACCATTGCCTGGCGAAAAATATGAGCTCAACCAGGCTGGGATACATGCTGGTATTTTCAACGGGCTGAAGAAGCCGGTTAACTATTTATCGCAATTTAAAACCTGCAATGCATTGTTGTTTGTTATGGCCGGGTGCTGGAAAAAAGAGCAGGGCCTCGACGATTGTTTTATCCTTAACCAGGCCGGGGCAATAATAGAAACTTTGGCATCGAATATTTTTCTGGTGAAAAACGAAAAAATTATTACCCCTTCGATAGAAAGCGGTTGCGTTGACGGCACCATGCGCCGTAACGTTATCGAATTGCTGGCGCAGCACAACCTTCCGGTTATAGAAAGCGGGGGCTTCACCGAAACTCACCTGCTTGCGGCCGATGAAATTTTTATTACCAACGCTATTGCCGGCATTAACTGGATAGGCGCCTATAAAGACAAGCGGTACTTTCATTTTATGTCATCAAAAATAACCCAACTGTTAAACCTGGAGGTTGAAAAACAACTAATCAAACACAGATAAGCTTGTGATTAATGAAGGAAATGAAAGAAATGTAATGAATGAAGGAAATGAAACGTACTTTAACTTTTTACTGTTCACCGTTCACTGTTCACCGTTCACTGATAACTATAAACCCTAGCCTATTTTAAGGCCAACCCGCATCCGGGGCAGGTTTCGTCTTTCTCACTAACCGTTTCGCCACAGGCAGGGCATTTATCGCTTACCGGAACAAAAACATCAGAACCAGGATCCATCACATACCCGTGTCGCTCCAGTTGCTCGTTCAGGAACTTCTCATCGGCCTCGCTATATTTCTTTGCAAGCTGTTTCCTTGCCTGAATAATTAATTCTTCGTAAAAATTGGCCATCTCCAAATCTTTTTCTTCTGCCGATATTTTATTTTCCCCTGCCATTAGGGTAAGTTCAGCCTGCTTTTCCGATAGTTTTTGGTTGTACAGTTTAATTATTGAATGAAAGTGCTGGTTTTTTTTGTAACCAACAGAGCCTAAAACAATAAGGGCAATGGAAGGATCAAGCAAGGCAAAAAGGGTCCATCCCAGCGGGTTTCTCCCCACCGAATCGGCAGCCCGGGGCATCCAAAGCAATACCAGCAGCCTTACAATTATGCCCGTTCCGATTAAAATACCTGTAAATTTTTCAAATGTAAGGCACAATAAAAAAAGCCCAACCAGGCATATTCCATAAACAACAAGCTTTTTATTGGGGTTGTCGAGGTGTATGGTATCCATAACAGAAATAATTAATTGGTTTCGGAATTTTGTTTTGTTTTTATCATATTCAGGGTAAAAAAGGCCAACAACATCACAATAGCGCCCATTAACAACCATAGCCATATTTCCTGGCTTTTGTTGCCATTTTGTTCCATGCTGCCTGTTTCAAAGAGTTTTTCCTGGTTACCGGTAAAAACAAAGCTGGTGTTTTCGGGTATTTTATCGCGAAAGAAGTTGATATCGTAACCGGGGTATTCGCAATATCTGTTACCATAATACAAATAATACCTGTACCCTTTTGTAAAACGGGCTGTAAGGCTGACAATATTTGAATATACCTTAATACTATCGATCTGTAGTGGGTGGTTGTATTGGTTAAATACAGTAAGTTTTACCTGTTTTGTAATTGAAGGGGCAAACCAGAAAGTGTTTTCTGCAATAGAACTGATGTAACTGCTTGTAAGGGTAGAATACCTCTTTATCCAGCCATCTGGTGCAGGCGTGCTGTCGGTTAGGCATTCTATTGTTGCCTTTCGGTAATAATCGAAACTGTCGGCACAAATTACAGTAATGCCCGAAACAGGCAAAGCCATGGGCAATTCTATCGAGTAAACACTGGTTCTCAATTGCCTGTCGATGGCAAGGCTTGTTGTTTTATAACTTGATGAAAGGTACATGCCAGTATCGGTACTTACATAATACGCCGATATTGACCCTAAAAGAGGATTATTGGCCGATGAAAAACTTATTCTGTAAAAGCAAAAATCGCTGTTGGAGAAATGCAGGCTTGAGTATTCGTAAGCAATTTGTCCGTCAACTATCGAAATTACCCTGTATTTGCCTGGTATTTCAAACCATTGTTGCTGGTTGTGGCTCCCTTCGAGTGTAAGCAGGTAATCGAAATTACTGCGGTTGAATTTCAAATCAAATTTATTTAAAACCTTACCGGCACCAACTTTTATGGTGTAATACCAGACATTGCCTTTTTTCGTAAGGTTCAGCAGTTGTGTTTCAATTTGGTTAAGGCTTTCTTTTCGCAGGTGTTGGTTAATAATGTAAGGGGCCTCAATGGTATCGGAGGGGCCAAAGCCAACGATGCGTATATCGTTGAGCCCGTTTTCCAGTTTGCCGAAAATTTCCGTGTCGAGGGTGTAACTGTGCCAGGTATCCGAAACCCCGGTTATGGGCACACGGTATTTAAAACCTTTTATCTGGCAATAAGCAGGTGCCAGCAACAAAAAAAGTAAGGCTGAAAGTAATTTAGCTTTTTTGCTCATCGAAAAGGGTGCTTTTATATTTGTTGTAAAGAAACGATACCCCAAGCATTACCATGCCCAGGGCAATAAATAGCACTGCCCTTGATAAAGGCTTCATGTCTGATAAATCGTAAAAAAACAATTTCAGCAATGTAAAACCCAAAATGCAAAATGCAGCAATACGCAGGTGGGTTTTGTTTTTCCAGATGCCTATAATAACCAGCAATAAAGCATATATCCCCCAGAAAATGCTAAGGGCCAGTTTATAAAGGTTGGGTGTTTTTGCAATGTCGAGCCAGTTTAGCAATTCGCTGGTTAGCACCCATAGAATTGCCCCGGCAACAACCAAATCAAACAAGGCAGGGCTTTTTGTTAAAATTGCAGGTTTTAACCTGAAAACCAATAGCAGGGGCAAGGCAGCAAAACCAACAGCTATGTACCGTATTGAAATAAATAAAACTGTTCGCGGATATAGATCGCCTTGTAAGTTTTGTAAATAAATATCGCGTAGTTCGCTTAAGCTGTAAAGGCCTTTTGTAAGAAAAACCAGTAATACTACAAGCGATACTGTAAGGCTAAGCCATGTATAAACATTGTTTGGCCTTCTTGTTGAATTTATTAGCATAATTACCGATGAAAACAACAGGGTATAATTAATTATCCAAACCGATTTGAATAAGCCGAGGGCAGAATCGGTTTGTGTGTAGGTAAATGGGTTTTCCCCGCCGCTGCTAATTTCAACAGCCGATGCCGAAATTTTTTGTTGCCACATACGTGCAATTTCGAGTTCGAATGTAAAATAGGCAGTTATAATCAATAACACAGGAACAATAATAAGCATGGCTTGGAATATATTATTACGCTGGAATAAATCCGAAAGGGTTCGGCCTTGCAGCATATAATAAAAACCATACAGGGAAATGGTTGTCAGCAGAGAGGTTAAAAAAATCACATTGTAAAAGGCCGGCGCTGCTGTATTGCTGCCCAGAAATTTTTGGAAACCGTAAAACGCTGTCCAGTCATGTACAAGGCTTATAAATGCAAGCAAAATTACCGGGAACGAAAGATAGGCATAAAGCTTAACTTTACCGGAATGGCAAATCCAGAGCAGCACAAGGGCTTCGCCTGCCCAGAAGAGGGTTACCCAGTTACCGTCGAACTGTACCGGAAACACAATTGTCAGGAAAACAAGCACCAGTCCGGCCAGCAGGTAGAATAGGTTTTTGTCGGCCAATTTAAGCCTAAAAATATACCATGCTGCAAGCAAATGGACAAAGGCTGTAACAAGGGTAAACAAGCCAAGGTGCTGGCTATTGTCGGAAAAGCCCGATATAATGGCGTAGCCCAGGCCGTAAAAAACAAACGAATTCGCTGTTAAGAGTATAATGTCGGGAGCATTAAAAAGTCCTTTGTTTAAGAGCTTATAGAAAATAAAAGTTAAAAAAAACAAGACAAAGAAAACACATAAGAACACCAGGGCCAGGGCAAAATCTTCGCTATTGGTATAATCGCCTGCATACCATACCAGGTAAATCGACCATGTTGCCAGAAATGCCAGGAAGTGCAGCGGTTTCCAGTAACGTTTTAGGGCAACGGTAAAAATGCCGGCATTTATAATGGTTATGTATATGAACAGGAACAGGGTATTGTTTGAACCCGAACCAATTAAAAATGGCACTGAATATGCGCCAACAAGCCCGATATGCGCTATAACCTGCTGATTGTAATTAATGGCGGCAAATACTGTAAAAACAGTGAAAATGAGCAGCAGAACAAAGGCAACTGGCTGTGGCAAAATATCGTAGAAGCTAAAGGCAGCAAAGCTAATAAAATAAAATATAGCCATAGAGCCGCTTAGCAGAACAGCACTATAATTGTGGTATTTTTGTTTTAACATGAAAGCCAGTGCCAGCAAGGCAAACCCAAACAAATAGCCACCAATAGTGCGCACCATAGGGCTGATTAAGCTATGTTCGATAGCAAACCTTGCACCAATGCCTACACCTATTACAAGAATAATTATACCAATTTTGCTAATGAGATTTTCGCCGATAAATTTTTCAATATCTGTTTTATGTTTTATTCTTTCGGGGCGGGGCACATAATGGGGCAAATTATCCTGCGGGTTTTGGTACTGTTGCCGGCTTTCGATTTGCTGTTGAATATATTCCTGTTTGGTAAGAGGCACTTCTTTTGGGGCAGAAGTTTGCTTTTCAGTTTTTCTCAGCAGTTCTATTTCAGCTCTTACGGCCTGTAATTCGTTGTTTAGGGCAATTTGTTTTGTGCTTAACAGTTCAAGCTGTTTGAGCAATTCTTCGAATTGGTTTGATGTGCTCATAGAAAAAATATAACGTATTCAGAAATAAATATACCAATATTTTACTTTATAAGAGGGCACAACGAGAAATGTGTTTATGTAATGCTTTTTTCTGCTGAAAAGCACAATTGTAGGAAGTATATAGCCCGCTTAATTAATTTTGTTGATCGCTGCGGGGTTCATAAATCTTATCAATTAGCTTGTGCTGAGAATTGAAAAAACGGTTACCGGTTTTAGTCAGTTCATTTCCGGATCCTCCGGAAAATTCGACCACATTTCGTATTTTTTTCCCAGTTTGCGCAGGTGCCGTTTCCAGTAGTTACGGTTCATGGGGGTCATTATTTCCTCGGGCGGGAGTTCGCCAACAAGCCATGCGCTATCTTCAAGTTCTTCTTCCAACTGATCGGGCGACCAGCCTGAATAACCAAGGAAAAACTTGATTTGGCCGGGAACAAGGTTACCGGAGCGAATAAGCCTTTCTACTACATCAAAATCGCCGCCCCAGAATACATTGCCAATAACCCTGTTGCTGTTAGGGATAATGTCGCCGAGTGTATGTATATAGTGCAGGGTGTTTGTGTTTACAGGGCCTCCAAGCAACAACTCAACATTGGTTGCGGGAAAGTTTTCTATAACTTCGTTTACCGGAATGTCCACAGGCTTGTTTAACACGAACCCTATAGTGCCCTCATTATTATGCTCGGTAATCAGTACCACCGAACGTTTAAAATAATTGTCCATCAGAAAGGGTTCCGAAATAAGTATCCTGCCTTTCTGCGGCTCGAGCTGGTTATTGGGTTCAAAAAAATTATAATCAAGTATCATAAGCCTGTATCAAACGCTTTTTCCAAAAAAACATGCGCACTGTTTGATGTTGTAAAAATAAACTAAAAAATCAGAATATATTTTAATGTGGATGAATAATGTGTTATTTTGCAGCTATTCTGTGATAGTTTATCATAAATTTTACATTAATGATACCTGAAAAGGGAAAGCTTTCTCTGTTTTATGCTTTTATACCCGTATTTTTTTTAATTGTGTGCCTTTCGGCAAATTTCATTATTTTTCGCGAGGGAACCCTTGATGGTTCCAACCAGCTGGTATTATTGTTTGCCGCTGCCATAGCGTCGTTGCTGGCAATAGCCCACGGAACCAGTTGGGGGCTTATTCAGCAAACCATTGTCGATACAATTGGCAAGGCTATGCCGGCAATGCTTATTTTGTTATTGATTGGTTCGCTGGCCGGAACCTGGCTGCTTAGCGGGGTAGTGCCTTCGATGATTTATTATGGGTTGAAAATTATTAACCCCAGGTTTTTTCTGTTTACTGCTGTAGTTGTGTGTTGCCTGGTTTCATTGGCTACCGGTTCGTCGTGGTCAACCATTGCAACCATTGGCGTGGCTTTGTTGGGTATTGGCAAGGCCATAGGCATTCACGAAGGGTTAGTTGCCGGGGCAATAATTTCCGGGGCCTACTTTGGCGATAAAATGTCGCCCCTTTCCGACACAACCAATCTGGCACCCGCTGTTGCCGGCACCGACTTGTTTACCCACATTCGGTACATGGCAATAACCACTGCCCCTTCAATAATCCTGGCTACAGTTGCCTTTGCAGTTATTGGTTTTTTCTACGATTTTAACGATACCGAAACCAATATTCCCGGGGTACTTGGCGCAATTGGCGATTTATTTACAATATCGCCTTTACTGCTATTGGTGCCTGCAATACTAATCGCAATTATCATGATGAAAATACCCCCGATTCCATCGCTGCTTATTGGTACCCTTACCGGAGGGGTTTTTGCCGTAATTTTCCAACCGCACCTTATTAACGAAATTGCAGGTATAACAGCAGATAAAGGTTTGTATTTTTTATCATCCTATAAATCTGTAATGGTTTCGATGTTCGGAAATGTTGATATTGCATCGCCGAACGAAATTGTCGATGAACTTTTTACCACTTCGGGCATGGCCGGAATGTTAAACACGGTATGGCTTATTCTTTCGGCAATGATATTTGGGGGCGCCATGGAGGCAGGCGGTATGCTCCGGCGGATAACACATGCAATAATTTCTGTTGCCAGGTCAACGGGCTCGCTTATTGCTTCTACAATGGGCACTTCGGTGTTTTTCAACCTTACAGCTTCCGATCAGTATATTTCAATAGTTGTACCGGGCAAAATGTTTGCCGACAGTTACCGCGAAAGGGGGCTGAAACCTGAAGTGCTGAGCCGTACCCTCGAAGATGCCGGCACCCTCACTTCGGTGCTTGTGCCATGGAACACATGCGGGGCAACACAGGCAAGGGTACTGGGGGTATCAACCCTAACCTACCTGCCTTATTGTTTTTTTAACCTTATTAACCCTATTGTGGCAGTTATTATTGCCTATACTGGATACAAAATAAAAAAGACAGAAAAAAAACAGTCTGCAACTTATTAATTTTTTGTTTAAAGTTTTACAAACAGCAGCAGTAGTATTTAAAACTGGTTTTATGCACGGGCGCAAATTGTTAATGTAACCGGTTTTTTAACCGCTGGCAAAAATGTATCTTTAAAAAATAATACAACGTAATGCCCAACCGCGAAGCATATTTTTATTCCGACACCTCGTTTAGCCTGCTTATGCAGAAACGAATAAGAAGGGTGCTTGTTTTGTGCAGCAATTACGACTTTTTTACCCTTGAAGAAGACGGCCGCATCGACGAGCATATTTTTAATGAGTATGTTTCGCTAAACCTCCGGTACCCACCCGTATTTCTTCATGCCGACTCATCGGAACTGGCCTTTTCAATACTTGAGAAAGAAGATATCGATTTAATAATCCCGATGTTGAGCATAAAAGATGTCGATACATTTAAGTTTGCCAAACTGCTAAAGGAACGATATCCGGAAAAACCCATTGTAGTGCTGACACATTTTTCAAGGGAAGTTTCGCTGCGCCTTGAAAAGGCCGATTTATCGGGTATCGACCATGTTTTTTGCTGGCTTGGAAATACCGATATTTTCCTTGCAATAATTAAACTTATTGAAGACAAAATGAATGCCGACAACGATATGCTCGATATTGGCGTTCAGGCAATTTTGCTGGTGGAAGATTCAGTCAGGTATATCTCTTCTTACCTTCCGAACCTGTACAGGATTATTCTAGAGCAATCGAAAGAGTTTATGAAAGAGGCGCTGAACGAGCACCAGCAGATGTTACGGCGCAGGGGAAGGCCTAAAATATTGTTGGCAAAGAGCTACGACGAAGCTGTTTCGCTTTTTTACAAATACAGGAAGAATATTCTCGGTATCATTTCCGATGTAAGCTATAAATTCAGGCCCGATAAGCGCGACACAGCCACAAAATCGGGACTTAGGTTTTGCAAATTGGTAAAAGACGAAGATCCGAATATCCCATTTTTGCTGCAATCATCCGATTCTTCAAACCAACCTCTGGCAAAAGATCTTGGGGCAGGCTTTTTGAACAAATATTCCGAAAAATTGCTTAACGAGCTGAAAGAATACATTTTGTCGAATTTCGGTTTCGGCCCTTTTTATTTCCGAAACCCCGAAACTGGCCTGGTTACGCATGTTGCTGCCGATTTAAAAAGTTTCCAGGAAATTATATTATCGCTCCCCGATAAAGTTTTGGAGTACCATACGCGGCACGACGATTTTTCGAAATGGCTGAATGCGCGGGCCCTTTTTCCTATTGCACAAAAATTTAAAGAATCGCAGTACGACGATTTTACTTCGCCCGATGCACTTCGAAAATATATTTACGATGCCATAGCCAGTTTCAGGGTTAGTAAGGCACGCGGAATTATTGCAGAGTTCGATAAAAACAGGTTCGACGATTATTTGTTTTTCTCGCGTATTGGCGATGGAAATTTGGGCGGTAAGGCACGTGGCCTGGCTTTTATGAATTCGGTAATAAAAAAAGAACGCTTAGTTAGCCGTTACCCCGATGTTAAAATTACCATTCCGGCAACAGTGGTGCTCACAACCAATGTGTTCGACGATTTTATGCAGAAGAACGATTTGTACAAAATTGCACATTCACCTGCCTCCGACAATGAAATACTAAGCCGGTTTGTTGATGCGAAACTCCCGGAAAATATTTACGACGACCTAATTACAATTGCAAGCCTTGCAACATCGCCTATTGCGGTGCGTTCGTCCAGTAAACTCGAAGATTCTTTTTATCAGCCGTTTGCGGGAATATATTCGACCTATATGGTGCCCGTAACAGCAAACCATATGCAAACTGCCCGCTTACTGGAAACAGCAGTTAAATGTGTTTATGCTTCGGTATATTTTAAAACCAGCAAGTCGTATATGTCGGTAACATCAAACCTGCTCGACGAAGAAAAAATGGGCGTAATATTGCAGGCAGTATGCGGTTCTGTGAATAACGGGCTTTTTTATCCGACCATTTCGGGAGTTGCTCGTTCAATCAATTATTATCCAATATTGCCGGAAAAACCCGAAGACGGTATTGCAAATGTTGCCTTTGGCTTGGGCAAACTAATTGTAGAGGGGGGCACTTCTTTAAGGTTTTCGCCCAAACACCCGAAACGCATTATTCAACTCTCCGACCCGGAAAATTCGCTTCAAAACACACAGAAATATTTTTATGCCCTCGATTTAAACCCGGAAAGGTTTCTGCCATCGACAAAAGAGAGCATCAACCTGCAGAAACTTAAAATTAAAGAGGCCGAAAACAACCCGGCTTTTCAGTTTGTTGCATCTACATACGATTTACAAAACCATATTATCCGCGATGGGGCAAATTACGAAGGGAAAAAAATAGTTACTTTTTCAGGAATTCTCAACCATCGCACTTTTCCATTGGCCGAAATTTTAACCGATTTACTGGAAATAAGCAAAGAGGCTATGAACTCCGATGTGGAAATAGAGTTTGCGGCAAACCTCACCCCACCCCCCGGAGAACCAAAAGTGTTTAGCTATTTGCAGGTGCGCCCCATTGTTTCCAACGAGCACCAACTTATCGATGTTGTCGGGCAGGTTAAGCCCGATGAGGCTATTTTATATTCAACAAATGCCATGGGCAATGGCACAATTGAAAACATTACCCACATTGTTTATGTTAAAACCGAAAATTTTAAGCCTGAAAACAATGAAAAAATAGCCATAGAACTGGAACAGTTAAATGAAAAATTCAGAACCGACAATAATGCATACGTTCTTATAGGCCCCGGCCGATGGGGCTCAAGCGATCCGTGGCTGGGCATACCCGTAAAATGGCCGCATATTTCTGCTGCACGTATAATTGTTGAATCGGGATTGAAAAATTACCGGGTCGATCCCAGTCAGGGAACCCATTTTTTTCATAACCTTACCAGTTTTGGTGTTGGCTATTTTACAATTAACCAGCATATTGGCGAAGGTTTCTGCAATTATGCCTGGTTAAATGCCCAACCATCGGTTTATGAAACTTCGAATATAAGGGCAGTGCAATTTTGTGCAATAAAAGTGCAAATCGATGGACGAACAAACCGGGGGGTTGTTTTTAAACCTATATAATAATTTTTCGCTTACCTTAAAGAAAACAGTTATCTGTTTATATTTACAACAAAAAAGAAAAAACTGATGAACCTCTTTGTAAATCACCTAATCTGGCAAACCTGAAAATTCCTGCAAATTTTTGAACTCCAACAATACCATATTAAAACAAAAATTCGAAAAGCTCTTTCGAGAGCATTTTACGGCCCTTTGCTATTTCGCGCAGAAATACCTGGGCGATATCGACAGCAGCAAAGAAATTGTACACAGTGTTTTTATCAAGATATGGGAAAATCGCGCGGAGTTTGATTGGGATAAGCCTGCAAAACCGTACCTTTTTACTTCGGTTTACAACCGTTCGCTGAACTACATCCGCGATAATAAAAAATTCGTTCCTGCCGGGACCGAAGGAACATCTGGCGATATTGGCGAATTTCGCGACAACCTGGAAATTGCAGAACTAGAAAGCCGGATAAAACGGGCCTTGAAAAAACTTCCGGAAAAATGCCGCGAAGTTTTTGAGCTAAACCGTTTCGAAGGAAAGAAATACAGCGAAATTGCCGAACATTTAAATATATCGGTAAAAACGGTCGAAACCCAAATGTCGAAGGCCCTTGGTATTTTAAAAAATGAGTTAAAAGATTATTTATACATTTTTATGCTTTTTTTACTAAAAAATATTGGTTCGCTATAAGGGCAAAACACTTTTAAAGTGTGTTGCTTATATAAAAGTATGGACAACAACAAAAAACATATTGCCCCCATTGAATTGCTGTCGAAATATTTAGCCGGCGAGGCAAGTTTTGATGAAAAACAGGCGATCGACTCCTGGCGGCTTTCTGGCGAAGAAAACAAAAAGGAATTCGATGCATTTGCCAAACTGTGGAATGCCAGTGGACAAGTTTCTACGCTTAGCAATATTAATTTGGATACCGAATGGAAAAGGTTGGAAAACGCTATTTCGCCCGCCCGGGCAAAAACCATATCCTTTGCCAGAATATTACAGGTAGCCGCAACAATTGCTGTTTTAACGGTATTGTCGTTCATCGGCTATAAATTTACATCGGTAAAAACAGAAAAAAGCCCCGCGGACGGACTTTCAATAATCGGCCTGCCCGATGGATCAACCGTATCGCTAAACGCAGGTTCAAAAATAACTTACAAGAAGGGGTTTGGCACAACCCACAGAAACCTTTCGCTAAAAGGCGAAGGTTATTTCGAAGTAGCCAAAAATGCCGGAACACCGTTTAGTGTTTCGGTAAACGAGGCCACTGTGAGGGTTGTTGGCACTAAATTCAATATTAAGGCATATAAAAATACGCCCGAAGTTAAAGTGCTGGTTACAGATGGCACTGTAAAACTTTACGAATCCGGGCAACCTCAGAAACAAATTATACTTAATGCAGGAGAATCGGGCTCGTACAGAAGTGCCGGAAAAACCATTCAGAAGTACACTGTTACAAACCTTAACGATATTTCGTGGAAAACACGCGAAATAGTGTTTTATAATACGCCCCTTATAGAGGTTGCAGAAGTTTTATCGAATACCTATCATGCCAACATTGTAATTGGTGAAGAAATTAAGGATTGCCCGATAACCGTAAACTTTACGAAACAGGAGCTCCCATCGGTACTGAAAGTCCTTAAATCTACACTAAACCTGAAAATTACCATTGAGGGCAACAAAATTAAAATCAGCGGCGAGGGATGCTAAACGGTCTTATAAAACACGCTTGTATTGTTGGTGCATATCTGGCCTCACAAGTTTTCTTTGCAGGCATTCCGGCAAATGCACAGGAAACGCCCCTAAAACTAACTGCTACAGTTAATTTCAACAATGTTACCCTCGAATCGGCACTGAATACATTATCGTACGATTACAACATTCAATTTTCCTACAGTTCAAGAAACATACCTGTCGATAAAAAAATTAATTATTCGGCACAAAACAAACCACTGGGGCAAATTATCACGGATATCCTTGACCAGTCGGGCGTTCAGTTTGAAAATGTTAACGGCTACCTGGTACTAATGCCCAAAACAGTCGAGAATAATATGCCTGAATCAATAAAACCCGAATATTATACCTTAAGCGGTATTGTCTCCGATTCGTCGAATTCCGAATTTCTGATAGGGGCATCGGTTTACATAAAAGAAACCGGCATTGGAACACTAAGCAACAACTATGGTTTTTTCTCATTAAAACTTCCCGCAGGAATTTACACCATTGAATCGTCGTACCTTGGTTATTCTATCGAAAGCAGGCAAATTGAGCTAAACCGTAACATAAAATGGAATTTAAAACTGGTACCGGTAAATTCGCTGGTGCAGGAAATTATAATATTTTCCGAAAATAAAAAAGAAACCATTTTTAACTCCTTTGCCGCCCAATTTAATGTTAAAGCAATAGAAGTAAAACAACAAACGGCTGCTTTGGGTGAAACCGATATGCTGAAATCGCTCGATAATTTGCCGGGGATTTCTTTCCAGGGCGATGGATCGAGTTATTTCTCGGTTCGCGGCGGCAACCGCGATCAGAACCTCATTTTGCTCGACGAGGCTACCATTTATAACCCTTCGCATTTGTTGGGCTTTTTTACCCCTATTATTCCGGAGGCAGTGAAAAATACCGAAATTTACAAAGCCGATTTTCCAATACAATACGGAGGCAGGTTATCGTCGGTTATAGATATAAGGACCCGCGACGGAAACATGCAGGAATTTTCCGGAAATTTTAGTACCGGACTTATATCAACCAGGGCCAGTTTTGAAGGCCCGATAAAGAAAGATGCCAGCTCGTATTTTTTTTCTTTACGCCGATCGCATTATGGTTTCTTTGTAAAAAAAATTGTTCCTTCTATCGAGGATTTGTATTTCAGGGACTTTACATCAAAATTCAATATTAAGGCAGGAAAAAACGACCGATTGTTCCTGACATTGTTTTCTGGGAAAGATGTTTTTATTAAAAAACCAGAAGGCCCCAGAAATGGGCTGATATGGAAGAACAATTCCCTTACCCTGAGGTGGAACCATATTTTCGGCAACAACTTATTTTTAAACACAACCTTTTACACAAGCCGCTACGACTACTCTTTGTATATTAATTACGACAACAAAACTGCCTGGAACTCCCATATATCAAGTAATAACCTAAAATCGGAATTTAGCTGGTATATTAACCCCTCAAACAAAATAAAATATGGTATAAACCTGGGTGGCTATTTCTTTAACCCGGGAAATATAAACTCAAAATATTTTCCGGCCGATATGCGTATTTCTAAAATGAATTCGGCAGAAGTGGTAATTTATGCCGGGAACGAACAGGAAATTACTCCATGGTTTAAACTGAATTATGGTATCAGGGCTTCGAGGTGGAGTGATATTGGCGAGTCGTTTATTATCGGTTACGACAATAATTTTACACCTGTTGATACCCTTATTTATCGAAAAGGTGAACGGTTCTACAGCAAAAGGTTTGTCGAGCCCAGGGTGTCTGTATCGCTCAAAACCGGCGAATATCAATCGATAAAAGCATCATACAATAGAAATATTCAAAATATCAATTTAATAAACAACAGTATCAGTCCGTTTAATACGCTTGAAGTATGGCTGCCTTCGGGCCCAAACATTAAACCACAAAAGGCCGAAATATTAAATTTAGGCTACATGTTAGCATGGCCGTATAAATCCCTCGAACTATCGGCCGATATTTTCTATAAAAAAATGTACAATCAGATTGGCTATGCCTATCATGCCGAAATGCTTTTAAACCCATTTCTGGAGGGAGAACTCAGGCAGGGAAACGGCACTTGTTGGGGGTTCGAATTTTTATTCAGGAAAACTCTTGGTAAACTAACATGGCATGTTGCGTATGCATACAATAAAAGTTTTCTGACAATCGACGGATTAAATGGCGGAAAAAAGTTTCCTTCGCATTACAACAAACCTGTTGATATTTCTTTGATGGCCGATTACAGGCTCAAGCCGAGGTGGACAATAAACATGAATTATGTATATGCTTCGGGTATGGCCATTACCGTTCCTGATGGGTTCTATTACTACAGAGGGGCACAGGTGCCTTATTATTCCGGCCATAATAATGGCAGGTTGCCAGGTTACCATAGGTTCGATTTAGGGTCGGTTTGGCAACTCAATAAAAAACAGGGCCAATACGAACATTACCTTACCCTTAACCTTTTTAATTTCTTTGCAGATAAAAACTTCGCCTTTCTTAACTTCAGCAAAACTATTGGCAACGATGGCAAATTTTACATTCCGGCCGATAAAGAAAACACTGTTTACCAGGTGCCGACTTACAGGTATATATACTCGCTTGTGCCTTCGTTAACTTATAATTTAAAGTTTTAATGAAAAAGACATTTTTATACCGGATAATAACTTTAGCAGCAATTTTAGTTTTTGCAGCCTGCGAAGAGCAAACCTCATGGATTGTTCAAGCACCAGACAGGTTTATTGTTGCCGATTGTATTATTACCAACGAACTAAAATATCACGAACTAAAATTATATTATTCCGGCGACAGCCTTAACTATAAGCCCGAGAGCGTTACAGGCGCAACAATAGGCATTAGTTACGGCACAAACCAAATAGAATTTACCGAAAAGCCCGGAGAGCCCGGAATTTATATTTCCAATGAAGTTTTCATGGCCACTGCAGGAAATATTTATTCGCTCCATATTAGTGCCGGCAATATTTCCGGAACTGCTTATGCAACAATGACTGCAATAAACCCTATGGAACCGGCTGAAATTATTGAAACAGACTCGCTATATCGGTTTGTATATTTCGAAAGTTCACAGCCTTCGATGACAGATGTATTTTACGACTGGTCGTCATCGCCCGGCTATTGCAGCATTTATGGTGCATGCTCGGCATCGGAAACATTTTATACGCTCAACAATATTGATATAAACAAAATATTCGCCCCCGACAAACAGGAAATTCTTTTTCCACGGGGCACGCAAATCATTCGCCGGAAATATTCGTTAAGCGATGAACACCAGAAATTCTTAAGATCTCTATTGATGGAAACCGAATGGCGGGGCGGTGTGTTCGATGTGGAACAGGGCAATGTGCCGACAAATTTTTCAGGCGAAATACGTGGCTGGTTTGCCGCATGCATGGTGCTTACCGATACTGTAAATTTTAATTATTCATTCTGATAAAAATTAACTATATCCATATAAATATGACTCGATTTATGAACCCCGCATTTTTAACGGCAATAGCCTGCCTTTTATTTGTACAGTGCAATAGAGATGAAGAAGGCCAGGTTAACTTTATTAAAGCTGGGGAGGTTTCAGGTAAAAAACTGTTTAACTTCAATGAAAGCTTTTCAATCGAAGAACCGGTTGAGTTTGAATATTCCTATTCTTATTTCGCATCGGTTCCACTAAATATTGATGAAAACAACGATTTTGATATTCGGTTGATTATGGGATGCAATACCTATGATGGAGCCGATATAATCAGGCATTTTCAGATTATCGACAACGGCAACAACTTTGAAATAGCTGTTGATACCAACATAATTATAGTTAATGAAACCGATACGATAATTCAAACAAAACTCTTTGGCTTTTCTGATATAATATCGCATAACGAGAATTGGTCGCCAGGTTATTCCTTTATCTCGGTTTATTATAATTGCCCTCCTGTATATTATAACATAAACCCTCTTGTTACAAATAAATATATTGGTGTCAGAAAAAAAACTAATGCAGGATACCGGTATGGCTGGCTTAATGTTAAGGTTATAGATCTGAAGCAAATAATAGTAGAACAGAGTTGCTTCAATTGACCATTTTTTGCTGCTTTTACAATTTTTTTTAAATTCCTGTCAGGGTAAGAAACATTTCTTGTGTGATAGTATTGAAAACAGTTCGAAACATAACTTTTAAACAATACAATTATGAAAACAAGAAACTTTTTCTTAGCAATTTTTGCCTCATCGGCCTTGTTCTTTTCATCCTGCGAAGAAAACGCCGAACCAAAAGCAAGATATGGTATCCTGCCCGAAACTTTTAAGGTCGATATCCCAAACTCGTTGAGCAATACTTCATTTAAGCAGGGTTTAAAAAGTATAGAAAGCGATACTTTCAGCGGCAGCGATATTTATCGGCACCTGAACACGTTTATTGCTGTTGGCGAAGGTGCTGCCGATATTGTAGAAGCAGTAATCTGGGCTATATCAGCTTATCATATCGAAGATGTTATATTTTTAAGCTATACCAGCGACGAAGACAACAGGGTTAAGAACCTTGAGGTTTTTAAAGAACCGGAGTTTGCCGGCAAAACATGGCAATACCAGCTCACCATTACCGATGCAGGGTCGGAAACCAACGCCGATGGCGGAATAGGCATGCAGGTATTCTGGAGCAAAAACCCTGTTAGGGGCATTGCTTTAATAAAACCTGTAAACCTTAACAGAAAGGACAATTCCATAGAATCGCAGGCTATGTTTAGCATTGAATATTCTGAAGAAGGGATTGGCGATTACGAAAGCTATATGATTGTTTCAATTGCCGATCTGCCCCTGAGCAGAATCTTTGACCGGCGTTTTGAAATGGAAAGCCTGAAAATGTTTGTCGGCAAAAATGGCAATATAGTAGATGTTTACGGAAACTCGAACCACCCAAATGCCCAATTTAATTATAACGATGAAAAAACCGTTGGTTTTAACTGGGCATTTGTGGCATCGGGAAATACCAAATCAGATATCGCAGTAGCCGAGGTTGGCTTGCCGGCAAGCAATGCCGATATAACAAGCCGTACAGCCATTCTCGCAGACAATTCGATAAAGAAAGTGCTTACCCGCGAAATGACAAATTATATTGTTGAAGAGTATGCAAAGCAAGGTATTACCCTTATTCCCGATGAAGTTTCGGTATTCATAACCCCTTACCTGAAAGATGCCGATGCACCGGGCTATTTTAACTCAAATGGTTTTATACAGGGCGGAACTGCCCCAGACAACAATTATAGCGAACTTGAAACAAACATTCAATCGCTGGTTCCTTATAATCCTTCAGAAATAAGCAATATGGTTATCAGTTTTAAGTAGTACCTATTCTAACCTTAAAGCAAAACCGCAGGGCAACCTGCGGTTTTTTTTTGCGGAATGACTTTTGTTAGTGTTTTTTTATATTAAAACCCATTAAATTTGCAGCATAGCATCAAGAATTCCGGTTAACACCGGGATACCAACCGGGTTTCGAACACCAACGGTGGTAAAGTGATGCGGGCCGTCTGGTCAAAAAATGTTCGGAATTTTTATCCAGGAACAGACACCCCACTCGCTACTTGATGTAAAAAGTTTGCCGAATATGTATCGTTTAACTTTTTGCATTATGGAACAAAACATTTTAAAACTCGGACTAATAAACGGATTAACCGAAGACTCGAGAAAAGAAATCTGCTGGCAGAACAAAATTTTAAAAGAAAATGCCGGCGCAGTTTTCGAAATCGACGAAGTAACCAAAAACTCTGTGCAGGTTTCAGTAAAAAACCTTAATGGGAAACGATGGGGCAAATACGATTTGCTTGTGCAGGCATACCAGGTTTTCTCTGTCAACCTGCCATCGGGATACAGGCTTTTAATAAGGCTTTAGCATTTTTTTAACCCCTGAAAATTAAGGCTTTCAAAATGTGTGTTATCATGCGGGGGTTTTCTTTTAGCCGTCGTGTGGAATAACCAAACCAGTGCGTGCCATAAGGTACATAAACACGCATGGCATGTCCTTTATCAACAATAGTTTTTCTCAAATCGGGCCTTACCCCGTATAGCATTTGAAATTCGTACCTGTCTTTGGCTAATTTATATTGCGAAATAATATGGTTAGCTGCCGTAATAAGTTTTTTGTCGTGCGTTGCAATGGAACAATAAAAATTATTCGCGGCCATGTAGGTAAGGCAACGGACATAATTCTTGTTGACATCCTGTTTCTTTTGATAAGCAATTTGTTGGGGTTCAATATAAATACCTTTGCAAATTCTGACATTAATTGGGCTTTCGGCATTGTTTATCTTCGAGAGGCGCTCCAGGTCGCGGATGGTGCGGTGCAAATAGGCTTGCAGAACAAACGACACAGTTTTTGGAAATTCACGGTACAAGCGTTCGAATATGTCCAGTTCGTTGTCGGTGCAGGTGGAGTCTTCCATATCAAGACAGATTGAAATATTGCTGTCGTGGGCAAATTTTACAACCTCGCGTATATGGCCGAAACAAAAATCTTTATCGATTAACAGCCCAAACATCGATGGTTTTAACGACAGTGTTGCCTTTAGGTTATTGGAATGTATGGCTTCGATGGTTTTTATATAACCTTCTTTATATTCAAGGGCTTCCTGTGTTTTACGAATGTATTCGCCCAGCACATCGATGGTGGCCGTTATTCCCCCGCTGTTCAATTGCCTGGTAACCCTTACAGCATCATCCAATGTTTTTCCGGCAATGTATTTTTTAGAGAATATCCAAACAAGTTTTTCCGGCATAACCGACACAATTTTGGCTATTATTTTATTTATGAACATTGAAATATGGTTTTATCAGTTCTTTATATTGTTTTCAGAAAGATATTTTATGCCCTTGCTGAAAAACAGGACAATTGTCAGACACTGATAAAAGTCTTGATTGGCACCGGCGAAAACCCCGAAAAAAAAGATGGTGGGAGGTTTAAAGTTTAAAGTTCAAGGTTTAAAGTTTAAAGTTCAAAGTTCAAGGTTTAAAGTTCAAGGTTCAAGGTTTAAAGTTCAAGGTTTGTGCTTCTAGTGAAAAGTTATTGTTGATTTGAAGTGTATCAATCAAAGGTCGTTTAGTTAGCAAGTCAAGCCTGTGCGCACCCTTTGCTTCCCTAAAGGAACAACGCGCGGAGGTTCCCCTTCAGGGGTTTATGGGGTGAGCGAAAGCGTTATTTTTTAAGTGCAATTTCATTGGTATATCAATTGTTATTTTTCTTCATTCCCTTCATTTCTTTCACTCATGCTTCATTCCCCACAACATTTTATATTTTCGAGCAGACAAACAATTAGCCCTTAATTGGTTGTAAACGATGTTATTCCAATAGGTTTATGGTACAGTTCGCCCAGGGGTTTATAATAGACAATGGCAACATAATTGTTTATGGTCTGGTAAAAATCGCCTTCAGTGATATCGGTTGTAAACTCTGGTATGTTATATTCTTTCATTATATACCGGTAATTGTACAAACCTTGCTTGAGCAGCAATTGTTTCGAGTACGATCCGGTTTGCGGGTCAAACTCCATATAGTTATTGCTTTGTTCCCAGTTTGTAAATGCGCCATCGATATAAATATCGGCCGGGAAAGGGTAGCCGGTTTCAAGTGTAAAATGCACATAAACATAATCGGCATCAATAATGTCGTCATCGTCGGTATCGCTGTTGTCGATATAAAAAATGCCGTTCAAATCTTCGCGTGTAAAATACTGTTTATCGCCCCTCGTTTGATCGGGTTTTAAGAAAACATGGTAATAGGGGGGCTGGTATTCAATATAATTAATCCTTTCGGAATAATGCTTCAACGATTTGGTATCGAAAATCCTGAATTCGTTGCGACCGTTAAAAACAATTTGTCCCGGTGAATTAAAAACAATTAGCCCGGTATGGTTAACAGAATAGCTCGAAAAGGTTTTTATGGTGTTCCAGTTATTGTTCTGAAAAACCGAAAGTATAATGTTTCCGCTTAAATCGTTAGCTGTAAGCCGCATCGGGTCGATGTCAGCTGTTAGTTCCTGGTAATACTGCGATAGTTTCGACTGGTACTTGTCGGATTGCAGCTGAACATTTACCCAATCATTATAAACAACAAAACGCTGAACAAGCAGGGTGTCGGTTAATTCATCGTTTTTAAATATGCGCAAAACATAATTGCCGCCCTGTGTAACCGAAAAATCGCTGTTTGGTATGGTTAGCCTGTAGTGCACATAATCAACCGTGGTATTAATTGAGTTCGAGTTGGCAGAAAAACTATTATATAAAAAACCTTCGGTGTAATCCATCGGGTCAATGTCAACCGGCTCCCAGTTATAGTCGCATAATTCAACAGAATAATACAAGTCGGGTGAAGCGCTTGAAAATACATCGAAGCGAAGTTCAAGAAAATCGTTGCTGTTTAGTTCTAAAAAAGGCCCCGACAAAGGGAAGCCCTGCCTGAAAAACTGCACTGAACCAACAAATTCGGGGTTAAAACTGTTTTTTGCCTGTGCATTAAGTGTTTGCAGTGTTACTATGCAAAGAAACGCCCAAAAACACATACAGACACCGGTAGTGATTTTTTTACCAAAAGAGTTGCACAAATATTGAGGTTTTAGTTGTAAATTATAATTCATAAAAATAAGAATTAGCAGAATTGGTTAACATGAAAAACAAAAAAAGAAAATGTCTGTTATTTAATTAACAAAACAAACACTAAATAATTGTTTGCGTATTAAAAATCTTTAATTTTGTGCCCTCTAAAGCAAAGCAAAAGCATGTCTGAATCAATTACGATTAGAAAAGGCCTTGATATCAACCTGAGAGGCAAAGCCGAAAAAGTTTTTATTAAAGCCGACACTACAGGAAAATATGCAGTAAAGCCTGTAGATTTTCCGGGGCTTACCCCAAAACTGGCAGTCGAAGAAGGTTCAGAAGTAAAAGCAGGAAGCGTACTTTTTTACGACAAGGCCAACACCGAAATAAAATTTACCTCGCCGGTAAGTGGTAAGGTTTTTGAAATTGTCAGGGGCGACCGTCGAAAGTTACTTGAGGTAATTATTGAGTCGGACGGAAAAAACGAATCGGAGCAGTTTTTGCAGGCCGATCCTTCGTCATCAGACCGGGCGACAGTTGTATCTAACCTGCTCAACAGTGGATTGTGGCCGGCCATAAAACAACGCCCGTACAATATTATAGCCAACCCGGCACTATCCCCGAAATCGGTTTTTATTTCGGGTTTCGATTCTGCACCTTTGGGGGTCGATTTCGATTTTATTATGCAAGACCACCTAAAGGAGTTTCAGGCTGGTATTGATGCCCTCGCAAAACTCACCGATGGCAAGGTGCACCTGGGCATAAACGGAAAATATCCGCCCAACCCGGCTTTTGCAAATGTAAAGAACGTACAGGTTAACCGTTTTATCGGGAAACACCCTGCCGGCAACGTAGGGACACATATCCATTATATCGACCCGGTAAATAAAGGCGAAATAGTTTGGACAACCGACCCGCAAAGCGTTGTAACCATTGGCCGCTTGTTTATTACCGGAAAATACGATGCATCAAAAACAATTGCCCTGGCAGGGTCGGAAGTATTGCGCCCCCGTTATTATAAGGTTATTTCGGGTTGCAGTATAGAACCCCTTATAAAAGAAAATGTTACCGATAAGCCGCTGCGCTGTATCAGTGGAAACGTGCTTACCGGAACCCGTATTGCCCCTGACGGCTACCTTGGTTTCTACGACTCCATGTTTACAGTAATACCCGAAGGGAACAAGCATGAATTTATGGGATGGCTTGCTCCCGGGTTTAGCAAATTCAGTGCTTCGCGTTTGTTTTTCAGTTGGCTTAACCCGAAAAGGGAATATATTGTCGATACCAATGTTAAAGGGGGCAGGAGGGCACTGATGATTACCGGCAGTTTCGAAAAGGTTTTTCCTTTCGATATACTGCCCATGCAATTGCTTAAAGCAATTATTATTGAAGATATCGACCTGATGGAAAAACTGGGGATTTACGAAGTTGCCGAAGAAGATTTTGCACTTTGCGAATTTATCGATACATCGAAAACCGATATACAGGCAATTGTGCGCAAAGGCCTCGACCTGATGGCCAAAGAAATGAACTGATACTATTTAATTAATACTTATACTAGTGAAAGGGCTGCGAAATTATCTCGACAAAATAAAACCCAATTTTGAAAAAGGTGGGAAACTCGAAAAGTTCCACTCGCTTTTCGATGCTGTTGAAACACTGTTGTATGTGCCAGACAAGGTAACCACTAGTGGTTCGCACATACGCGATGCCATAGATATGAAACGTACTATGATAATAGTTGTCATGGCCATGGTACCAGCACTGCTCTTTGGGATCTGGAATGCAGGTAACTTCCACTTCCAGTCGCTTGGCATTTTACAGGAAAAAACTTTCTGGCAGGTTTTTGGCTATGGGTTGCTTAAAGTGCTCCCCATAATTATTGTGTCGTATGTAACCGGGCTTACTATCGAAATAATTTTTGCCCAGATACGCCATCACGATGTTCCTGAGGGATTCTTTGTTACCGGCATGCTCATTCCCCTGGTTATGCCTGTCGATGTGCCACTTTGGATGGTGTCGGTATCGACTGTTTTTGCTGTAATAATTGGTGTTGAAGTTTTTGGCGGGGCAGGCATGAACATACTTAACCCGGCGCTTACAGCCAGGGCTTTCCTGTTTTTTGCCTATCCTTCCGAAATGTCGGGCGACAAGGTATGGGTTGCCGGTTTAAAAGGCGGCGAAGGAATAGTCGATGGCTTTTCGGGCGAAACCATCATGGGCTATGCTGCCGGCGGCAAGCTCGAACAAATGCCCTATTCGGTATCCGATATGTTTTTTGGCTTTATTCCCGGCTCCATTGGCGAAACTTCTACTTTAGCCATTCTTATTGGGGCAATAATACTCATTTATACAGGCGTGGGCAGCTGGAAAATAATTGCATCGGTTTTTGCCGGCGGGGCAATTATGGGGCTTCTTCTAAACCTTTTTGCAGTAAACGAATATATGGCCCTGCCCTTTTGGCAGCATTTAATTATCGGCGGGTTTGCATTTGGGGCAGTTTTTATGGCCACCGATCCGGTTTCGGCTGCACAAACCGAGAAGGGCAAATGGATTTATGGTTTCCTTATCGGCTTTCTTGCCATTCTTATACGTGTGCTTAACCCGGCATACCCCGAGGGGGTAATGCTTGCCATATTGCTGATGAACGTGTTTGCGCCGCTAATCGACCATTATGTGGTAGAGGCAAATATTAAAAAGCGGTTAAAGCGTTTAAAAACACTTAAAGCTTAATTTTAAAAGAGTTGAACAATGAAAAGTTTTAGTAACCGGTATATTTATATTTTCTCTGCAACAATGGTAGTTATTGTGGCTACCCTGCTTGCTTTTATTTCTTTGCAGCTAAAACCGGCCCAGGAACGGAATATTTTAACCGAGAAGATGCAGAACATACTGGCTTCGGTTAGGGTACAAAGCACAACCAGCAATGCACAAGACCTTTTTGATAAATATATTACCGGCAGCATTGTACTGAATAATGAAGGTAAAATTCTTGAAAATACTGATGCTTTCGATGTTGATTTGGTGGCCCAGGTTTCGAAAATTGAAAAAACAAAACAATTAAAATCGTTATTGGCCGAGCGCAGGGTAAGCCCATTTAAACAATTTATTGCTTCGTTCGGTGGTGCAAAAGAAACCGACAGGCAGGGCATACAAAGCCAGATTTCGGCTATTGGTGGCGAAAGGCAGTTGCCGGTTTATATCTGCACGAAAGAAGACAGTTCGGTTTATTATATTTTCCCTGTAAGGGGAAAAGGTTTATGGGGCCCTGTATGGGGTTATATTTCGCTGGAAGCAGACATGAACACAATTTACGGGGCAGTGTTCGATCACAAGTCGGAAACCCCAGGTTTGGGTGCAGAAATAAACCAGGAGTGGTTCCAGGTGAACTTCAGGGGCAAAAAATTATTCGACGGTGCCAGTTTCAGGTCTATTGAAGTAGCAAAGAAAGGTACGGTTGAACCTTCGCCATTCACTGTCGATGCCATTTCGGGCGGCACCATTACCAGCAAAGGGGTAGAAGCTATGCTTTATGATTGCCTCGAAGGATATATACCTTATTTCGAAACACAAAAAAACTAATATATGAGTGGGAAAGAACCATTATTATCGCCTAAAAACCTAAGGCTCCTTACCGATCCGTTAGCCAGGAATAACCCGGTTACGGTGCTTGTACTTGGTATTTGCTCTGCTTTAGCAGTAACGGTAAAACTTGAGCCTTCGATTGTAATGGCCATATCGGTTATTATTGTAACCGCATTTTCGAACCTTGTAATTTCTTTAATGCGGAATTACATACCGCCCCGGATACGCATTATCGTGCAGCTGGTGGTAATTGCAGCTATGGTTATTATTGTCGATCAGGTGCTAAAAGCCTATGCATATAATGTCAGTAAACAACTTTCGGTTTTTGTAGGGCTAATTATTACCAATTGTATAATAATGGGCCGCCTCGAAGCTTTTGCCCTGGGCAATAAACCGTGGCCGGCTTTTCTCGATGGTGTAGGAAACGGAGCAGGCTATGGCTTTATTTTGATTGTAGTTGCCTTCTTTCGTGAATTGCTTGGTTCGGGTACCTTATTGGGCTATCCGGTACTGGAAAAAATAGGGCTTTATAAAACAGGATATGTAAACAACGGAATGATGATTCTTCCGCCTATGGCGCTTATTACCCTGGGCATTATTATATGGGTGCAGCGCTCAAGAAACAAAGATTTAATCGAAAGCTAATAAATAACGCAAATGGAAAACCTGGCAAATATTTTTGTAAAATCGATATTTATCGATAATATGATTTTCGCATACTTCCTGGGCATGTGTTCCTACCTGGCTGTGTCGAAAACCGTAAAAACTTCTACCGGATTAGGTGTTGCTGTTATTTTTGTGCTAGGGTTTACTGTGCCGGTAAACTACCTTATCGAAAACTACCTGCTCAAGCCTGGCGCTATGCAATGGCTAAGCCCCAAACTCGCCAGTGTCGATTTGAGTTTTCTTTCGTTCATAATGTTTATTGCTGTAATTGCTTCAATGGTGCAGCTTGTTGAAATGGTTATTGAAAAATTCTCGCCGGCTTTGTATTCATCGCTTGGTATTTTTCTTCCATTAATAGCTGTAAACTGTGCAATACTTGGCGGCTCGTTGTTTATGCAGGAGCGACAGTACCAGTCGATTGCAGAAGCAACCGCTTTCGGGCTTGGTTCCGGTGTAGGCTGGTTCCTTGCTATTGTTGGCATTGCTGCCATTCGCGAAAAAATTCGTTATTCAAATATACCTGCGCCCTTACGTGGTTTGGGAATAACATTTATAATAACCGGATTAATGGGTATTGCATTTATGAGTTTTATGGGCATTAAATTATAATTCTAAAACAACTGGGAGCAATGATAATTTTAACATCAAATATGGGCACTGTACTCATTAGTGTGGGTGTTTTTCTTACTATTATTATTTTGTTGGTAGCTATACTGCTTTTTGCGCGCAAGAAACTTACCCCGCAGGGGCAGGTTAACATCAATATCAACAACGAGAAAGATATTACTGTTAACCCGGGAAATACGGTGTTGGCATCCTTGTCGGCAGCCGATATTTTTCTTCCATCGGCATGTGGTGGTGGTGGCACATGTGGAATGTGCAAGTGCCAGGTAACCGAAGGCGGAGGAGGTATTTTGCCCACCGAAACAGGTTTCTTCACCCGGAAAGAACAGGCAGCAAACTGGAGGCTTGGCTGCCAGGTAAAAGTGCGAAACGACCTTAAAATAGTTGTTCCCGAAGAGGTAATGGGTATTAAAAAATGGGAATGCGAAGTGGTATCGAACCATAATGTTGCAACCTTTATTAAAGAGTTTGTTGTAAAACTTCCGGAAGGCGAAAACCTTAACTTTAAGTCGGGCGGTTATATACAAATTGATGTGCCTAAATACGAAATGTCTTTTAAAGATATTGAGGTGGAAGCAGAATACCGCGATGAATGGGACAAATATAAACTGTGGGATTTGAAAATGAAGAACACCGAAGAAACCTACAGGGCTTATTCTATGGCCAACCATCCGGCAGAAGGCAATATTGTTATGCTCAATATACGTATTGCTACACCACCTTGGGATTCAAAATCGGGTTCGTGGGCACGTGTAAACCCCGGAGTTTGTTCTTCATACATATTTTCGCGCAAACCTGGCGATAAGGTTACCATATCTGGCCCATACGGAGAATTCTTTATACAGGAAACTAACAACGAAATGCTTTATATTGGTGGCGGTGCCGGCATGGCCCCTTTGCGCTCGCACCTTTTCCATCTTTTCCACACTTTAAAAACCGGAAGAAAAGTAAGCTATTGGTATGGTGCCCGCTCAAGGCGCGAAATATTTTACGAAGATCATTTCAGGGATATTGAAAAAGAATTCCCGAACTTTAAATTTACAATAGCCCTTAGCGATCCGCAGCCACAGGATAAATGGGACGGCCCTGTTGGGTTCATACACCAGGTAATATACGACAACTACCTGAGCAAGCACGATGCCCCCGAAGATATTGAATATTATATGTGCGGCCCCGGCCCAATGGTTGGCGCCGTAAATAAATTGCTTTACAATTTAGGGGTACAGCAGGAAAATATCCACTACGACGATTTCGGCAACTAATTGCTTTACATGGCTTCCCGTAAATATTCTGCATAGTGCAACAACAATATGTTGCCGCTTTGATGAATGTTCGTTTCTACTGGTGCAGGGATAGTTATAAATAATTGCCAATAACAGCTTTTTCCAATACTTTCTTTGAAAAGTCGGTGTGTTTCATATCTTCGCATAGTAAACACAGCAAAATGAAAAGAAAACAACTTATACCTGTTGCCATTATTTTTTCGCTGGCATTTGTGCTATTGTTTTTTTATAAGCCATTAGCCGTTTATAAAGACACCCTGCACGGCGATATACAGGGCACAACCTATTCAATTACCTATGAAGACAGGCCCGGACGGAACCTTCAGCCTCGTATTGAGCAACTTTTGCACAAATTCGATATGTCGTTGTCGCTATATGAAAAAAAGTCGGTTATATCGAGAATTAACCGGAACGAAAAAAATGTAAAACCCGACAGGTTTTTTAAGACAGTATTTCACAAAGCCGAAGAGGTATATCACCTTTCGAACGGTGCTTTTGACATAACTGTTGCCCCACTGGTTAACGCATGGGGTTTTGGCCCCGAAAAGAAGGCCGATGTCGATAGCGCTCTTATCGACAGCCTCCTGGCATTTGTCGGGATGGAAAAAATATCGTTGGAAAAGGGCACAATTATAAAAGCACACCCTTCGGTACAAATCGATGCAAATGCCATTGCCCAAGGATATTCGGTTGATATTGTTGCCGAATTCCTCGAACGAAAAGGCATAAAAAACTATCTGGTTGAGATTGGCGGTGAACTTAGGGCAAAAGGTGTAAATAAAAAAGGCGAACCATGGAAAATTGGAATCGATAAGCCTGTCGATAATAATTTTTCCCCGGGAGAAAACCTGCAGGCCATTTTACAGCTCAACAACAAATCGCTGGCCACATCCGGCAACTACCGAAAATTCTTTGAAAAAGACGGTGTTAAGTATGCACACAGCATTAACCCAAAAACCGGCTATCCGATTATTAGCCGTCTGCTGAGCGCAACCGTTATGGCCGACGATTGCATAACTGCCGATGCCTTTGCTACTGCCTTTATGGTAATGGGGCTGGAGAAATCCATAGTATATGTTTCAAACCATCCGGAGCTCAATGTTTACTTGGTTTACAGCGACGATGATGGAAATTTTAAAACATTCATGACCCCCGGTATGAAAGAATGCATTGTGAAAGAAGCATATTGAACCTCAGAGGTATTTATGCTTATACTGGTTTAAAAAGCTTCCTTCTGCTACTTTTTTTTTCGCAGGTAACTAATTTCCATCCTTGCCGTATATTTTATTTGTAACTTAAAATTATTTATATGAGGTTTTTGTATTCATTGTCTTTTTTATTGTGGTTTACAGTAGCCATAGGGTGCGATAAAAATGAAGGTATTGCGAAAATAGAAGTTGAGTCGGTTAGCTTCGATAAAAATTCCCTCGAATTAACAGAAGGAGAAACAGCTTCGTTAAAAACTACCGTGCTTCCTGCTAATGCCAACGATAAAAAGCTTAGCTGGAGCAGCTCCGACAACAAGGTTGCATCGGTAAATGTTTTTGCTGTTATTACTGCTGTTTCTGAAGGTACAGCAACCATTACGGCCACTGCGCCCAATGGGGTTAAAGCCCAATGTGTTGTAACCATAAATAAAATCGACCTGCCGGATTTTAGCTTTCTTAAAGCACAGGGCAATAAACTGGTTAACGAAGAGGGAGAACAAATTATGCTCAGGGGGACAAACCTGGGATGTTGGCTTGTACAAGAAGACTGGATGACTGGGAACACCAGCGGGTGCCAAAAAGAAATGATTGAAACCCTTAACGAACGTTTTGGCGAAGAAACTACTGAAGAATTAATTGATGTATGGGAAGAAACCTGGATTAAAGAATCGGATTTAGACAACATTAAAAATTTGGGTTTTAACTGTGTACGTGTGCCGTTTTCGTTTATGAACCTTTTAAGGCTCGATGATTACTCCTGGAAGGCCGATGCTTTTGAAAGGCTCGACTGGGTTGTTCAACAGTGTTCCGAACGGGAAATTTATGTTATTCTCGATATGCATGGTGCGCCTGGTTCCCAAAATGGCAGCGACCACTCAGGTATTGATGGGGGCAACAACAAAGAAGCTGCATCGGAATTTTTCTTTGGCGACAATGCCCTGGACAACCAGGCAAAATTCTACGAAATCTGGGAAACCATTGCTACAAGGTATGCTGGCAACGAAGCCGTTGCCGGTTACGACCTGCTGAATGAACCTTTTTGCACTTACCGCTACAGCTCCACGGTTGGCGAAAGCGCTTTGCACGCTTTGCTGTTTCCTATTTACGATGAGGCCTATAAGCGCATTCGGGCCAAAGATCCCGACCATTTAATAATTATGGAAGCCACCTGGGATCCGTGGGATTTGCCAAATCCCTCAACCTATGGATGGAAAAATGTAATGTACCAATACCATAATTACGAGTATAGCGACTATGATAATGCCAACGGCAAGCAAATAAGCAGCATGAGAAATAAGCTTAACCATATTAAAAATTACGATGCAAACTATAAAGTGCCAAACCTGATGGGGGAGTTTTGTTACATGAACAATTACGATGCGTGGCGCGAAGGTATGGCATTGCTGAATTCGTACGGGGTTCACTGGACAAGTTGGAACTATAAAGTACAAAAATATTATGGCAACTGGGGAATATATAATTGTACAACCAGCAACATTAATATAAAAACAGCTACGGAAAGTGCCATCCGGGCTGCATGGGGAGGCATAACCACAACAAAAAATACCAGTCTGGCCGATGTGCTGTCGGAATATGCCTCAGGAAAAACAACTTTCTGAAAAAATTGCAGGGATCATTTAAAATGATAATAATAAACACCAGTGGCTATAAACTTCTTGTAAAGTAACCACTGGTGTTTTTTTACCATGCCACGAAGATTACAGTGGCTATTCTTTTGGCAGCGGAATGCTGTAAACAAACCGCAATTCGGCAAAGGCACCATCTTTAAACTGAATGTTTTTTACTGTACGCTTGTCGCCAAAGGTTGCCAGGGGCATGGCAAAACTTACTTTATCGTCTGAAGAATATTGTTTATAGCACCGGTTCATCGATTGTCCGAAGCGCCCTTCGATGTAAATGTTTTTTGCAAGTTGGTAATTGGCGAAAACAGCCAAATCAATACTTTGCCTTTCGATATAATCGCCGGAGAAATTATCATCGTTCAGCCTAAAACTCGTAGTGAGCCCAAAATGGCTTATGCCTGCATTGAACTTCTCGCTGAACTTGTATTTTATTTTCGCATAAACAGGCAACATGCCCGATATCGAAAAGCGGTTGGTTATGTTCCAGTTAAGGTTTATAACCGGTACCAGGTAGGGGCCGAAAAATTCGTTGTTAACGATACTTCCAAAACCCATTGTAAGCTTTTCGTTGAAATTTTTCTCATAAACGGCGAGCCCTCCAAACTGCATGTTCTTGATGCCTCCGCCTTTCATATCAGTCATAAGCCTGGGCGATACCAACATTTGAATGCTTTGCCCGTTTCCTAAGCGCTGAACTATTCCGGTTCGAAGAATAAAACCATGCAGGCTTAGAGGGTCGGAATTATTTGAGTTAATTATATTATCGACATGGAAATAGAAGTAATTCAGGCTGTTGTATATTATGGTTTTTTTTGTGAGCGGAACGGGAACCGTTATAGCAACAAAACTTCCGGTTTCTTTTGCTTTACCGGGCAAAACACTGTCGAAACCTGTGGCAAAAGCGTTTCGGCCAGAAAGGGTTATAATATCGAGTGTGTTTTGGGCCGCAAGAATGCCTGTAAGGGCTATACCGATAACACAAAAAATTTTTCTTTTCATAATTGAAGCAAATTATGGGGTTAAGCAATAATTAAAGGGCCGGGCATTTTATTGAAAAAAATACCTGGCAGTTTATCAGGAAGTAAATTATAAAATGTTTTCTGCCCGAAAAATAATATTGATTAACAATATGATACCTGGACAAAAAATAATGAAGGATTCAGGGAACATTATTATACACCTATCACTATTGATGGTTTGGTATTCTTTTATGTTTCGGTTAAATCGTTCTTCGAAAGCCGGCGCACCTGGGTAATCTCGCAATGGTCGAGCCCGTATTGTTTCAGTATTTTTAGAAGTGTTTCATGATCGGGGGCATTGAAGTATAATTTCTCGTTTTCTGTTATAACTTCAAACCTGCGTTTGTTAAAATATCGAGGGTGGTACTGAATAGCTTTTTTTTCCTGGGGAGAGAAAAGTTCAAGTTTTAACTGCCCGTCGTCGATATGTTTTAAGGTAATATCGTTGGGGCTTACCCATAACTCTTTGTATTCTGCAAAGCCATTTTTAATGCTTTTTATTGCTTTTACTCTAAAGTTATTTTCTCCCCTGGGGTTAAATCCTGTTATTTCAAGCCAGACAGTTTTCCCCTTTAGGTTGATGCCATTTTTATAGTGTTCCGAGGTTTTTTTTATTTTGGCCCTAAGCGTTTTCATTGTATAGAAAAAAAGCTGTCGAAACCGACAGCTTTATATTCGATAATTATTAAGGCTTATAAAGATAAATCTGCGCCTGGTTTAAATTTAGCAACTTTTTTTGCGGCTATTTTAATTTCTTTTCCTGTTTGTGGGTTCCTTCCTGTACGTGCTTTGCGATCAAGTACCGAGAATGTACCGAATCCGATAAGGGTAATCTTGTCACCTTTTTTTAATTGTTCTTTTACAGAATCAACAAAAGCATTAAGTGCTTTTTCGTTGTCAACTTTTGTAAGGCCGTTTTCTGCTGCCATAGCAGAAATTAGTTCCGATTTATTCATAATTAAGGTATTAAATTATTTATTCAGAAATAAAATTAATCAATTATCCTTGATTCCCAAGTGCTGGCATTAATATTAAGGCTTTTTTATTAAGGTTTGTTTTGCCTGTTCTTAAACAGAATTGCCTAACAGATTGCTGTTTAGAGGTTTAGTGGGTGTTGAAAACATAGTGTTTTTCTGCCCCGTCTTTTAATAATTATCATAGAGGCTTTGCCCATACTTCAAAAGATAAACCGTCAGGCATGGTTTTTCATTCCTGCCTGACGGTTTAATTAGCGCGATTTATAATCTTCACTGAGAACTTAGGGGCTCTTAAATCTTAAGTATTAACCCGGTTTAAGGGGTTATTTAATGATTTTTTCGTTTTTAATAAATGCCCCGTTTACTATTTGTATTAAATAAAACCCCGGTTCGAACGAAGAAACATCTATTGTATTTGTTCCTTCGTCGAGAATATTCTGGGCGATACAATTACCAGATGAGTTGAAAATTCTGTATGTTGAATGACCGTTGAGGTAGTTATCAATTATTAACACATCGTTTACTTTTGTCGGATAGATGTCTATTGAGTAGCCTTCAGAGTTTTCTAACGAAGCATCGATGGACGATTTAGGCGCAGAATTAGTAATGGCAAACCAGTTTAAGTTCCAGCCGCCGCCGAGGGCTTTAATTCCAAAGCTTTGGTTGCCTGCAGTGAGGCTTACGGTGTGGCTTATGGTTGTCCATGTTTGCCAACCGCCGGTTGAAGGTACATTTATGCTGCCAAATACCGGTGAACCACCACCCCTTTCGAACTGAAGGCTTCCTCCGCCATTTTGGCTTGCCACCCTGTACTGTAAAGTGTATGTGCCATTCGAAGGAATATTTATATTGTTATAGAGCATCCAGTCGTTGGCGTCAATCCAGCCAACATTCAGCCCGCCACCTGCATCGCTTGTTGTTTCGGTTTGTATGCCCGACATCATGTTGTAGCTTTCAGCCTGTACCGTGAGGTTAAACGGCACTGTACCACCGCTTATGCTAAACCAGTTAATGTTATAGCCACCTGCCGGGGCAGTAATGGCAATATCCTGTACGCCCGCTGTAAGGGTTACATTATGGCTTATGGTAGTCCATGTTTGCCAACCGCCGGTTGATGGTACAGAGATAGAACCATAAGTTGTGCCTCCCCCAAGTTTTTCAATACGGATACTTCCTCCGCCGTTTTGGCTGGCAACACGGTATTGTACTGTATAGGTTCCGGTAGATGGAACATTCACCCGGTAAGCAATCCAATCATTAGCATCTATCCAACCAACATTTAACCCGCCGCCAGCGTCAGATGTTGTTTCGGTTTGAATTCCGCTCATAGAGCAATAGTTTTCGGCCTGCAAGGTTGCCGGAAGGTTAATGGTTGTGCAGTTTGATGTTCCTTTGCACAAAGTGCCAAGGGTGTTTACAATAGAGGTTATATCGCCATATTGCGTGGCTATGTCCCAAACCATAATACCTCCGCCGTTGGCTTTTGCCAGGTTTGTTTTCTGCACATGCAGGCTGGTGTAGTTGTCGGAAGAATAAAACGGCAACCCAAGAATTCGTTTTTCTTTTGGCACCCCGCGCCCGGCCCAGTATTCCAGTCCGCTTACTGCATACGAATAGGGAGCATTTGTCGGACAATTGCAATCGTATGCCATAATATTTACCAAATCAAGCATCGAGAGATTCCCGAAATTATCGCCACTATATGCCCCGCCTGCAACCGCAGCAGTTAAAAGCTTGTTCATGCCATGTATGCGGTTTCCCAGGGGTACCATTAAATTGTTCCATTTTGTTTGAGATGTAGGGTATTCCCAGTCAATGTCTATTCCATCAAGGTTATACTGGTTTACCAGTGCTGCACAGGCTTCCACAAAAGTGTTAATTGCTGCGGAACTGTTTGCAATCGACTCAAAAGGGGTGTTGTTGGGCGATGAGCTCAACCAGCCGCCCACCGAAAGCAGCACTTTAGTGTTGTTTGCATGTGCCCTGCTGACCAAGTCTATAAGTAAGGGCGCGTTTTCAATGGAGCCAATAGTGCCATTGGTGTTTGGTATGGCAAAGGCATAATTAATGTGGGTCCATTTCGAATAATCGATAGATGCAGCCGAGCCCACCCACGAGGGTTGATAACCAATGCTAACATAACATTGTGCAGAGAGGTTTCCGGTTGACAAGCCAAAAGCCAACAGCCACAATGGCATCGGCCACAGATTCAGTAATAATCTTTTCATAGTTTAAAAAGTTAGGTAAATAAATATAGTTAGACTAAACAAAAGTATTTAGTTGCAAAATTAGTGGCGTATCGTAGCCGGTTAATCAGTGCCTTTTGGTTACCGGCGCATAAAAGGGGCAATACAGAAAAGATTTTCTGCCCCAACATCTTGCCTGTGTAAAAATTCTATTAGTGAACCTTACCGAGGGTTATTCATTTATCCAATTCACCTTGAACTTATTAAAATTTCAGGTTTTGGAGCCTTTAAATATAATAAAAGTTTATAAAAAAGCAAACGTTTGCGCAGTAAACATAACAAATCTACAATGCAAATCGGTTCTGTTTTGTCTTGATTTATTGGTTATTTCAGTTGTTGGTAAAAGATTAAAAACTTGATTTTTTCTACAACTTTTCGTCTCTTAACGACTAAGATTTTCAGGGATTTATTTCCTTTCCCGATCTTAAGTCACAAACGCTTCATTTCCTCAGGGGCGAAAGATTTATTTCTTGAGTGCAGCTTTGGTGAAAATATATTCTGGTATCACCTGGTTGAATTTTATGCTGGTAATTTTAAATTCGGTACCATCGCCCTGTTTGAGCATATCTTTATAAACAATGCTTGTCGGGAACCACCTTCCGTCGATTTTTATTATATTGCCCATAGCTGATTGTTTTAACAACTGGCCGCTTTTCGCAAAGAGTTCCTCACGCAATGGCACATATCGTTCATTGTCGATCCAAATTTTACGCTTGGCATACGCTACATCGGTAACCTTGGCATTTAGTTCCAATACCCAGGTATTTCTGCCATCGATATTCTCGCTTCCGTTTACAGTGGCGGAATATAAATCGGTAAGTTTGCGGTCGTCCATCATGTCTTCGTAAGAAAGATCGGAACCCATTACCGATTGTCGCAACATGTGCCCCGATATTTGAATGGTCCGATCGGTTGAAGGGGAATAAATCCATAGCTGGTTTTCGAGTTTCAGCATTTTGGTGCCTTGTTCGCGCGCTGGCGACAAATACTCGGTAAATGCTTTCTTGTCGCCAATGGAATAAGACTTCGATGTAATGGTACGGCTCCCCCTTTTGCCGTTGATTGTCATGGTGGATTCGAATACACGGTTCTCCGACGACATGTTTTGGTCAACTTTTTTTAGTATTTCATCGGCATTTTGGGCATTGAGGTCCAGAAAGCTGATTATGGCCAATAATGAATAAACAATCCGTTTCATGGTGTAAGTTTTTAAAAGTTGTTTACATAGCGGTTTAAAATTTCTTCCACCGCAGGGGTGCAATTAGTTTCCTCCTCAGGCTTCGAGTTCTTTAAACAATTGTGCCGTTTTCCTTTTATATATACCAATACCCGAAAGCATTGTGCCAATTACAGTAGAAACCACCCCGGGAATAAAGCCTATATAGAAATCTGGCGGGGTTATCCTGGAGCGTACAAGGTTAGGCATCATAATTCCGGTTGTGGCATTTTTTGTAAATTCGCTTATATCGAGCCCGTAAGTTTGCATTAACCACGACAAAAACAGGCCTGTAGAAGTGCCAATAATTGTTCCGGCAACGCCTACCATTACCGATTCAAGCACCATTGAGCGGTAAACATGGCCTTTTTCTTCCCCAATAGCAATGCGCACCCCAATTTCGCCATAGCGGCGCAATCCGCCGAGCAGCCCTGCATTCCATAAAACCAGCGACATGGCAAGCATGAAAATAAAAGTAATTATGGTGCCCATACTTTTAGTTAAATCGACATATAGCGATAAGCCTTCCTGATCCCTTAGGCGAAGCATAACAGGACTATACTCACCTGTCTCCCCTACAAATAGTTTTTCAGACTTTGCCATTACAATTTCTGCCAGTTCATCATTATAGTAACCACCAGGGAAGAAGCCAATAATTTCGCCGACGGCATCGGTCATATCAAGGGCAAGTTGTATATCTCTTATGTCTGCAATAACTGTTCCCCTGTCGAGTCCGGTATTTCCAAAACGCACAGTTCCGGCTACACTAAAATTGTAAAAAGCCATGCTTCCACCCATTGTAGAGCCAATAAGGGTAACCATGTCGCCTGAATTTACACCAAGTTTTTGCGAAAAATCTTCGCTAAGCAGAATTTCTCCCTCTTTTGTCGGAAGATTGCCCCTGACAAGCGATTTTGCCAGGTTCAGCCTCAGAGCCTCTTTAGAGCCTGTTGAAAATAAATCAAGGCCGATGCCCATGGCCGGTCCCTGGCTTTTGGTTTCGCCTTGTTCATCGGGAACATCTATTAACCCCCCGAATTTAATACGGCAAGCCCAGTCAATATCCGGAAAAGTATCTTCAAGTTTCAGTATAAGGTTGCTGGCATCCAAAATGGCCAGGTCGTTTGGTGCCTGGTTTATATTGTCGGCATAAGCCTTAGTTGTTACTTTTACGTGTCCGGTATTGAAGCGGGCGGTTTGTTCAATCATATCTACCATTATGCCATTGATATACCCGCGGGCAAATACTACAAGGGTAACCCCAATAGCAACAACAATTAAGGGCAGCAGGCTCCGGCTTTTGTCCCTTATCAGACCTTTTAGTAAAAATCGTATCATTGTATTTTCCCCCTTAATGCTTCTGTTGGGTTCATTTTTGCTATTTTTCTTGATGGCCAGTAGCTTACAATTGTTGTTGCCATAAGTACCAGAATGGTTGTGCCAACAATCAGCGATCCACTGTAAACAGGGTACATGGTTTCGGCAATAGCAAAACCATATTCGGCCGATGACACTCCCAGCGAAATGCCTTTTTTCGCAAACCACATTAGAAACGGAATGCCATAAATAGCACCCACAACTGCAGCCAGAATTGCATTCATGGCGCCTTCGATGGTAAACAGCCCCACTACCTGTCCACGGGTGTAACCCAAGGCTACGTATGTGCCTATCTCTTTTTGCCGACGGAAAATTGATAACACCTGTGTGTCGAAAATTGCCAGAAGTGCGAGAATAAGCAGTATGGAGTAAAAAATGGCCTGGCCTGCCGATTTTGTTTTTATCATTTCTTCAACCTCGCTTACCAGGGTTTCGAAGGTCATAAGTTTCCACTCTCCCGTGTCGCCCCTTCTTATTAAATTTCCATCGCGAAAGGTGAAAACAGTAGCTTCGTTTGGCAGCATTGCCATCGATTGTAAGTTTTCAATTGGTATCCAAACCTGTGCCAGATCAACAGTTGGAACATTGGTGGTAAATATTTGTGTTATGCAAATTTCCGCAGCATCGAAGGTACCGTTTGCATCGCGCCAGCGAATAGTTAGGTAATCGCCTGTTTGAAGTTTATTGGCACGGGCCATGTTGGCCCCTATAATTGCCGGAATGGCACCCACTGTTGTATCAAGGTTTTGCGTGGGCAGTTTCAATAGGTTTTGCTTCGGATGGATTCCCTTTATTAATACGGGCTGCATCCTTCCCCCGGGGTAAATTGTTCCCTGTGTAATAAGCACGGGTACCATATTTCCGTTGGCAATTTCTTCTTTAAATTCGGGCGGAACGGGTGCGTGTGCATCAGACAGGCTAAATGCATCGTACGGGTCGTAGTTTCTGTGCCAGTATTGCCCGCCACCAATCTCCCAGTCGGCCATGTCGTTTTTTGCCTGTCGGTCCCAGCCAACTAATATTCCCTTGGCGGCAATGATAATGACAAACGAGAACGACAATACAATAACATTGAGCCAGGTGCGCAGCCCGGCACCAATAAGGTTTTTAAATGCCAGTTTAAATGCCAGTTTCATTGTATTAGGTTTTTTCTTCGCGTCTTGGCGTCATAGCGGTTTAAAATTTCTTCCACCACAGAGGCGCAGAGGCGCAAAGGTTTTTGTTTTACTAATTTGTTACATCTTTATCTATCATCCCGTCTTTCAGGTAAATTTTTCTTTTCAGGTAACCGATAACCTTATCATCGTGGGTGGCAAAAAGGAAAGTTGTTTTTAGCTCTTCGTTCATCCTGGCCATGGTTTGTAAAATATTATGCGAATTTACGGCATCGAGGTTTGCAGTTGGCTCGTCGGCAAGCACAATGGAAGGCGTTTTTACCATTGCGCGGGCAATTGCAACCCTTTGGCATTCGCCACCTGAAAGTTGTGGGGGCTTTTGTTTTATTTTATCAGTAAGCCCTACCCATTCAAGAGCTCCCATCACCAATTTTTTGCGTTCATTAGCAGAGTAGTTTAGCAGCAATAAAGGGAACTCAACATTTTCGTAAACCGTATGTACCTGCAATAGGTTGTAGCTCTGAAAAATAAATCCTATTTTTTCTTTGCGGAGCTTAGCTGCTTCTTTGGCGGTAAGTTTCCCGATCGATTGGCCCAATACAAGGGCTTTGCCATCGGAGGGCGAATCGAGCGATCCTAAGATATTTAGCAGGGTGGTTTTTCCTGAACCGCTTGGCCCTATTAAGCCGGCAAACTCCCCTGTTCCAAGTTTAAGGTCGATACCTTTAAGTGCAGAAAACTCGCCTTTTCCCATCGGAAAAATCTTTGTTAATCTTTCTGTTTTTATCACCGGAATGTTTTCCATTGCAAAACTTTTAAGTTATATAAACCTGTTAATGTTTTTTAATATACAGTTTTTTACCCAGAATTGAAACCGGCCTATACATGGGTTTGTTAAGTTAATAATTAATGACAAGCATTGCCTGTATTCCGGTTCCGGCATATAAAACGCCATTGTCGCTTTGGGCCGGTAAGTAATACTCTTTAGGGTTAAAATACCCCATAAGGTAGAGAGTTTTACTTTTAAACTGATGTTGCCAGTTAATAAAATTGTAGGTTTTATGGCTTTTCCAGTCGAAATAAACAATTGCGTTTATGTTGTCGAAAATCCCAAGGGGGTACCCCAGGTTTAAGAGGGAAAAAGTTCCAGTACTTTCGAAGGAAAAAGGTTTTTCGCTAAACGAAAAAAGCAATTGTTCGAAAACAATATTCAGGCCGTTGCCACATCCGAAAGTATAATCGGCACCTGCGTTAAGAATATGCTGGTTCGTGTAAATGCCTGCTTTTTTAGAAACATTCGACCATGTAGCCTCCAGCCAGCAGCCAACAACAATATCGAGTTTGAAGTCGAAACCTATTCTGTTTTCGGGTGAATAGGCTTGCCGAAAGTTCGTATCGGCGGGCATTCTGTAAATGGCTGTACGGTGATGGTACGTAACTGCGGCCTCGCCTGCCGGAAGGGGGTGTTGGAACCTGCCGCCAAATTCCGGGCTGTTTTTTCGGGTTTTTAGAGGCTCCCACCCTTTTAGCTGGTTATTGCCATATAGGCCCCATAGCCAGATGTTGGCATTATTTAAAAAGTAATACCTTGCTAGTGCCCCCCATACACCATCGGTCAGACGGAGCGGATCTCGCGGGTCCATCTGGTCGAACCACATTAGCGGTCTGAGCATTGTTGCAGATCCAAAATTTATTTTCTGCAGCCCGGCGCGAAATTCAAACTGGGCAGAAGAATATCTTGCCCACAAACGATAGGGTTTAACGTTCCCGTCTAGCGACAAAGTGTCAAAAGGCAGTGAGCCTGCATTCCCTAAAATGTTTGCTGAGGCTTCAATATCGATAAGGCTATTTGTTGTAAGCTTATGTTCGTAATTGATTTGTGGAATAAAGCGTATGCCGCCCCAAAGATGCAATTTATTTTCACTGTTCAGGTGGGTGTAAGCTGTAAGCAGCCCCTTAAATGTAATGGTGTCCCCGGCACGAAGCTGACAGAAAGCCAGGGCAGTAAGAATACCTGTTAATATGCGAAAGTTGGTTTGCATAATCAATGGGGCATCATACCATAAACCATTAAATTAGCGAATTCCATAATTAAATCCTGCCTGGATGGGAACAGGCCGACAAGGCTTTCGTCGTCGAGAAGTTCTACAAGCTTGTTTTGCACTTTTAGAAGCAGTTCAATATTAAGGTCTTTGCGTATTACCCCTTTTTCCTGTGCCTTTTTATAATCGGTTTTTAATATTTGCCAGGCCTCAAATGTGCGTTGTGCAACGTACTCTTTTAATTCCGGTACGGTGCCGGTATAGAAGTCTTGCAGGAATTCAGGGCTGATATCGTTGGTGCTTTCAAGTTTAAGCAATAAAATTTTTTGTGTTTTGCCCGCCGCAGTATCGTTACTTTCAATTATCCCACGGAACTTTTTTTCGCCATTTTCAACCACATTGTTGAATATAGCCTTGGCAAGTTCAATTTTATTGGGAAAATATTTATAAAAAGTCATTTTGCTGGCATTGGCCTTTGTACAAATCTCTTCAATAGAAACTCTTTTAAACCCGTATTTCCAGAATAGTTCGCGCGCCGACTCCAAAATGGCCAGGTATTTCTTATTCTCACTTACATTTTTCATTTATTAAAACTAAAAACATATAAATATACGAAAAAAGTAAAATATTTTAATATAAGTATATTTTATTTTGATGAAACAGAGCAGTTTTTTTACTGCCCGAATTTTAAGGCTTATTTGAAACCGTTCGTTGGTTGTGTTTTAAAAAATTAACCTGGTGCTTTTTCAAATACTGATAATAATTATATATTTAACGTGTTATTGTAAGGGTGTGCCAAATGCCCGGTAAATGATTAAAAATATGAACAAACAAATTGGAAACAAGGTCAGACAGATTCGCGAAAACCTTAAAATTAGTATTGAAGAATTGTCGGAGAGATCGTCTCTGAATGTCGATCAGATTGCAAAAATTGAAAGCAACGAAATAATACCTTCGCTTGCGCCGCTGATACGTATATCGCGTGCGTTGGGCGTGCGGCTGGGCACCTTTATGGACGATAACGAGAACCTGGGGCCGGCACTGCACCTAAAAGATCAGTCGGCTCAGGGCATAAGCTTTTCGAACAACATGGCCACAGAACGCTCAGCCATGCAATATTTCCCTCTTGCAGCAGAAAAAGCAGGGCGGCACATGGAGCCCTTCATTATAGAAATAAAGGCCAATGCCGATGAATATATACTTTCGACACACGAAGGCGAAGAATTTATTTATGTGCTGGAAGGTGAACTGGAAATTGTTTACGGTAAAGAAAAGAAACACCTTACTGCCGGCGACAGCATTTACTACGATTCGATTGTGCCTCACCATGTTCATGCTGCCGGCAACAAAAATGCACGCATACTGGCAGTTGTTTACGTTCCACTTTAAATAAGGGTACTACTATGCAATTAATTGAAAAAACACTGGGCGAAATACTAGAGTGGAACGCCAGCCGATGGCCCGATAAGGATTTTATTGTGTATTCCGACCGCAACCTGCATTTTACTTATTCTGCCTTCGACACAAGGGTTAATAAACTGGCAAAGGGGCTTCTGTCTATCGGGGTAAAAAAAGGCGATCATGTAGGCGTTTGGGCAACCAATGTGCCCGACTGGCTTACTTTTGCTTTTGCAACGGCCAAAATTGGCGCTATACTGGTTACCGTAAACACCAATTATAAAACCCACGAGCTCGAATATCTTATTGACAACGCCGACTTGCACACCCTGTGCATTATCGGTGGGTACCGCGATAGCGATTATGTGGGCATGGTTTACGAACTGGTGCCCGAGTTAAAGGCACATCAACGGGGGCACCTGGTTTCGTCGAGGTTTCCCTGCCTGAAAAATGTTGTTTTCATAGGGCCCGAGAAACATAGGGGCATGTACAATACGCAGGAACTCATTCTGTTGGGCGGGCATATCGACGATGACGAACTTAGCCGTGCCAAACAAAGCCTGAATTGCCAAGAAGTTATTAATATGCAATATACATCGGGAACAACAGGCTTTCCGAAAGGGGTAATGCTTACCCATCACAATATAATAAACAATGGTTTCTGGATTGGGGAGTGCCAGAAATTTACCGACAACGAAAAGGTTTGCTTGCCGGTTCCCTTGTTCCATTGCTTTGGCATTGTTTTAGGAATAATGGCCGTGCTTACACACGGGGCCACTGCTGTAATGCTTGAAACCTTCGATCCGCTAATGGTGCTGGCATCGGTACAAAAAGAAAAAGCAACGGCCCTCTATGGCGTACCAACCATGTTTATTGCAGAGCTAAACCACCCTATGTTCGATATGTTCGATTTACGCTCGTTACGCACCGGAATTATGGCAGGCTCGCCTTGCCCGATTGATGTAATGCGCAAGGTTATCGATAAAATGCACATGGGCGAGGTAACCATTGCTTACGGGCTTACCGAAAGCTCGCCGGTAATGACACAAACCCGCACCGACGACCCCATTGAAGCGAAGGTATCGACTGTAGGCAAAGAACTTCCGTATATCGAAGTTAAAATAGTTAACCCCGAAACCGGCGCGGAATGTGAACCCGAGCAACAGGGCGAGGTTTGCTGTCGTGGTTACAGTATTATGAAAGGTTACTACAAAAACCCTGCTGCTACCAATGAGGTCATTGATACCGATGGCTGGCTGCATTCTGGCGACCTTGGGGTAAAAACCAAAGAAGGGTATTTCAAAATCACAGGCCGTATTAAAGACATGATTATAAGAGGCGGCGAGAATATTTATCCCCGCGAAATTGAGGAATTCCTTTACTCGATGCCAGCAATAAAAGATGTACAGGTTGCCGGTGTGCCTTCGGAAAAATATGGCGAACAGGTTGGGGCTTTTATAGTTAAGCACCCCTATGCCACACTAACCGAAGAAGATGTAATTGATTATTGCCGGGGGAGAATATCGAAGTTCAAAATACCGAAATACGTTTTCTTTGTTGATACTTACCCGATGACTGCCTCAGGAAAAATACAGAAATACAAACTGGGCGAAATTGGCCTTTCAATGCTGAAAGAGAAAAACATTAAGGTAATCTGATACAAACCAGGCATTCCGGAAAAACCGAAAGGCCTGGTTTTTTTAATTTCGATAAACTCGGGCAAACAGCTATTCTTCGAATAAACTTTTGGGGTATTCGGTTGTATAGTTTATGGCTGATGAGTTTCGAAAGTAGTTTTCTGCTGGTCCGCTAATTTGTAACAACGCAATAAGCGAGTCGGCATTGGCTGTGGGCAGGTGCCCCAATTTGGCAAGGCGTTCCGACATAGAATAAAAATATTCCCTCTCGAATGGCGCCATTTTCCCTTCTTTGTCGAACCGGTAATAAAACTTTTTCGGACTGGGTATGACGCTGGCCAGAAAAATAGACTCCGCAGCATTGAGCTTCGATACATCTTTGGAAAAATAAAAACGGGCAGCTTCGGATGCGCCATAAACCCCCGGCCCCCATTCAATAATATTCAGGTACACCTCGAACATTCGTTGCTTAGTCACCAGCCGGTTCGACTCAATAAGCCAGACCATAATTAGCTCTTCGAGTTTTCTGGCTATAGTTTTATCGCGCGAGAGGTAAACATTTTTTACCAATTGCATACTAATTGTGCTGCCACCCCTGGCAAACCTTCTTTCTTTAATATTTTGAGCCAATGCCCTTTGCATGGCATTTACCGAAAAGCCCCTGCTGTAAAAGAAAGCATCGTCTTCGGCATACAACACAGCGGTTTGCAGTAGTGCCGGAATATTATGCAGGTGCACGAAATCGGGGTTTTCTTCTCCCACAATAATTTGCCGCACGGTCTTTCCTTTTTCATACACGGTATGGACAAACGATGTGTTCATTTTTAATAAGGCTTCATCGAAACGTGAAATTTTAAAATTATCGGTTGTTAACTTCGATTCTATTTTTAACGAGTCGGGCAAAGTAAAATCAATTTTAACACCCGCTTTGTACGAGAGGTTCCCGGTGGCTTCGATGTTTTGTGCCAGCATAAACAAACTTTTCGGGAGCGATTCAAAAAACATTTCCGGCGTAAAGCCGGGAAAAAAACACGAGGCCTCGAGGCAATGTACAGGCACTTTCGAGTAGCGTACATAAGGATGGGCAATTAGTTTGCCAATGTTTATTTTTGAAATGCTGTCGATTTCAATATACTGTTCATGTAAATGAAACAACAATTTTGCAGAGAATGAGGGGAATGTAAGTAGTTCATCGGAAATTGACTGGTGCAATATTGTGGGAAAAATAACCGAATATGTAGCCTCAATAGTAGAATAATCCGGTGCATGCGGCTTTTCTTCTATGCTCAACCGTGCATGCTTGTATGAGAAATGGCAGCCGGCTAAACCAGCCAAAGGCGAAACAATAAAACTGCTGTCGTTTTTTGTGTACAGGTTCATATCAAGCCTATGGTTTGTTTTGCTTAGCTCCCCTTCGAATCGTATTTCCTGTGCCTTGCCATTGCCTGTTATTATTGCATTGGAGCGAAACCGTCCGCGTATCAGTTCAAACCTGTGCACAGTTGCCATAACCGGAACGCTGACGGTACGAAAAATGAAATGTGCATTTTTAATTCCGGTCTTTAAAGGAATTGTACGAAACAATTGTTTAATAGCGGCAGTTGATTTCTTTCGAAGGTTTACCGGATTTGGTGTACCTGACTGGGCACTAGCATCTTCAGGTAGAATATTTGCTTGTCTGCCAGTCAGCAACTTTTTATCTATATTAACCAGCAGATCATTAATATCGAGCTGTCGTATGCCAATTTTCCCCATCAGGGTTTTAGCTAAGCTGATTTTTAAAGATATGCCGGAAGCATTTATCAGTGTGTCGTTATTTGCCGATAACAATGTAACGGAGCCTGTTTTTAGTGTTCTGATGCCTGTAAAATGAATATTGTTGATAGCAATACTTGTTGTATGGCTTCTGTTATATGTTGCTGTTTTTTGATTGACAAGTTTCCTGGTAAGGGTATTCCGGAAGGCAAATAAATTTGTGGCTGCCAGCAAAACGAACAATGTAAAAACAATAAATAGTTTGCTTAGTTTTTTTTTGAGATTTATCATTTATTGCCCCGTTTCTATTGGATTACACATTTAACTTGTTTAATTAAATTCGTTGAAGGTTAAGGGGTTCATTAACATTATTAATTAACCTGTTTCAAAAAATTATATTCAGAACTACAAATTCAAGGCCTACAGCCAAAATTTGTAACCATCTGCTTATTTCAACCCGCTTCTTTTAAGCAGGTGTTCGTGCGATGGCTTTTGCCCCCTGAAACGCACATAAAGTTCCATAGGGTGTTCGGTGCCGCCTTTCGATAGTATGCAATCTCTGAATTTAGAGGCCGCCTCTTTGTTAAATATCCCTTTTTCCTTAAAGAAGGCGAAGGCATCGGCATCGAGCACTTCGGCCCATTTATAGCTGTAATAGCCTGCGGCATAGCCGCCGGAGAAGATATGGCTAAACGATGGGCTGAGGGCAGTATTGGTTACCCGGGGCAAGACCTGTGCCGGGGCTGTAGCTTTGGTTTCAAAATCAAAAATATCAACAGGGGCATTTTCATTAAGGGTATGCCACTTCATGTCGAGTATTCCAAAAGCAAGCTGCCTTACGAAGAAATAGCCTGAGTTGAAATTTCTCGATTCAATTATTTTGTTTACCAAATTTTCGGGAATTTTTTCGCCCGATTTATAATGTAAAGCTACCTTATCGAGCCAATCTTTTTGTTCGGCCCAGTTTTCGAGCAATTGCGAGGGGAGCTCAACAAAATCGCGGTAAACATTGGTGCCGGCAAGTTCTTCGAAAGTGCAGTTGCTGAGCATACCGTGCAGGGCATGGCCAAATTCGTGCAACATTGTAGTAACTTCGGTAAATGTTAGCAGCGAAGGTTTTTTGCCGACAGGTTTCGAAAAGTTGAACACCAGTGAAACATGCGGCCTGATATTTTCACCAGCAGCTGTTTTGTGTTGTTGTTGGTATTCGGTCATCCAGGCGCCACCTTTCTTTCCTTTGCGCGGAAAGTAGTCCATGTAGAGCAACGACAGGAAAGTGTTATCGTTGTCGAAAACTTCAAACACTTTTACATCGCTATGGTAAACGGGAATATTTTTCGACTCCTTAAAGCTGAGTTCAAAAAGTGTGCCTGCCAGTTGAAAAACACCTTCTTCAACTTTTTCGAGTTGAAAGTAGGGGCGGGTCATTTCATCGTCGATATCGAATTTTTCTTTCCTCAGTTTTTCTGAATAGTATGCCCAGTCCCAGGTCTCCAGAGTTCCTTGCAGTCCGTTTTTGTTGGCAAATTCCAGCAGTTCCTCATATTCTTTTTTCGCAAAGGGCATGGCCGCATTGAGCAGCCCATTGAGAAATGTTCCGACATTTTCTACCGATTCGGCCATTCGGTTGCCCAAAACGAAATCGGCATAGGTTTTATAGCCCAGGATAGAAGCTTTTTTACTACGTAGGCTGGCAATACGTTTTATTATTTCAATATTACTGTTTTTATTTTTTAAGCATCGGGTGTTATAGGCAAAGTATATTTCTTTGCGAAGGGCTCGGTTGTCAGCATATTTCATAAAGGGTCCAAAACTCGGGAACTGCAAGGTGAAAGCCCATCCTTCGAGCCCACGCGATTTGGCTTCATCTTCAGCAGCAGTGCGCATGTCGTCGGGCAAGCCTTCCAAATCGTTCTTGTTGGTAATATGCAGAAGGTAGTTATTGGTTTCTGCAAGCACATTCTCGTCGAAATCGACCGAAAGCGTTGCAAGTTCTTTGGTTACTTCCCTGTAAATGGCTTTATCGGTGTCGGACAAATTTGCCCCGTTGCGCACAAAATCGGTATAAGTTTTTTCGAGCAGCCGTTTCTCTTCAACCGAAAGCATGTTTTTATCGGCTGTGCCATAAACCTTTTTTATACGTGCAAACAAATCTTTGTTCAGCACAATATCGTTATGGAAGTCCGAAAGCAGGGGCGATATTTCTCGTGCAGCAGCCTGTATTTCGGGGTTTGTTTCGGCAACGTTCAGGTTAAACAGCAAAGCCGACAACCTTCCGAGCCGGTAGCCTGCACGCTCAAGTGCTGCAATGGTATTGTAAAAACCAGGTTCTTCGGGGTTTGCAACGATACTTTCAATTGCACTTCGGGCCGAAACAAATTCTTGTTCAAAGGCAGGCTGAATGTGCCCGGGAATTATTTTGTCGAAAGGAAACGATTGGTAAGGTGTATTAAAAAGGCCTATTAATGGATTGTTCATATCAGTTTTAAATTTATCGGAGCCGGCAAAAATACGAAAATTATCTGTTACCGGCGTTTTTTAAAACAAAGTGCAAACACAATAAAGTGTTGAAGCATTGCCTATTGTTACTGATTTAAAAAACAAATTGGCTTTTATTATAAAAATGTCGGTATAACATTATAGTTTTACGCGCTTAAAATTTCAAACTGAATATCCGATGAGAGATTTTTTTTCACGTAACAGGGTTCTGACCGGGCTTACAGGTTTATTGTTAATTCCGGGTTGGTACGAGTGGGGCACCGGGCTTACCATGTTGTTTGCATTTATACCCTTATTGATTGTTATGGAAAGGTTAGTAGCCCTAAAAAGCGGAGGCCGAAAGTTATTTGGCTTGTCTTTTGCCGGTTTTTTGTTTTGGAATTTTGGTGCTACCTGGTGGATAAATTTTGCATCGTTTTTTGGTTTGCTTACCGCAGTTTTTGTGTCGTCGTTATTTATGGCAACAGCCGTATGGCTTGCTTTTAAGGCCTGGCAAATGTGGGGGCGAAGGATAGGGCTGATTGCGTTTATCGTTTTTTGGCTTGCATTTGAGTTTTGCTATACACACGGAGAAATATCGTGGCCATGGCTTACACTAGGCAACGGGTTTGCATATAACCACAGGCTTATACAGTGGTACGAGTTTACCGGGGTTTTTGGGGGGTCGCTGTGGGTGCTGGCATCCAATGTTTTAATTTTCCGGACATTTTTCCCCGTAAGCGGCCATGCGCAATTGCACAGAAAAAACGCCATATTGGCTTCGGCATTGATAGTACTGCCTGTTTTAGTTTCGTTGGCCATATATTTTACCTATAAGGAGGAAATCAACCCGCGAAAAATAGTTGTTGTACAGCCCAATATCGACCCCTATCTGAAGTTTAACGATATTCCGCCCCTGGAACAGTCGAAAATTCAGGTTGACGAAGCGGAGCGTCTTGTCGATTCAACTGTAGATTATGTTGTTGCCCCCGAAACGTCTATAATGAACAATATATGGCTTCACCAGATGGAACAGGTGCCAGACATTCAAATGGTTCGTAAGTTTCAACAGCAATACCCGCAATTAAAATATATTACAGGCATTATGTGCTACCAATTGTATGCCCCGGGCGAGAAATTAACAGCAACAGCGCGCGAATACGGTAATGGGCATTATTACGACAGTTATAATTCTGCCATTCAAATCGATTCTTCCGACTCCATTCAAATCTATCACAAATCGAAACTTGTAATAGGGGTTGAGAAAATGCCCTATCCCGGGCTGCTAAAAATTCTAAAACCTTTAACATTAAGGCTGGGGGGCACCTTTCGAAGCCATAATACCCAAAAAGAACGTTCGGTGTTCACGGCTTCCGGCGATTCGGCAAAAATTGGCACCATTATCTGCTACGAATCGGTATATGGCGAATTTGTTACTGAATATGTAAAAAAGGGGGCAGGTTTACTGTTTGTAATGACAAACGACGGCTGGTGGCGAAATACTCCGGGCCACAGGCAACACAATTCCTTGTCGGCTATACGTGCAATTGAAACCCGAAGGGGTATTGCCCGCTCTGCCAACACTGGTATTTCATCGTTTTTCAACCAAAGGGGCGATATGTTACAGAAGCTTACCTGGTGGAAACGTGGGGCTCTTATTGATGAACTCAACTATAATTCCAGATTGACATTTTATGCAAGGCATGGCGATTATATTGGCAGGGCGGCTTTTTATCTGGGGTGGGCACTATTGGCTACTGTGTTAATAAAAGCTTTCCTGAAAAGAATAAAACGCGGGCGATAGTATGTTCGGAGTCAGGTTAATAAAAGAAATTTATGAACCCCGAAGGGCTCAACGAAGTTAATTAAATAGGTTAAAAGATCAGGCATTAAAAAGGATGCTCGTCAACAGCCAGTATTTCCTTGAAGCAATAAAATTGTTCGAGCACCTCTTCGCCCAGTTCGCGCATTTCGTTGTCGCCCCTGAAATATTTCCAGGTAATCTTCACGTTGCAGTCTTCGCGCCCGTGAAGCCCGCTGATAATGTCGCACAGTTCAAAAACCATTTTTGAGGCTGCTGTATTAAGGTAATCGAAATGCAGTATTAATTCGGTGGCGGCTTGTGGAGAATCAAGGTAATTGTTCACCCATTTTCTGATTGGGGCAAAAAAAGTCCTCACATCTTCGGGAATTGCAACCCCGCTCATTTTAAGCAACCCTGTTGTGGCATCGAATTTTACGGTTGGGGTAGTTTCGTCACCTTTAATATCAAAATTCTCCATTGTCGCGTATTCAATTTAACAAGTGCGAAAAAAAACGAAAAAACTGGTTTTTTAAAGGTAAACAAAAAAACAAAAATAAGAAAATTACAAGGGAAACTGCCCTGGGTTTTTCTCAAGCATAGTACGGAAATCGCTGAAGGCTTTTTTGTCGATGTTTTTGTAAAACTTACTGAAATGCGAGGGATCGTCGAAGCCAAGCTGGTAAGCAATTTCCTTGTTTGTTAAGTTAGTGTGTATTCCCAGCCGCTTTGCCTCCAGTATAATTCTTTCCTGAATGAAGTCTTTTGCTGTTTTGCCAATAGCTGTTTTTATTACATTGTTCAGGTAATCCGATGTAATGTTCAGGCTGCCGGCATAATCCGAAACTTTGTGCCACTTTCGGAAATTCTTTTCAACCGATCGCCTGAAACGCTTTAAAATAGAACGTCCTGCCTGAATCGACTGGGTATTGTCGGTACCTGGCCCGGGTGCATATTTGTTGCATTCTATAAGGAACAGTTTCAGGTAAGCCCCAAGAACTTCCGTTCTATACTGGGTTTGTCCGTTAAAAGCTTCCTGCATCGTTTCAACTATTTGAGAAAGTGCAAGGGAGCCTTGTTTGTTTAGTAGAAGGGGCGGGGTGGTTGAGGTGCAGGAAAATAATCCCAGATCGGAAATAAAATCGGTGCTTATGTGGTTTTGCTGAAGAAATTCGAAGGTAAACATTATTACTACCCCTTCGGGTTTTCCAAAAGTAATTACCTGGTGAACTTGCCCCGGGGACACAAAAAACACATAATTTGGCATTATCGCGAATTCCTGGTAATCTATAATATGCTGCCCACAGACATTTTTAGCCCATAAAACAGTATAGTAATCGTGCCGGTGGGGTGAGTCTGGCACATTCCCGTTACGCTCGTGTATTTCTTCCATTGTTCGAAAAGCAAAAGACACTTTTTGGTTATTGTGCATTAAATCGTGCGATGGAATTGCAATGGTGTTGTTTAAGTGCATTTGCTTTAAAATTAACAATTTAAGTTTATTAACATAAATATAGGTTTTTTATTTATCAATCGTACAAATACATCAAAAATGGAGCTTCCATGAAAAGGAAGAATAAGCTGATGAATATTTTTGATTAGTGCCCCGGTTCTGCTTTATTTTTTACTTTTGCTTTAACGTAAAACTTAATACACGAAAAAATTCACCTGATGAAATCCCTGTTACAGAATATTAAGCCCGCTTATATAGCAGGATTGTTGTTCCTTTTTAACCTTTTTGTTAAAGTTCTGTTTATTGGCAGTAACCAAATCGATATCGATGAGCCTTTCTCGATTTACTGGGCACAAGCAGAATTAAACGAACTGTTAGGGTTGTTTAAAGATGAGAACAACCCACCGGCATTTTTTATTTTATTGCATTTTTGGATAAAAATTTTCGGCACCAGTATTTGGTCGGTTAGGTTTTTACCATCCTTATTTGCTTCTTTGGCAGTGCTTTTTATTTTCCGTACAGGTACCCGTTTCTTTAACAACTTTGTTGCAATAACAGCTTCACTGCTATATACTTTTTCCAATATTGCAACTTACCACTCCCACGATGTCAGGGTTTATTCAATGTTTATCTTTTTGTCATCAGTTTCTGTATATTATCTTTTAAGGTTATATAACCAGCCAACCGACAAGAAAGCGCTTGCATGGTGGGTTGTTGTTAATATATTGCTTGCTTATTCGCACTTCTATGCATTTTTACTGCTTTTTTTTGAGTTTGCTTTTATATTGTGCAACAGGCAATTTAGGCAAAAACTTCTTAAGCCATTGTTTGTGTTGCTTGGTGCGATTTTTTTGGCCTATTTGCCTTATGCAAAACTTATTATTTTGCGCTTTATGTCTGCTAAAGGCGGCACATGGGTTGAAAAACCCGACTTCCAGGCGCCCTATTCCCGTTTTGTGGAATTTTCGAATCAACCGCTTACGGCAGTGTTTTTTCTATTAGTAATTGGCTTTACCTTATTTCTTTTCGTTAAACGGAAAACAAAAATCTCAAGCCCCGAATGGTTAATATTTCTATGGTTTATTGCATCATTTTTATTTATGTTCCTTATTTCGTTTAAGGTTCCTATGTTTATTCCTAAATACATGGTTTATATACTACCGGGTTTTTATTTATCGCTCTCCCTGTTAATGTCGCGTATTTCAGTTTGGAATAAAAGAACCGGGCTGGTTGTTGCTGGCTTAGCCGTATTGTTAATGGCTGCAACAAGCAATCTGGCAGAGGGGAACAACCGGCAACCCAAAGAAACTGCAGATTATGTGAGGGGAATAATGGCCGAAAATAGTGTCGCTATATTATGCCCGCCATGGCTCGATCTGAATTTCTCTTATTATTATGACATGGAAATGTTTAACGACTTTGGAAATGTAAGGCAGCGGCTAAATGGCAACAATATATACCCTGTTTATGATTTTAAGGGGATAAAGCCCGAAACCCTGAACAGGGCCGAAAGAGTGCTGTTTATCGATGGCTGGGCACAGGTTTCGGATCCGGAAGGCACTATATTATCGAATTTACGCAGGATGTTTGGGAAGGAAGAAGTAGTTGAATTTAAAGGGTATAAGGTTTTTAGCTTTTCACAAAGGCGCATTTAATACTATTTTTGTGAGAAAGCCGCAAAAATATCTTTTTTTGTTTGAATACTGTCTTTTTTTCTGTTTTATTCCATTTTAAAATTATAAATTCGCATTTCTTATATATCGATTTGTGGGGCTGTTTTTGATAAATATATTATTTCTACTTGCATTTCATTTTTCAATTCAGGAATTTGGAAATATAGAGCTTCCCGGCACTCTTATCTGCACTTCTTTTCAAAATTATTCATATTGTTGCCCCGAAAGTGGGGAAGGTACTTTAGTTAATACCAAATCGGGTATAAGCGAAAAACCTTATAAAGGCCTTGATGGTATTGCCCCCTGTGGTTTTGTTTTTTCCAATCCCCCATACATTCCCAAATTACAGGACTTCTTTCCTGTGGGCGCTTATGCCCGAATATTTATATTCGATGGCGGACTGTCGCCCCCATTAGTTTAGTTAGCCTTTGCTGTTAAGCCTTTTCAGGTTTTAATTTTCCTCAGTAAAAGTACGCCTGCCGATTGATAACCAGAGGTTTAGTGTCTGGTTTGCACTTTTCTGAAAAAACAGACTAAAAAATAATTTATTTAATATAAAGAATACAATGGAACAAAGTTTAGGCAATGCAGTATGGATAATGCTTATAGGCATGGTAACAGTGTTTTTGATTCTTTGGTTGGTTGTGGTAATTGGCAATGTGCTCATACGCATAACCAATAAGTACTGGCCCGATACTGAAGAAAAAAAACAAACCGGAAATGCACATATTGCACCCTCACGGAAAATTGCGGCTATTGTTACGGCTGTTGATATTGTTACAGGGGGCAAGGGAAAAGTAACACAGATAAAGAAAGTTTAATCATATTTTAATACCGATATAGTATGTCAAGAGAGATAAAATTTAGTTTGTTGTACCGCGATATGTGGCAGTCGTCTGGTAAATACGTGCCAAGGGTCGATCAGTTATTAAAGGTAGCCCCTGCAATTATTGATATGGGATGCTTTGCCCGTGTTGAAACCAATGGAGGTGGGTTTGAACAGATAAACCTGTTGTTTGGGGAAAACCCGAACGTAGCAAACCGTAAATGGACTCAGCCATTCAACGATGTTGGCATACAAACACACATGCTCGAAAGGGCACTGAACGGGATACGAATGACCCCCGTGCCTGCCGATGTGCGCAAGTTAATGTATAAGGTAAAAAAGAAACAGGGCACCGATATAGCACGTTCGTTTTGTGGGTTGAACGACCCCCGGAACCTCGAAGGTTCAATTAAATATGCCAAGGAAGGAGGTATGATATCGCAGGCAGCGCTAAGCCTTACCATTTCAAAGGTTCATACTGTAGAATATTTTACACAGTTGGCCGACACTTTAATTGAAATGGGGGCAGACGAGATATGTGTAAAAGACATGGCAGGCATTGGCCGCCCGGCTTTTTTGGGCAAAATTGTAAAAAATATTAAAGACAGGCACCCGAATATACCCATCGAATACCACGGGCACTCGGGCCCCGGCTTTTCTATGGCATCTATTTTAGAAGTGGCACGTGCCGGCGCCGATTATATCGATGTTGCCATGGAGCCTCTGTCGTGGGGTACCGGCCATGCCGATGTGCTTGCAGTTCAAGGTATGCTTAAAGACGCGGGTTTTAATGTGCCCGACATTAACATGAAGGCATATATGGAAGTCAGAAGGCTTACCCAGGAATTTATCGATGATTTTCTGGGATATTATATCAGCCCGAAAAACCGTCTGATGAACTCCTTGCTTATTGGTTCGGGCTTGCCCGGCGGAATGATGGGCAGCCTGATGGCCGACCTGGAGACAAACCTCTCGAGCCTTAACAACTGGCTGAAGAAGAAAGGAAAGGCCCTGCTTACACTAGACGAACTGTTGATAAAGCTTTTCGACGAGGTTGAATATATTTGGCCGATGCTGGGTTATCCGCCCCTTGTTACGCCTTTCAGCCAGTACGTTAAGAACCTGGCACTGATGAATGTTATTCAGCTCGAAAAAGGCGGCGAACGTTGGTCGATGATTGCCGACAATATATGGGACATGATTCTTGGCAAGTCGGGGAAACTGCCCGGCGAACTTTCGCCCGAGATTACCAGGCTCGCACACGAGCAGTGCAAAGAGTTTTATACTGGCAACCCCCAGGATTTGTACCCCGATAACCTGAATGTTTTTCGCGATGAAATGAAAGATAAAGGATGGGATTTTGGCCAGGACGAAGAAGAACTTTTTGAACTTGCCATGCACCCCGAACAATACAGGGCTTATAAATCGGGCAAAGCTAAGTCCGATTTTGAGGCCGACCTCGAAAGTAAGCGCGAAGCCGCTAAAAATAAGTGTAAAGATGCGGTCGAAAAAGCCACTTCGCAGGTTTCGGTAAATTTCGAGCCCAAAACCCTCAATATCGATGTAAACGGCGAGAAATATGTTGTAAAAGTTACTTATGGCGAAAGTACTATTACTGCTACCCAAACTACGCTGGCCCCAACTACAGAAAAACCCTCTGCAACTAAAGAAAACAATACTGTTGCAGAAGTAACCGCCCCGCTCGAAGGTAAATTTTTCTTTACCCGCGACTCGTCGGAAACAGCCATAAAAATTGGCGATACCATTAAAGAAGGCGATTTAATTGGCTATATCGAATCGATGAAAACCTATAATGCAATTACTTCCGACAAGGCAGGCAAAATTGTTGAAATATGTTTCGATAACGGCGATTCGGTTGAGGAAGACGATGTGTTAATTAAATTGCAGTAACACCATGCACGATATATTTCAGAAATTATTTGAAATGACGGCTTTTGGGACAATTACCTACAAAACCGTTTTAATGTGGGCAATATCGTTTGTGCTCTTGTACCTTGGCATAAAAAAGAAATACGAGCCATTGCTCCTTGTACCGATTGGATTTGGTGTTTTGCTGGCCAATTTTCCAGGTGCAGGCATGGGAATTGTGCCTGCTGAGTACATCGAACTGGGCAACGACAGGTATAAAAACCTTTTTGAAATTGCCCACGAATACGGTATATTGAACTTCTTGTATTATTCCCTGATAAAGACCGGGTTTTTGCCTCCTATAATTTTCATGGGGGTAGGCGCCCTCACCGATTTTGGCCCTATGTTGCGTAACCTTCGGCTGGCATTTTTTGGCGCGGCAGCACAAATTGGCATTTTCTCGGTTTTAATTGTTGCAGTTTTGCTGGGCTTTAGCCTTAAAGAAGCCGCATCGCTGGGGATTATTGGCGGGGCCGATGGCCCTACGGCAATTTATACTACTATTAAACTTGCCCCGCACATGCTTGGCCCGATAGCTATAGCAGCTTATTCGTATATGGCACTGGTGCCGGTTATTATCCCCTTTGTGGCTAATTTACTGATGACAAAAAAAGAATTCAGGATTAACATGAAGGAAATGGACAAAAAATACCCGGCAAAGTACCAGATTAAAAACCTGAAAGCAGTAAAGATTATTTTCCCAATTGCCCTCGGTACTGTTGTGGCAATATTTGTGCCTTCGTCGGTACCTCTTCTCGGGATGTTGCTGTTTGGCAACCTGGTTAAAGAAATCGGCACTTCAACAGCGCGCCTGGCCGATGCAGCTACCGGGCCAATAATGAACTCTGCAACAATATTTCTGGGCATAAGCGTTGGGGCAACCATGACAGCCGACGTTTTTCTGAAAACCGAAACACTGGGCATTGTTGTGGGTGGTTTTATTGCATTTGCAATATCGATTGCCGGCGGAATTTTAGCTGTAAAGGTTTACAATATGTTTGCAACAAAGAAAATTAACCCGCTTATTGGTGCAACAGGGCTGAGCGCTGTTCCTATGGCTTCGCGTGTGGCAAACGAAATGGCATTGAAGCACGATCCGGTTAACCATATCCTGCAATACTGCATGGCCAGCAACATTTCAGGGGTTATTGGTTCGGCTGTTGCAGCTGGTGTTTTAATCTCGCTGGTGTAATAGAATTTGTTAGTTTAAAGTTAAAAGACATAAACAAAATTAATTTGGTTCAACTTTAAGCTGCGAACCATCTGGGGAAGGGATAAGTGTGCGCTTGTTTGTGGGGCTGGCAATGGACATGCTTTTTGATTGAAATTGTTTTACTTAATTTAAAAACCATGCCCAAACTTAAGCGCCCTCTTTCTCTTGGCCCACCAATAAAATAAAAGTAAACCTTAATGCAGGTTTAAGGTTGAAGAACGATAACCACCAAATTAGATTTGTTTGTCTTTAATGGATCTGATGAAAAATTCGCAATAAGTATTGATATTGATATTCGTGTTAAGCCGGCAATAATTGAAGAGTACCATATTGAATTGATATGGACATTTACAATTTGTATTAAAGAAAAAGATGAATTATTCCTGCTTGCCCAGGAAAAGCCTGAATGTATTTTGGTCAAAAAGGCTTACGTCGAGTAAAATTAAGTAATCGATGGTTTTAAACTCGCGATCGATTGCCGGATCGCCAATAATTTTGGCACCATAGCGCAGGTACATGCCTAATAGTGGGGGCATTTCTACCTGAACGGCCAGCGAATCGAGGTTTTCTATATTGTCAAGTTCGTAACCTGGCCGGGCTGTCATTTTAAATGTAGTATCTACCTGATTGCCCTCGCGGAGCTGTTTCAATAGCGATAGGCCTTCAAGTGGTTCCTGGCTGGTTAAAGAACAACATCCAAAGAGGTACCGTTTTTTCGACAAGTGTATGTAATTGGCTATTCCCCTCCATAATAAAAACAACACACGGGTATTGCGGAAGTTTTTATCGATACAGGCTCGCCCAAGTTCAATCGATTCTGAAATAATATGTTTTGGCAGCATATCGAGGCAAAACTCACCATTAGAATAAAAGCCAATGCCTTTCTTTGCCATTTCGTAGGTTTGCATCCGGTATGTGCCAATAATTTTTTGCGAAGCTTTATCGATAATTAATAAATGATCGAACTGCTTGTCGTACATATCTTCGTCGCGCATGGTGGCATACGACGATTCGAGCCCTTCTTTCATTTCGAGGTTAAACACCTCAAACCTTAACCGCAGGGCTGCATCAACCTCTTCTGATGTTTCTGCCAGCTTTATAATGTAGTTTTTATCTTCGAGTGTAAAATGTACCTGCTTATTTTTTCGCTGGTGGAGCCTCCGTTTTATTGAAGATATCAGAAACGCATCAATTTGCATTAATTTTTGTTTAGGTGTTTGTCAAAAGTATAACCTTTGTTTGGTTTGATTGTTAAACCAATATTAAGTAAAAGTTTTTCGATGTGCAACTTCGAACTGTCGAAAAAGTATTCACTAAAACCCTAACCGAATGATACCCAGCAAGGTGTTGAAATTAGAATTTATTTAAAAAATTGTTTTGTATTTAAGGGGGTTTGCACTGTGCATAACCGAATAGGCAAGTTCAAACAAATCTTCTGCATTGGGGTTCGAGAAATAGTCGCCATCGCTGGTATAGGCTGGCCTGTGTTCTTTAGCGGCAAGCGTGCAGGGCGGCAAATCGAGGTATTTGTGCCCTCCCTGTTCTTCCAGTACTTTTTGCATCATAAAGGCCGTTGCCCCTCCGGGGACATCTTCATCAAAGAATATTACTTTTCGTGTTTTTTTTAACGATACCGATATTGTTTCGTTAATGTCGAAGGGTACAAGTGTTTGAACATCTATTAATTCGGCATGTATGTCAAACTCTTCGAGGTTTTTTACTGCTTCGTAGGCTATGCGCACATTAGGGCCATAGGTAACAATGGTAATGTCGGAACCAGGGCATATTATCTCCGGTACCCCCAAGGCTATCTTAAATTCACCAATGTTTAAGGGATAAAATTCTTTTAAGCGGTATGCGTTTAGCGGTTCAACCACTAAAGCCGGGTCGTTGCCTTCCAGCAGCGTATTGTACATTCCGGCAGCCTGTGCCATATTTCGCGGGGTACAAATAAATATTCCCTTGAGGGCATTTATAAGCATTCCCATTGGCGAGCCGGAATGCCATATTCCTTCGAGCCGGTGCCCACGGGTGCTGATAATAACCGGTGCAGCCTGACCTGCGGCGGTGCGCCACCTCAGTGTTGCCAAATCATCGCTCAGGGTTTGCAAGGCATACAATAAATAATCGAGATACTGTATCTCTGCAATAGGCCTGAACCCGCGCATGGCCAGCCCTATTGCTTTTCCGATGATGGAGGTCTCGCGAATGCCTGTGTCAAACACACGGTGGATGCCATATTTTTCCTGTAAGCCTTCGTAAGTTTGGTTTACGCCGCCAATTTTGCCGACATCTTCCCCGAAGGCCAGCAAATTCGGGTACTTACTGAACAATTTGTCGAAATTATCGCGTAAGATAAGCCGGCCTGCTACTTCCTCTGGTTTTTCGGGGTATTTGGCAGGTACAGGAACCTGGTGCAAAGGCGAGTGCTTATCTTCGGAATACAAGTGCGAGCTGTATTTTTCAAAATTCTCAAGCCGGTTTTTGCCCAACCATGTTTGAAGCTGATGCTGCAAAGATCCACCTTGTGTACAACCTGCGCACACGTGCCGCAACAATTTTCGGGCTGTGGATGTAATGGTATGCCTTTCGGTATTTATGGTGTTTTCGAGGTTTTGTGCCAATATTTCCAATATGCCCGAATTTTCGCCCTTACAAATACAGGTTCGGTTACGGATAATTTGCAGCAATTCTGCTTTTTGTCCATCAATGGGTGCCCTGTAAGTTCTCCATGCCTTTTCGTGGGCACTTTTTACCAATTCCAATGCACGGGTTTCAATAGCATCGAGCTCTGAATTTCCGGCTATTTTGCTTTCTAAAATCCATTTCCGCATTTGGGCCAGGCAGTCGAATTCCGACTCCCACTCTAACCTTTCGGTAGTTTTATACCGTTCGTGCGAACCTGAAGTTGAATGGCCTTGTGGCTGTGTTAGCCCTTCGATATGAAAAAGTACCGGTATATGGTTTTTGCGGCAAAAAGTTATTCCTTCAGAGAAAACACCAAAAAGCTGACGATAGTCCCAGCCATTTGCTTTGTAAATACGAATACCATTTGAACCGCTTTGTGCCACGAAACCCTTTAGTGCTTCAGAAATACTCGACTTAATAGTTTGTTTCTGTTTTTCTACCGATATGCCAAAACCATCGTCCCAGACAAAAACAGCCAGTGGTATGCCCAAAACGCCTGCACTGTTGAGTGTTTCAAAGAAATGCCCTTCAGAAGTGCTTGCATCGCCAATTGTAGTAAAAACAACCTCGTTCCCGTAATTCGAGAAATTTTTTCCAGCAAAGTGGCCGGGATATGAACGATAGAGTTTTGAGGCCAGAGCCAATCCTAGCGAACGGGGCATCTGGCCTGCAGTCGGGGAAATATCCGACGAAGAATTTACCTGCGTAGTTTGATTGAGCCAGTGGCCTTCAGTGTCGATAAAACGGGAGCCAAAATGGTTGTTAAACGAGCGTCCCCCGTTGGCAGGGTTCAAGCTGGTATCGGGGGTTCCATATAACTGGTGAAAAAATTCTTCGGCTGTAAGCAGGCCTGTTGCCAGCATGAGGGTCTGGTCGCGATAATAACCCGAGCGCCAGTCGCCTTTCTCCATAAAATGGGCAAGGGCAAGCTGGGCAACTTCTTTCCCATCGCCGAATATGCCAAATTTTGCTTTGCCGCCTAACACTTCTTTTCGCCCAAATATGCTTAGATATCGGCTCTGCCAGCCAACCAGGTAATCGTTCAATATCTGGCTTTTGTTTATTTTCAGCCCGGTAAGTATCTTGTTCATTCAATATATATTACCATGTAAAAACAAAAAAGAAGTTTACTTGTTGAACCATTGGACGAAATTTGATTACAATCGGTTTTTTTATAGGTTCAAATAATACTAATTTTGTAAAAAAATATTTGCCGTGGAAATTTTTATAGTATCAATTGTTATAGTTGCATTTGCTTTTGTGGGGCTGGGTTTTAATATTTTTTTCCGTAAAGACGGTAAATTCCCCGAAACCGAAGTAGGCACCAACAGGCACATGCGCGAACTGGGAATTAGGTGTACACGATGTGACGAAATGCGGAATTACCGGGAGCTTAAGAGAAAAAGCAATAAAAAGGTTAATTATTCGACTTTAAAAATTGACCTCAACCTGAACAATTACTGATTTTTGTAACCGGTATTTTGGCAGCCTTTTGAATATCTGCCATTGTGAACAATTTTATTCGATATTTTTGCCCAGCTGGTCGATAAAGTTATATTTTGCCTGTCGGGTTTTCCACCTCTCGCGGGCATATTTCTGCATGTCGGCAACGGTGTCTTTTTCATCAACTATTTCAAGGCCCAGGAGGGTTTCAATTATGTCTTCCATGGTAACAATGCCATCAAGGCCTCCATATTCGTCAACAATAAGGGCTATATGTTCCTTTTTTTCAAGAAGTTTTTCCCAAAGAGAGAAAAGGACCACAGAGCCCGGAACAACCAAAATTTCGCGCTTAATGTCTCTCAGCTTCAAATGGTGTTTGTCTTCTGCAAGGTTCTCAAATACTGTTTGCCTGAATACGTACCCGGTAATATTATCATCGTTGCCAGAATATAAAGGTATCCGCGAGAATTTAAGGTAGTTTTTATTGTTAAGGAATTCAGCCAGGGGCAAATTTTCATCGGCTAGTGCAACCACCACCCTGGGGGTCATAATTTCTGTAACTTTCACGTTTTTCAACCTGAGGATGTTTTGTATAATTTTGTTTTCTTTTTCAGAAAACAGTCCTTCGTCAGCGCCTATACTTGCCAGCGCTGCAATTTCTTCCCTGCTGGTAGTTTGCTCTTTGGGGTCTTTTGAAAACACCCTGATAATAACTGCCGACATTATTACCAAAGGATATGTAATAAAAATCATAACCTTAATAGTAAGGTACGAAGCTTTTGCAAGCTTTCTCCAGTAACGCGCACCGATGGTTTTAGGTATAATTTCGGTTAAAACAAGAATTAGTATGGTTAAAATGGCCGACACTACTCCGAAATATGCTTCGCCAAAAACTTTTACTGCCTGGGCACCAACACCGGCAGCCCCAATGGTATGCGCAACTGTATTTAACGATAAAATTGCCGACAGCGGTTTGTCAATAGTGTTTTTCAGCCCGATAAACGATCTTGCCCATAGCGCCCCCCTCTCTTGTTTAACAATAAGAAACGACTGTGGGGTTGACAAAAGCACTGATTCCATAATTGAACATAAGAACGAAACAAATAAAGCAAGAAATAAATAAATTATTAGTGCCAGCATTTTTTTTCTTGTAAAGATACATAATTAATATAGCAGGCATACCAGGCATTTCTCCAGAACATAAACCAAATTATGGTAATGCTTTGTGCCTGGCATGGTGAAACCCGCATGCAGGTTAAACCATAAACTACATTTTAGTGTTTGTGACAAAGGCAACTTTCCTACTGTCGGGCGACCATGAAGGGACATTTATTGTGCCCTGTCCGCCATAAATATAACCAATCACTTTAGGCGACCCACCCTCGTAGGGTATTATCCGCAAAAGGCATTGTTTGTAAAAAGGGTGATCGCCAGGGTTTATGTCTTTAGGGAACGAAATAAAAACAATTTGTTTTTTGTCGGGGCTGACATGCGGGAACCAATCGTTATACCCGTCGAAGGTTAGTTGTGTTTGGTTTTTACCATCGGCATCCATGCGCCAGATTTTCATTTTACCACTGCGGGCAGAGTTAAAGAAAATGTATTTACCATCGGGACTGGACTCCGGGCCATCGTCGAGGGTTTTAAAATTGGTCAACCGGGTTTCAATGCCTGTAGCAACATCAACCAGATAAATATCATACTGGCCGTTTCGTTCGCCGGTAAAAAGCATACTTTTATTGTTGGGCAACCAACCATGCAGGTACGAGGCCCCGGCTTGCGGTTTTGTTACTTGTACCGGAGATGAACTGCCCTGTGAGGGTAAAAAATAAATTGTCGAACGGCCGGCTTCTTCGGGGCTGTGGTGGCTAATACCAAGGAATTTTCCATCGAAACTTAATACATGGTCGTTATTGTTGTTCGCTGCAAAACCCGTATTCAGTAGCTGTATTTTATTGGTTTCCAGTTCGTATGCATAGAGCAGCCCCTTCGAGTTAAAAATCAGGTTTTTGCCGTCAGGCGTCCAGTTTGGGGCCTGAATTGAATGAGCTGAGCTAAAAATAATTTTTCGCAGTCCCGTTTCAATATCCAGTAATTCGAGATGGCTCCCGATATAGTCGTTATAGGGAACAAATCCTTCATCGGCAGGCCTGGTTATGCGCACATTTCTGAAAACGGCGGTTTCTATTATTTCTGGGTTATGGGCACACACATAAACACCTATATACACTTGGTTGTCGAGAGGCACTTCATCAACCTGCACTGTATTAAATTCTTCACCAAAACGAGCTGTGGACATTATAAAACTGTTTCCCTTTCTTTCAATTTGGACTACATTGGCGAATGAATCGGTCGAGGGAACCTCATTGGTTAAACCACCGGAGGTACTCCTGTATTGAAGCGAAACAAGCCCATCGCCATGCACGGCAGCGTTTACATGCGGCGAATCAGCTGTGAGGCTGTTTCTAATTATCAAGCCTGCTTTACGGTGTGGCTCAACACCTTTAGCTAAGAATTCCAATTCGGCGGTAAAGATAAAATCTCCCTGAATGGTTGTCCACAAATAGCTAAATTCGTCGGTACCGCCCCACATGTTTTTGCCCGAGCCGCCAACTGTATAAGACTGGATGTTGCCATTATAAAAAGCAAAGCCATCGGTTTTATTTATTCCGATATTGGTGTGGTTATCGAAGGTTCCGGTTTTTTGTTGCGCAAACATGCACCTAAAGTTAAAAAATAAACAACAGGCTGGCACTAAATATAAAAATGCTTTTTTCATGACAAAACTATCTGGTTTCTGAGCAAAAAAACAAAAAATATCTGTCTTAAGTATCAGGACTAATAATAAATAGCATCTTTTTAGTTAAAAAGAAAACCCTGTCAGGTTTTAACTGACAGGGTTAATTTGAACTTAATTGTTTGACAAAACTATTTTTATTCCGGCATTTTTATCAAGTAACACAAAGCGCAAATAGACAAAAATATTAAGATGGTGAAATAACTAATAACAACTGACATCTAGGAATATTTTAAACAGTTAGTCCAATAGTCTGAATTTTAATTGCCCAAACCTAATTGTACTTTATAGCAACACCTGAGAGACCAGTTCTTTGAGCCACTGATGTCATTTTTGTTAACTTACAAAATATTATAGCATCAGCTCCCAATGAGGCGGCTTTCTTTTTAAGGACTTTCTCGGCACTTTTAGCATCACCAACAGCATCTACTGCGATGCTTCCAATTACTGTATAAGATTCGTCCACATCATTAGAGAAAATTTTAATCATGTCAATACTTGTCTCAGGATAGGTTTTAGCACCGCTTTGCGTATAATATGCAGAAATAGAGCAACTACTAATTATAAATACTAGAAATAATAATCCAAATACTACTTTTTTCATAATTTTAAATATTATAATTATAACTATTTATATCTGATTGCAGTTCCAGTTGCTTTAATTGCATTTAACCAATACCCATAATCTACTTCCAGTCTCAAATCAATAATTGCATTTGCACCTAATTTTGCTGCTTCTTTCTTTAGCATTTCCACAGGTATTTTTGCATCCGTACCAGCATCAGCATTGGCAACAACCTGTCCGATTACAACATACTCTTTTTCAATTCTTGATGTTGAATAAACATTAATTTCTTTGGCATTGGTTGCGGGATATTTAGTGGCATTGTCGTGTGTTTGCAAATTAGCAACCGAAGAACAGCCTGTCAGTAAAAAACATGGAATAATCCATTTAAGTAGATTTTTTTTCATTTTCGATAATCTTAATTATGTTAATAAACGGTTTGAAAATAATACTTTTAAAAGATTTAGTGCTAATTAACCTTGATATTTTCAGTTTTCTTTCGTTTGTAAGTGACATCATTAAAACCCTTTTGCAAATACACAAAGAGCACACTGCAATCTGTTTTTTTGAGGGAAAACAGCGTGTGCAGTGTGCTCAGAATATATTCTGTAAACTATTTCAATAAACCGTTAAGGCTGGCCAGGGTAGTAGTAAGATCGTTGGCAGGGTTATCCCAGTTGTATTCGTTTTCAACTGTAATAATCCCGCTAAAGCCTTGTCGTTTTAGTTCGTCAATAAGTTTTTTTCCATCGAGTACCCCGGTTCCAAAAGCCACTGTATGGGCTTCGAGGTTGTTAAATTCGCTCATATCTTTAATATGCATGGTAATAAGTTTACCTTCAACTTTTTTAAGCGATTCAACCGGGTCGAGCCCTGAGCGCATCCAATGGCCATTATCGGCACACACCCCAATGCGTGGGTTTTTGCCTTCAATCTGATCGAGCACAATCTGCGGATCCCAATACCGGGTGCCGGTAGCATGGTTATGAACGGCCAGGTTTATATTGAATGCCTGTGTAAGCGAATCTAGCAATATAAAATCGGAAAATTCGGGTTCGGAATTTATGGTTTCGACGCCCATAGCTTTACAGAATTCAAATAACTGAACCCACTCTTCCTTAGAATTACAGCTGACAACACCATATTGCACTAATTTTATATTGTTTTCCTTAAGGATTGACTTAACCAGCTCACGGCTTTCCTCCGACATACCAAAATGGGTATTGCCTTCGGTGCCTTCACTGATTTTCTGCCCGGGGAACATTTCGATGTGCCTGAACCCAATCTGAGCAGCTTGCTTTACAGCCTCTTGAAAAGTAAAATTTCTGAACGACCATGCCTGAACAGCCAGTTGTATGTCGTTGCCCGGTTGTTTCTGGCTGCTACAAGACTGAACAGAGAAAAGCGACAGCATTACAATACCCAGAAATACGTTTAAAGGCCTCATAACCTGCGTATTTTTATATTACGAAACCAAACATCGTCGCCATGATCCTGTAGTCCGATATACCCTTCTTCGGCAGTGTTGACAAAGTTCGGGAAATCGGCAAATTTACTGTTGGCGCACATGTTTTTCCAGTCGTCAGTCCAAAGGTGGTATTCTACCACGTTTTTGCCGTTCATAGCGTGAATGACGGTGCCTTTGTAAACCGTAATGGTTATTTGGTTCCATTCACCTACGGGTTTAGCATTCTGAGGATTTGCCGGTATGAGGTCGTAGAGCGATCCGGCCTGACGGTTGCCGTCGGTGCCCAGTTTGGCATCGGGGTGTTTTTCATTGTCGAGTATTTGCATTTCGGGCGATGATTTCCAGATTGGGTCGCCGGGCACAGAATCGTTACCACAAATTTCCTGTGCCAGGTAAAAAATCCCGCTGTTTCCGCCTTCCGAAACTTTCCATTCGAGGCTGAGCTCAAAATTACCGTATTTTTCGCGGGTAATAATATCGCCTCCATCGTGTGCACCGGCTTCGCCTTTGCCCGAACCGGCAATATGTATTGTACCGTCTTCGGTTACCGACCAGGCAGAGGGAATGGCATTTTTACAATAACCTTTCCAGTTATCCATGGTTTTACCATCGAACAGGAGCACCCAGCCATCGTTTTTTTCTTTTTCGGTGAGTTGGTTCGGACCTACGTTTTCCTTGCAGGAAACAAACAGGCACATTAACATTGGTAATACAATTAGTTTTTTCATAATATTTTACTTTTTAGGTTTTACTTAAATTAAGATAAATGTACTTATTTAAAATTGCCTTACATACATTAAATCAACAATTATATCGACCAGCCTTGCCTGTAAGTGTGTTTAATGTACTCTTCGGCGGCAGCTTTGGCATTAATTGTTTCATGTTTTGTATCGAAATGCGGGTGGCCATCAATAATGGAGAATTTATCAGATTTTACCACTTGAATCTCTTCAGAATCAGAAATATTGGTAAACTTCATGTTTTTACCGTCCCATAGCAGTTCGCGTTTTAAATCCTGCAAACGTACAGCAATAACGCCCATTACTACCATTTCGTTCAGCGGTCCCGAATAATCGAAGTTCGAGCTGGGCATAATATCTTTGCTTAAAGCGTTATCATAACCAGCCTTGCAGGCATTTACCCAGTCCATGTAATGGCCAGCGTCGATACGCCTCAACATCTTAGGTGCAGGTTGGGCTTCGCGACCGAGAATAAAGGGGTTTGCTGCATAGCATCCCGACATCAGTTTTCCTTTGGTGCCGATAAATAATGTACCTCCGTTGCCATCGCGCCCCATCATTTCGCCAGGTGCCAATTCTTCGGGCCTCGGGGGCAACAAACCGCCGTCCCACCATGTAATTTTCACTTCGGGCATATTAGTTTTCATAAAGGGGTCGCGCTTTGGAAAAACATATTGTACCATTTCGGCCATGGGTGCCGACTCGGTATTGAACATGGTTGAACTGCCCTGCACTTTTGTGGGGTATTGCAGGCGCAAGGCCTTAAATACCGGGTCGATAACATGGCAGGCCATATCGCCAAGTGCACCTGTCCCAAAATCCCACCATCCGCGCCAGTTCCATGGGTGATATACATTGTTGAACGGGCGTTCTTTGGCAGGGCCTAAAAACAAGTCCCATTTTAGTTTGTCATGAGGCATTTCAACCGTATCGGGCCTCTCGAGCCCCTGTGGCCATATAGGGCGGTTTGTCCAGCAATGCACTTCGGTTACATCGCCAATTTCGCCATTCCAAATCCATTCGCAAATCTGACGGATGCCTTCGCCCGAATTGCCCTGGTTGCCCATTTGGGTTACCACTTTATATTTTTTTGCGTACTCGGTCATTTGACGCGATTCCCAAACCGAGTGTGTAAGCGGTTTCTCGCAATACACATGCTTGCCCATTTGCATGGCTGTTAGTGCAATTATGGCATGTGTGTGGTCGGGGGTTCCAACAACCACAGCATCAAAACTGTCTTTAAGTTCTTCAAACATTACACGCCAGTCGTAATACTTTTTAGCATCGGGAAATTCGCTGAAAATTCCTGCAGAGTATTTCCAGTCCACATCGCAAAGGGCCACAATATTTTCGGAGCGCAGTTGCTTAATAACCCCGCCGCCCCTGCCGCCAACACCAACGCCGACAATGTTAAGCTTGTCGCCGGGCGATCTGTGCCCTAATCCACCTATAACATGGCTGGGCAAAATGGTAAGGCCTGCAGTTACTGCCGTGGTATTTCTAATGAAATTCCTTCGCGACAGGTTTTGTTTTGTTTTTTCATTCATAGCATTTATTTATAAGGTTAAAACTTTTCGTTGTTTTGAACTTTCAATTGCGGCGAGTATTACCCTGATATTTTGCAGGGCAGTTTCGGGTTTCACAGCCAGGGGTTTGTTTTCAGAGATAGCATCGGCAACATTATCAAAAAAGCCCATATAATTTCCTTTATGGGTTTTAATCCTGCTTATATGGTCGCGGCCGTCTTTAACTATATTAAGGGTTCCGTAGAGGCTTTCGTCGTCGGTGCCCCAATCGTTTCCTTTAGGCACAGCCCCTTTTTTTAGCAGTTCTTCCTGCGGGTCGAGCCCGTATTTAACAAACGAACCATTGCTGCCGTGAACAATAAAATGCGGGCCTAATTCTTTTACCAGTACACCGGCTTTCAGTTTTGCCCGGTGATGTTTATAGAACAGTATTACCTCGAAAGTGTCGTCAACATTACCTTCGGAGCGGGCTACACGAATATCGCCAAATACAGCTTCGGGCATCCCAAACAGGTCGATTGCCTGATCGATAAGGTGCGGCCCCAGGTCGAAAAACACGCCACTGCCGGGAAGGGCATGGCTGCGCCAATTGGAATAATCGGGCTCGGGGCGGAACCTGTCGAAATGCACCTCATACTCCGAAATGCTGCCAAGCTGCCCTGAGCCAATAATTTCTTTAACGGTTTGAAAGTCGCCATCCCACCGACGATTTTGAAACACGCTCAAAACTTTTCCCTGCTGCCGGGCTAGTCCGATTAGTTCCTCACCGTGTTTAATTTCTGTAACAAAGGGTTTTTCTACTACCACATGTTTGCCGTTCAACAAAGCTTTTTTTGTTAGCGCAAAATGCTCGGTATTGGGCGAGGCAACAATGGCTAAATCGATTTGCGGATCGGACAGTATATCGTTTACATCACCAACAACTTCTACCTGCTTGTAGAGTGAGTTGATTTCTGATTTTCTTGATGAATAGATTTTGGAAATTTCAAAACGTGGGCTAACATCAAGAAAAGGAGCCTGAAAAACACGTCCAGAAAGGCCAAATCCGATAATTCCCGTTCGGATAGGGTACATATTTTAATTATTTTGGTTAAAGACTAATTATGCCCTCCGGTATGCCTCATACATCGCCCCAGCCGAACACACCCCCGGAATAAACATCTCAAATTTATAAAACCATTGCTTTTTATCAAAATATAATTTGGTTACTCCCCCCAAAAGTTTAGGGTTAAAAAAGTAATATGTTGGGGGTATTTTGTTTGTAGCTATATAATTAGCGTTTACCTTTAAAAGGTTAAAAGAGCTTAAAAATAAAAGTAAAATTTACCCAAAACATGATTAATCAGGTATGACTGAATACTGTTTCGGTATAATCGGGAAAATAAAAACTATCTAGGCTACAAAAGTTTTAAACCGCTAAGACGCCAAGAATAAAATACTTTAACAAAAAACTCTGCGCCTCTACGGTGAAATAAAATTTTAAACCGCCAAGACGCTAAGGCGCTAATAATAAAATACATTAACTAAACCCTTTGCGCCTCTGCGGTGAAAAGAAAAAGTAAAAAAACTTAGTTTGCATAACATTTTTATACCTTCAATCAGGACATTGTGCAACCTTGTTTAATTAATATTGTCATTAAAATCTGAAAACTGAAAACATTTTGGAGGCAGCATATCACGACATACACCGCGATATAGTAGAGTTAAGCAAAGCTGGTAACCGAAAGGCCCAATACCAGTTGTATAAACTCTATTCCAGGGCAATGTTTAATATATGCTGCCGAATGCTAAACAGTTTTGAAGAGGCCGAGGACATTCTGCAGGAGTCGTTTGCCGAAGCCTTTAACAAGCTGGGGAGCTTCAGGTTCGAATCGACCTTTGGCGCATGGTTAAAACGTATAGTGGTAAACCGGTGTATTAACCACTTAAAAAAACGAAAAGCCGAACTGGTTTACACCCAAACCCTTCCCGAAAATATAATGGAAGACGAGGCGCCCGATTACGAACAAATACAGCTCGAAGTAAAAAAAGTTCATAAAGCAATGGAGCTTTTGCCCGATGGGTACAGGGTTATATTCTCGCTCTACCTCATAGAAGGGTACGATCATGCAGAAATTGCAGAAATAATGGGGATAACTGAGTCAACTTCAAAATCGCAGTTTTCCAGGGCCAAAGTAAAAATTAAAGAAATATTAAATACACTATAGCTATGAACAATCGTCTTGAAGAGTTTGTACGCGGGCACAGCAAAGAGTTCGACTTATTCGAACCCGACGAAGCGCTATGGGAAAATATCGAGAAAAAGCTCGATAAGGGCAGAAATATTAAAATCGGTTATTATTTATCCAGGGCAGCTGCTGTTGCAGCCATATTTGTCTTGTCGTTTATGGCACAGCAATACTTTGCCGACAGGAAAAACAAAACTTTTGATATTCCCGAAGTAAAAGAAGCCGAAATGTATTATTCTGGCCTAATTGATGCACGTATGAAAGAAGTGAAGCCATTTCTGGCTGAATTTCCGGAAATAGAACAGGAAATGCAATCAGACCTGTTGGAGCTCGACAGTGTTTACCAGGGGCTAAAAAACGACTTAAAAGATAATGTCGCCAACCATGAGGTAATTGAGGCAATGATTGAGAATTACCGCATGCGCATTAACATACTCGAAGAAATGTTGCACTTTTTAGCTAAAAACAACAATGACAATATTAACAAAAACAACACGGAGTATGAACTGTAAGCAATTGCTTTATCTGTGGCTCATTTTTGTGGTTTTTTCGGGCGTTTCACAGGCACAGACTTACACCGATAGGATTGAGCGGAGTTTCAAAATTGTTCCAAAGTCGTCGGTGGAAGTTGTAAACAAATACGGAAAAGTTCATATTCGAACCTGGGACAAAGATTCGGTAAGGTTTGAGGTTGACCTTCGTATCCAAACCACTTCAAGGGAGAAAATGAACAAGCTTAAAAACCAGATTTCATTCGATTTTACAAGTACCAATTACTATATCATTGCTAAAACATCTTTTGTTAAAAGCGGTGGTATTTTTTCCGATGTTGTAGAAACTTTTGTGCCATCGAACGAGGTGTCGATAAATTATGTTGTGTATATACCCAAACACCTGCCGCTTAAAGTCGAAAATAAGTTTGGCGATGTATATATCGACGACTTTCAGGGAAACTTTAACCTTACCTTGTCGAACGGCAACCTTAAAGCCAATTACCTGCAAGGCAACAGCAAGGTTGCCCTAAGCTCGGCCAATGGGGTAATAAACCAAATCGACAACGGAAAAATTGAGGTGGCATATTCCGATATTGAAATAAAAAATGCCGGAAAGATCGATATCGACAGCCGCTCGTCGGTTGTTAACATTAACCAGTCGCTGGTATTAAAGGTGCTTTCGCGGCGCGATAAGTATTATATCGACAATGTAAATAAAATTTCGGGAAGTGGCGATTTTACAACCTTTAAAATAATTGGCATAGGGCAGGAGCTTAATTTAATATTGAAGTATGGCGGTTTATCGGTAGAAGAAGTAAGCAATGCCTTTTCGCTTATTAATATCGGGTCGGTATATACTGATATTGATCTCGTTTTTACAAAACCGGCTGCATATTTCCTCGATATTACCCACTTTGCCGATGTAAGGCTTATTTACCCGGCTGCTGTTTCCGACCTGCAAACCCAGGACTTTAACTCCGACCAGAGGCTGTTGCTGACTTTTGGGAAAATGGGCTACAATGTAACTTCTTCTTCGCCAAAAGTTAAGATTATGGCTGAGAAAAAGTGTTATATAAATATTATGCACCGCTAAGGCATTGCTTTTTAACCGAAAACAGGCAAATAAGTGAGGTTTATAAATTTAACAGGTAAACAAACTAAAAATGAAACTAAAACAATTTCTATTAATAATTGCCCCGGTATTTATATTGTATTCTTGTGAGATAATGTACCCCTGTCTCGAAGGAAACGGGGTGCTTACAACCGAAGAGCGGGCGGTAACCCATTTCACATCGGTTAATGCATCGGCTGGGTTCGATGTTGAACTGATATACAGCACCGATAGCTACATTTCGGTAGAGGCCGATGAAAACCTTCAGAAATACATCCGCACCTATGTACATAACGGCGAACTGGTTTTGGAAACAGAACAAGGCAGGTGTTTGCGTTCGGGGAACAGAATATTGGTTACGGTGTATTGTCCGTTTATCGAAGCTGTAGTTTTGTCTGGTTCAGGCGACATGGAAGTTTCGGGGTTTTCTGCCGATAATTTCGACATCATATTGTCGGGTTCGGGCGATATAGATATTGCCATGTTAACAGTATCAGAACGGCTAACCGCAAAACTAACCGGCTCGGGCGATATTATGGCCGATGGAAGTGCAAACGAAGCCAACTTTACCTTATCGGGCTCAGGTAGCATACATGCCGATCGTTTCAGAGTCAATAACTGTTATATTGTGCTTTCGGGCTCCGGAAACAGTTATGTTTATGCGACAAGCTATTTAAAAGTCAGGCTCTCGGGTTCGGGCGATGTTTTATATTATGGGGGCCCCGAAAGGGTTGATAAACGTATTACCGGTTCAGGCAAAATAATTCAGAAATAATACCACCAAACCAGGTTAACAATGAGAATTTTATATGCTATAATTTTTCTAACATTATTTTATTTCGACTTGTCGGCACAAAACTACACACGCGATGCCGGAGTGCGCTTCGGACAAGGGGTTGTGGGTTCGTACCGTCAGTTTTACAAAGAGGAAATGGCTGTTGAGCTCTTTGGGGGTTTTCTTAACCAGGGTATTGTATTCGGAGGCATGAAGGAACATTTTTCCGATGCCCTAGCCCATTATTCAGGAAATATCAGGGTATATTATGGTTATGGCGTGCATACCGGTTTCAATTACACCAACAAGTACAGGGTTCTAAACCGCCAATATAGGTACGACTGGAAATTTTCGCCACTGTTTGGCCTTGATGGCATTGCTGGCATTGAATATATATTTCCCGAAGTTCCTTTACTGGTAAGTTTCGATATAAACCCCAGTTTTGAATTCTCCCTAAACCGTATATTCGAACTCAATGTGTTCGATATTACTTTTTTAATTAAGTATCGCTTTTAATTTATAAATGCAATGAAACGAGCATGTAATAAGCTTAACACAAACTCGTGCGAACAAAATGCGAGTTTCCCCGAAGTGTCGGGGTTAGCTATCCGACCTTTTAAAGTCAATTTCAATCGGATGAAACCAATTATTGTAATGATATTGGCATTATTGCCGGCGGCTTTGTTTTCGCAGGACAACGATGAGTTTAAAACTATCTTTAGCGGACGCGAAATGGGTGGTTATGGCGCTTTTTCTTTAGGATACACAATTGTCGATACATCGCAATCGGCAATGTTTAGCGGCAGGGGCGGGGTTATTTTAGGCCATACTTTGGCACTGGGCATTGGGGGTAGCAGTTTTATTACCGAATACCAGTACAATTCGAACCTCAATCTAAAAGGAAGCATGGCAGGTGGGTATGGTGGTTTTTTTCTAGAGCTTATTATAGCCGGTAAATCTCCTGTTCACCTGTCGGTACCCTGTCTGTTTGGTGTTGGGGGTGCTGCTTATACTACATGGGTTAACGAAGGTGAAGATTACGAAAGGATTAACTATGTCGAAGATGTAACCACCTTTTTAATAATTGAACCCGGGGCCGAACTGGAATTCAACCTTACAAAGCACTTTCGTATGGCAGCTTTTGTGAATTACAGGTTAACCAGCAACCTTAACCTTACAGCAACAGGTTCGGGGGGAGAGACCATTAAGCTTGCAAGCCCTTCAGCCCTGAACGGGTACTCGGCCGGGCTCATTTTTAAGTTTGGCATTTTTTAACCTTTTTGGAATTTTCATAAAACTATCAGGCAAGGCAATTGTTTTTTAATTGTATGGAGCCGCATTTTCCCCGGGTTTATTATATGAAACTTCCATGAGTAAATAATCATTAACTCACACACGAAAATGATTATTTACGAATGGTAAGTTCCATCAGACCATTAAAAATTAAATTATAAACAGATGAAATCATATAAAATGCCGGTTAAATTGATTTGTTTGCCGATTTTTTATATTGAGTGTAGTATGTAAGGTATATTTTTAGCTTGTAATATTCGACTATTCTTTATTATTATGCAGAGAACCACGACGCGCATTATTTTAGGTTTAATAATTTTTGTAGCAACACAGCCAGCTATTGCCCAGCAAAAATATGCTGTAAAAGGACGAATAACCGACGAGAAGGGAGAACCGCTTATTGGCGCCAACATAATTATTAAAGAACTAACACGTGGTACCGTTACCGATGGAAATGGTACGTTTAACCTTGCCCTGGCCAAAGGAGAATATAACCTGAATATATCCTATGTAGGCTATGCCGGGCACAACATTAAACTTAAACTCGACGGTGATAAGTCTGTCAACATAAAGCTTAAAGAAGATTCGAAATCTATCGAATCGGTGGAAGTGTATGCCGAAGCGCCAAACCATAATATTTCAAGAATGGAAATGAGCACCAATAAGCTTGAAATGAAACAGGTGCAAAAACTGCCGGTAGTTTTTGGCGAAGGCGACATAATTAAAACCCTGCAGTTGTTGCCGGGCGTTATTTCGGCAGGTGAAGCTTCTGGAGGTTTTCATGTAAGGGGCGGCAATGTCGATCAAAACCTTATACTTATCGATAACGCCCAGGTTTACAATGCATCACATTCTGTTGGTTTCTTTTCGGTATTTAACTCAAATGCCATCGACGATATTAAACTGTATAAAGGTGGTATTCCCTCAGAATTTGGCGGGCGTTTGTCATCGGTCCTCGACATTAAAACTGTCGATGGGAATATGACCGGGCTTGCTGGTGAGGCTAGCGTTGGGGTTATTTCGTCGAAATTGAAACTCGAAGGCCCCCTGGTTCCCAACCGGGTATCAATGTATGTTTCGGGGCGACGCACCTATGCCGATTTGTTCCTGCCCTTTGCCAAAGACAGCATGGCACGCGAAAGCAGTATTTTTTTCTACGACCTAAACAGCAAAATTAAAATTATTGCAGGCAAAAACGATCGTATAAACCTATCGGCATATTATGGGCGCGATGCCATGCTTTTAGGTTCGATTGTAGGGCAGAAATATGGCAACGAAGCATATACGGCACATTGGAACCATTTTTTCAACCCTTCCATATTTCTGAACACCTTTATCACATCGTCGGTTTACGATTATGAGATGAAATTCTCTGAAGATAGCAGCCATGTAAAAATACACACCAGTATTTTCGATTTATCGTTAAAATCTATCTTAACATATAAAATAAATGCCGACAACGAACTGCGCGCCGGAATAGAAGTTACCAGGCACGATTTTAACCCCGGCCATTTAAAAGGGCACCAGGCCGAAGCCGACTTTAATTACAAATTGCCCAACACACTATCGTTCGAATACGGTTTTTTTGTCCAAAACCAACATTCTGTTACCCCGAGGCTTAGTTTTATTTATGGCCTGCGATATTCAGTGTTCCATAATATTGGCAAAGGCGAGTCGTTTACTTACGATAAAACTAACCCCGACGATTATATTGCCCGCGATACTTCTTTTTTTGGTAAGGGCGAAATTTATAATTTCTTTCCAAAAGGTATCGAACCCCGCCTCTCCATGCGCTATATGATAAACGAATCGAGCTCGTTAAAAGCGGGTTACAACCGCATATATCAATATATTCAACTGGCTTCGAACAGCACCTCATCGCTGCCACTTGAATATTGGTTTCCTTCGTCGCCAAACATAAAGCCGCAATTTGCCGATCAAATTGCCGCAGGTTATTTTAAAAACCTGGCCGACAATACTTTCGAGCTTTCCCTGGAAACTTTTTACAAAGACATTAAAAACACCATAGATTTTAAAGACCATGCCAACCTTATATTAAACAAGCAATACGAAGGTCAGGTGCGTTCTGGCCGCGCATGGGCCTATGGCGCCGAATTTATGGTACGCAAACAAAAAGGCAACTTTACAGGCTGGGTGAGCTACACTTATTCAAGGGTATTTAAACAAATTAAAGAAATAAACAATGGAGTGGCATACCCTGCATCGTACGATAAACCACACGATATTGCGGTGGTGCTTTCATACGATATAAACAAGAGGCTTAACCTGTCGGGGACCTGGGTTTATACCAGTGCCCCGCCGCGAACCATGCCGGTTAAAAAGTGGGAATATGCCGGTATGACCGGCCCTTCGTACGGACAACGGAACAGTATGAGGGTTTTTCCATATCACCGTATGGATTTGGCTGCAACTATACGTTTAAATAAAATTGAACGACAATGGGAGCACTCGCTGAATATATCGGTTTATAATGCTTATGCCAACCATAATTATATTATGGTAAGCTTTTCCGAAGACCCGGAAAACAGAGGAAAAACAATTGTTGAGGGAACTTATCTATACACCTTTGTTCCTTCGGTTAGTTATCAGATAAGGTTCTGAAAAAGAGCTTTATAGCTGGTTTGCTAATTAAGCTTTAGCTGCAATTAAAGAAAATTAAAGAATTAAAAATATTAAGTTGCTCAGGAAAATTAACCTTTATGGCAAAAAAAACTACAGTAAAATATATGACGGAATTTAAAAGCGCATGCAAGTTCATGACAGGCTTGATTGTGTTTCTGCCACTTTTCAGTTGCCAGGAAGAAATATACATTGATGCCCCTAAAAATTATCCGGACAAAATTGTTGTGGAAGGACGGGTTACAAACGAAAACAAAGCACATAGGTTGCGACTTACAACCACACTCGATTACTTCGATACAAATTCTATTAAACCTGCGTCAATTAGCTATGCATACATTATAGAGCAAGGCTCTGGCAAAATTTATAACCTGAATCCCGAAGAAAATAACCCCGAGTTTTATAGAACCGATGTATTTAAAGGAATTGTTGGCGAGCACTATATTCTTAATTTGCTTTTTAATGATGAGGAATACAGCGCCACAACCTACCTCGATACAGTAGCCGTAATGGATAGCCTGGGCTATGTTTATAAGTATATGTCGTACTGGGGCGGCGGGTATTATTTTATTCAGATGACTGCAACTGAACCCGAACCTGCCGGCCATATTTATATGTTCAATTTTTTCATTAACGATACCCTGTACAATAATGAATTGAGGCTTACCTCGTACCAGAACGATGAGCTTTTTAACGGCATGCGTATGGAAAACCTCGATATTGCGGCAATTCCCCAGGAAGAAATTAAACTCGACACAAACATACTTCGTGTTGAAATGTTTTCAATAAGTTCGGGCGAATTTCATTTCAACAATGCATTTCTGTCTGAAACCATGGGAAATGGCTCAATCTTCTCCGGCCCGCCGGCCGATGTGCCTTCAAATGTGAAAAACAAAAATTCCAACAACCACGGGTTAGGCTACTTTGCTGCTTCATCGGTTGTAAGCAGGCAATTTATGTTAATAAAACAACACAACGAGGCGTTAAATAACCCCGATTACAGGAAATAAGCTAACTTTGCAGCAAAAACAAAATGGCATTAATACGTTCGGTAAGGGGCTTTAACCCTGTTTTTGGCAACGACTGCTTTCTGGCCGAAACAGCTGTTGTTATTGGAGATGTTGTTATGGGCAACGAATGCAGCATTTGGTACGGGGCAGTTTTACGCGGTGATGTGAATTCGATTCGTATTGGCAACCGGGTAAACATACAAGATGGGGCTGTGCTGCATACCCTATATCAAAAATCGGTAGTTGAAATTGGCAATAATGTAACCATTGCACACAATGCCGTGGTACACGGAGCAAAAATTGCCGATAATGTTCTTATTGGTATTGGAGCTATTGTACTCGACCATGCCGAAATAGGCGAAAATTCAATTATTGCAGCCGGTTCGATAGTGCTAACCGGTACTAAAATAGAACCTGGTTCGATTTATGCCGGAAACCCTGCCAGGCGCATAAAAGACGTTAACGAAGAACAGGCAAAAACTATGATAGAAGGCATCGCAAATAACTATAAAATGTACAGCGACTGGTACAAATAACGCCCACATTGCGACAGGCCTGCCCGATATACACATTAAATTAGGTGATACTCTTAATTGTTTTTACGCGATTCCCTTATTTTTCGACTGTTTTATCGCTTGTATTTTATTTTTAATGAAATAGTTAGTAAACTTATTTGCAAAAATAAGTTAACTTAAAATCGATAAAATAACTGTAATGCCATGAACAAGATTTTTAGCAAAGACGGCCGCCTGTTAATCCCTATTGCAGACCGCATTAAGGTTAAATCAACAAAAAAAGAAGAAGATGTCAGGTATATTGTCGATCATGCCTATTGCCCTAAGGGTTGCAGTATCATCGACCTTGAACACGAAATTAACGGTGTACCCGGTTTACGTATCAGGTTTAAAAGGGAGGGTTCAGAAGGAGAGTTTGTAATTTCTGCAATAGAAGGCGATTTCGATAAAATTGTACTTTCGGGCGAGCTACGCGATGGGGTTAAGGACGAACTGTTCTGCCCTCATTGCAATACCCCTTTTAAAAAGCTGGTTAATTGTAACTGCCAGGCCGATGCCGATATGATTGTTGTTGGGCTTACCCCAAAGCTCGACTACAACGAAGCCATTACTTTTTGCAATGTTACCGGTTGTTCTAACGGCACTTTTATTAAGTCGGGCGATGCTATAAGGCATGTAAGGCTGCTCGGCTCGCTTTAATTGCTATCTTTGCACGAAGTAAATTACTTGGGCCTTTAAGCGCAATATTTACTCAATTTTTTATATAATTGGTAACTATGGGAACAAAAAGTTTTTTCGCCCGGAGGCATAGTGCAAAAATTATTTTCTTTATAATGGGCATTGCCTCAACTATATGGTTTTTAGTTAGGGTTGTACCTAAACCGCAAAGGGCGGCTTATCCGTGTATGCGTGCAACAGCGCCTGTAATGTCGGGTTTTGTTATATATTTGCTGGCATTGGCAACTTCGGTGTTCGGTTTCAGAAGAACACGTAAAAACCTGCTCCAGGGCAAATATTTAGCCACTTTGTTGTTTTTTGTTGTTACCCTTGCAGGTGGCTTTGTTTTGCTCGAATATAACGAAAACACTATTTTCGGCCGCTCATACAATTTCGATGATGTTGTTCCTAATCAACCTATTGGGGTTGAGCGTGGTATTCACCCTGGCCGCGTAGTTTGGGTACATAATCCGGGTGTTGCCAGTTGGGATGGCAGTACCGGTTTCTGGTGGGACGACAAATACACCTCACAGGAAGGGACAGGGAAAATGCTGCCCGCTGCCCTGCTTGAACTTACCGGCGAAAATAATTTGCCAGAGGCATGGAAAAGTTTATTTCGTTATTTTAACCAGAAAAAACACAATGTCAATGCCGGCTATCAGGAACATCAGAAAATTGCTATAAAAATAAACCAGAACAACACATACAGCCATGCCGATACTGAAGAACTAAACGCTTCCCCGCAGCTTACCCTGGAGTTATTGCGCAGCCTTGTTTACCATGCAGGGGTGCCGCAGGAAAATATTACCATTTTCGATGCCAGCCGCTATATTACCGATTATATTTATAATAAATGCCATAGCGAGTTTCCACAAGTAAAATACGTTGATTACTCTGGTGGGAACGGCCGCATAAAAACCAGCTATATCGAAAATGCCATACCTTATTCAATTGATAACGGGGCACTGGCCAAAGGGCTGTCGGCCAGCGCAGTGGAAGCCGATTATATTATTAATATGGCTTTACTTAAAGGGCATGTCGGACAAGGGGTTACCTTATGCGCTAAAAATTGGTACGGGGTTACCAACATTTACGACGACTGGCGAAAAAATGCGCACAATAATTTCGACCAGGACAGGCAGGGCAAACCTAAGTACATGACTTTTGTTGATTTTATGGGGCATAAAGATTTAGGGGAAAAAACTTTGTTGTTTTTAATTGATGGGCTTTACGGTTCAAAATCGGTTGCAGGGCCTCCTGCGCCAAAATGGAAAATGTTGCCCTTTAATGGCAATTGGCCGTGCAGCCTCTTTGCATCGCAAGATGGCGTTGCTATTGATGCCGTAGGCCTCGATTTCCTTCGCAACGAATGGCCCGATGCCCCCGATATGAAATATTCCGACCATTACCTTATTGAAGCTGCGCTGGCCGGCACCCCCCCTTCAAAAAGCATTTACGACCCGGAAAGGGACAGTGTTGGGTTAACCAGCCTTGGTGTAATGGAACATTGGAACAATGCTACTGAAAAAAAATACAGCCGAAATTTAGGGAAAAGCTATGGTATTGAACTGATATACAAAAAGATTGAGGAATAGGTCAGGCTTAATGAATTAGATTTCAGTGAAATGGCCACTATTAAGGCTTAATTTTAAAGCTCTAATTTGATAACATTAACTTCTAATAAATAGCGTAATATGAAGACAAGATTATTGTTTATTTAACATAATAATTATATTATTAAGTAGTTGTGCCTCTTATAATAAGCTAACTTATATTTTCCTTTTAAACATTCCCAAAGTTTCAACTCTGCCTATGTCAAATTGTCCCGTATTTTTTTTGTATTCTCAAAAATTTGAGGTTTTGCATTCTAAAACATTGTAAGATTATTATTTATGATCTTTAGCTTTTATTTAGCCCCTTTAGGGGGTTGGGGTTAATTTTGCATATCGCAAGGCTTCTCCCTGGCTTATTTACCCCTAAATCCCCTGGAGGGGACTTTGGGGACAAAAACTTTTATTTTGTATATAATCATACTGCTTTTATTTAAGCCCCTTTAGGGGTTTGGGGGTAAGAATCACTCATACCTCAGGCTCTCCACCGGGTTTCTCCTTGCCGCACGCCAGGTTTGCCAGCTTACTGTTATCAGCGCCACGCTCAATGCAATTACTCCGGCAAGTACAAAAATCCACCAACTTAAATTGGTTTTGTAAGCAAAGTTCTCCAGCCATTTGTGCATCAGATACCAGGCAACCGGACAAGAAATTATAAAAGCAACAGCAACAATTCTTATAAATTCAATATTAAGCAAAGTGAGAATTTCGAGAGTTTTTGCCCCGTTTACTTTGCGCACCCCAACCTCTTTTGTACGATGAAGTATGTTTATCGACGATATCCCGGACAACCCGATAACCGATAAGAGAATACTTATTATGGAAAACCATCGAACAAGCTTATTGGTAATAACATCTTTATGGTATTGCAGGCTATAATAATCGCTTAAAAATTCATAATCGAAGGGATATTCGGGAAAATTCTTCTGCCATGTTTTTTGAGCATAATCAATAGCACTTTTAACATTACCTGCTGAAGGTTTGATCATATAGAGCCATTGCCATACCGGCTTTTGAAAGAATATTGTGGGCTGTATAGGATTATACAGCGAGGAAAAATTAAAATCCCTTATTACCCCAACAATGGTACCCCCTTTTATAATATCCTGTCCGTCGTAATTTTTAATCATGAATCTGCTGCCAACAGCATCTTCATTCGTTTTATAACCAAGCTTTTTAATGGCAGATTCATTAAGTACGTAATTTTCAAATTGCTGTCCCGTTACATATGGCTTTTCTCCCCCCGTTGCAAATTCCAGATTAAAAAAAGAAAAAAAGTTACCATCGACAGGAAGAATCGTAAGCACCTGGTTTTTGTTTTCCTCCGGAATATCGGCATACTCAATGCTTCGGCCATCCTTTACCAGGTAACCGGGTCTATCCATAGTCATTGTTACATCTGCAATTTCCGGATATTTTAGTAGTTCTTCTTTAAACCGCATAACATGAGGCTCTTCAACCCAAAAATTACGGTGGATCATAATAATGTTGCTGTCGTGGTTACCTAAATTTTTACTGAACAGGTAATTGTTTTGTTTATTAAGAACAAGACTACATATAATTACAACTGTTGAAATTGCAATCTGTAAAACCAGTAAAGGTTTATTAAAAAGCGATATAACGTTTTGTTTTCGATTGCTGCTAAATGGATTTATTAAGGATTTAACCGGGTTAAGCCGCACAATAAAATAAGGCACAATTCCAGAAACAACAATCATTGTAAGTATCCCAAGTATTGTTAAAATAAAAATTCCATTTAAGGGAAATGGTATCGGAGATGCTATTCCTATCTTTACCATCAACTGAGATACAGAATTAAGTAAGGCCAGGGTAATCGCTAAAACTATTAGTGAAAGTATTGTCGATTCGCAGAGAAGTATAAGGAAGTTATGCCTTTTTTTCGCCCCGTTTAGCAAATTAATTCCAAAGAACTTGCTCCTTTTTTCGAGCGAAACCAATAAAATATTAATATAATTTACCAGAGAAATAAGTAATATTCCAAGCCCAATAAAAATAAATAATACCACCTGTTTGATATCGCCATTCGGTTCAATTTCCCTTTCGATATTTGATTTAAGATGTATATCTTTTAATGGAGTGAAATGAATTATTGAACTCTTTCTTTGATTTTCAGGTACATGAGCATATTTAAATTCTTGTATTCGGCTTTCTATCTGTTTAATGCTTGTTCCCTCTTTTAACAAAATATAGGTAAAAGCAAAATCGTTCCCGTTAATAACCCGTTGTTTGTGATGCACTAAAATATCGGCATGAAAATGTGAATTTTGGGGCATATCATCGAAAACCCCCAATATTATATACTGGTTAAATCCATTTGTGTCAAGACCATATAATTCTAGATCTTTCCCTACAATATTGGTTGAATGAAAATACTTTTGCGCAAAACTCTTTGAAACAACAAGCGTATTCCCGGCATTTATAGCCGCATGAGGGTTTCCGACAATGAAATTAAAATCGAAGATTGAAAACATCGAAGAATCGACCTCAAAAACGTGGTTGTTAAAAAAAAGATTATTCTCAATTTTTATTGTCATGTTCCATAATGGCCTCATCTCAATTAAGCTTTCAATCTCCGGGAAAAATTCCGGCAATTTAGTTCGCCATGTCTGCCAGCAACGGGCAAAATGCCAGTAAAAATTTTCTTCGGGTTTATTTTCTTCAACAGTAAACCTGTAAATCCTGTCGGCTTTGCTCTGATATTTATCAAAGCTCCATTCAAACCAGCACCACTTTCCAATCTGTAAAACTGTTGAGAAGGCGATTACCAACCCAATGATATTGATTAGTGCAATCTTTTTTTGATTGAGAAGGTTACTGAATGATAGTATTATAAAATTCTTTATCATTTATAAAAGATTAAATTTTTCAAATTGTCTTAATTCTGGTTGACAGATATAATTATGGACAATTAAGTGTTTTTCTTCCTATTCATACTTATTAATTTAATCATCGTAATCATAGTTTTATACTACTCATACCTCAGGCTCTCCACCGGGTTCCGGCTCGCTGCACGCCAGGTTTGCCAGCTTACTGTTAATAAAGCTACTAACACTGCTGCTGCCCCTGCTGCTGCAAAAATCCACCAACTTAAATTGGTTTTGTAAGCAAAGTTCTCCAGCCATTTGTGCATCAGATACCATGCAACGGGCGATGCTATTGTTATAGAGATTAAAATCCATTTAAGGTAAGCCTGTAAAAACATAAGAATTATATTTTTTGTCTTTGCCCCGCTTACTTTTCTTACACCGATTTCTTTGATTTTGGTGAAAACAACATATTTAACTATACCAAATAACCCTAAACAAGACAAACAGATGGCTATTATTGAAAAGATTGAAAAAAGCTGTTTTGTCTGCATTTCGTTTTTGTACAAGGCATCGTAATCGTCATCAAAAAAAGAATACGAAAACTCTTTCCCCGGAATTAATGTCTGATAGGTGGATTTTATAGATTCGATTATTCTCTGATAATCGCCGCCACCAACTCTCAACGATAAATATTCCGGCGACCAGAACATTTCCACATCCGGTTCCTGCACAAATGCAGCAGGTTGTATGTCTTTTCTTTTTGAATTGTAGTGGAAATTCTTGGTTACACCTACAATCTCGTAATATTCTGTTTCGCTGTAATATAGATATTTGCCAATAGGATCACTAATGTTATAGGTTTTAACAGCCTGTTCGTTTAACACTATTTTATTTTTTCTGCCAACTTCCTTATCGTTGAAAAAGGTTCCTTCGGCAAGTTTAAATTCGTACGTATTAAAAAAAGCTGCCTCTACCGGACAAACTTCTAACATTAGCAATTTTATATTATTGCCTTCGGGTATGGCCAAAGTCCTGGCAGGAAAACTCATTCCAAGAATGCGGTGCGAAAAAGCAGCCATTTTAATCTTACTGTTTTTTAGCAATTCATTTTTAAATGTATTTTGCTGATCACGCGACATATCTTCCATTGCCCGCACAATTATTATGTTTTCTTTATTAAAACCTAATTTCTGATCCTGAAGAAAATTTAATTGCCGCGCAACTGCTATTGTACAAATAATTACCATTATGCTAATTGTGAACTGTAATATCAACAAGGTATCTTTAAGCATTATTTTTCTGCCTGCCTTTTTAGTAAATTTCGATGCCAATGCTCGTACAGGCGACATCCTGGAAACAACAAAAGCCGGGTAAAAACCTGCAATAAATCCGGTAATAATGGCAAAAAGAATCGACCCGATATACATTAAGGGGGTAATTGACGACCTGGATAAGATTTTGATTTCAGTGCGTTTTTCGAAAACCGGGATAAACAAATGAACCAGTATAAGTGATATTATAAGCGCAAGCAGACTGTAAAAAATGCTCTCCGCAAGAAATTGCGCCATAATTGACTTTCGCGAAGCGCCGGTAACTTTCCTAACCATTATCTCTTTCGATCTGGAAGCGGATTGTACGGTTGAGAGGTTGGTGAAATTGATAATAGAAATTATCAATATAAACAGACCAATTAAAGAAGCCATATAAACATAAGTAATATTCCCATTCTGCCCGGCTTCGTTCTTTAAGGAAGAGTGTAAATGTATTTTCGCTAACGGTTGTAACACAAAATGCCAGCTTTCGCCATTTGATTTCCATTCACTCATTGATATGTTTCTCCACTGCTCAATAATTGGGGCAATTTTGGTTTGCAGATATTCATTCAGTTTCTTTTCGAACAACTTGTAATTTACATTATTATCGAGTTGCAGATAGGTGTAAACATTACAATTCAGCCAGTCGTGTGAAGCTTGCCTGTAAAACGATATGGAGTTGATCGAGAAAAGAAATTCGAATGTGAAATGTGAATTTTCGGGAATGTCGGCGATTATCCCGGTAATTGTAAATGGCTTATTCTCATGATCCATTCCGGTACTTAAAACTTTGCCTACTGGATTTTCGTCCCCATAAATACGTTTTGCTGCGCTTTCAGTAATAAAGGCTGTATTGGGCTGATCGAGCATTTTATAATCACCCTGCAAAACAGGCACTGAAAAAATCTCAAAAAAGGATGCGGTAGCACCAAATGCCTTCAACCGGAACCCTTCGTTATCGGGTGTACTCATCATCGCCCTGCCAAAATCGAGCATAGCAGTTGCCTTTTTAATTTCAGGGAAAGTCTGAGATAAAGATTTTGATAATATCGAACCTGTAGTAGCTTCTTTAATCTCGTTTTCAAAAATTTTACCCTCACAGCTTACCCTGTAAATATTTTCAATGTTTTGGTTGTATTTATCAAAACTAAGTTCATATTTAATCCAAAGAACAACCAGAATAAACGCTGTCATGCCGATAGCAATGCTAAAAACATTAATTAAAGACGAAACGGCGTTCTTTTTAAAATTTCTGTAAACCAACTGTAAATATTGCATAATATAAAATTTTTGGTAATCGCTTAGTCAGCATTTATTGATTAATAATTGGTTTAGTATCTTGCCTGTTTTGCTCTACATCTTCGGTTTCCTTTTATTCATACATCAAACTCTCCACCGGGCTGCTTTACCCCTAAATCCCCTGGAGTGGACTTTTAGGACAAAACCTTTTATTTATAATCATATCACTTATAATTAAGCCCCTTTAGGGGTTTGGGGTTAAAAATCATTCAAACCTCAGACTTTCCACCGGTTTTAACCTGATAATACTCAACAGCTCTTTACCCCAATTTCTCCATCAAAATCTGGCCATCGAACAGGTTTACAATACGGTGGGCAAATTCTGCATCGCGTTTATTGTGCGTTACCATTATTATTGTAGTGCCTTCCTGGTTCAACTCGCGCAACAGGTTCATAACTTCCAGACCGTGTTTCGAATCGAGGTTACCGGTTGGCTCATCGGCAAGTATTAATTTTGGTTTGGCAATTACTGCACGTGCAATGGCAACGCGTTGCTGCTGGCCTCCGGAAAGTTGTTGCGGATAATGCTTGCGACGATGACCGATTTTTAGCCGTTCGAGGGTGGCTTCAACCATTTTTTTACGTTCCGAAGCCCTGATGTTCAAATAAACGAGGGGAAGTTCGACGTTTTCAAAAACGGTTAACTCGTCGATGAGGTTAAAACTCTGGAAAATAAACCCGATATTTCCTTTGCGCATATCGGTGCGGCGGTTTTCCCTGAACCGTGCCACATTTACTTCATTAAAAAAATAATCGCCGGAAGTCGGGTTGTCGAGCAGTCCGATAATATTCAGGAGCGTTGATTTTCCGCATCCCGATGGGCCCATGATGGCTACAAATTCCCCGGGCGTTACTTCAAAATCTATTGCAGACAGGGCAGTAGTTTCAACTTCGTCAGTTCGAAACACCTTGGTAAGTTTCTTTGTTTGTATCATCTTTATTCTGGTTAGTATTTCTATTGAAATTTAGTTTCTTTTTTATTTTTCAGAGTGTAAGGTTTTCTTTTTTTTACCCCCTGCACCTAGAGGGGTGATAAACAAGTCCCCTTTAGGGGATTTAGGGGGATAATCCGCGAAAACCCAGATTTTGAATTTATCGTCAAAAACCTGTTACTCAGTGCCAGCAAGAAAAGTATTATTCCCCATGCGCTCCCCCTTTCTTCCCCTAAAGGGGAAAATCCAACGCTCTGTGTGCAAATGACATCCCCTATAGGGGAATGAGGGGTGCGGGTCAGGGTTATCACTTTTGGAGAGTTTTCTTGCAGAGACTACTTAAAAACTATTCTTTCATTCTCCCCAAAAAGTTCATATCCCGAAACAATAACTTCCCCCCCGGGGGTCAGCCCTTCCATCACCTCAAAATACTGAGGGTTTTGCCGGCCGATTTTTATTTGCCTTTTTATGGCAAAGTCCCCCGATGCATCTACTACATAAACCCACTGTCCGCCGGTCGATTGGAAAAACCCGCCTTTCGAAACCTGTACGCATTTTTGTGGATCGCCCAATTGAAGATCGACATAATAGGTTTGTCCGCTCCGCATATTTTCGGGCAATTCGCCTTCGAATACAAGGTCTATCCGGAAACGCCCTTCCCTAACTTCGGGATAGACTTTTTTAACCTTTAGGGTAAATTGTTTGTTGTCACGATCGATACGAGCCACCAATCCGGCACGCACCCTGTCGATATAATGTTCATCAATTTCGGCGGCAATTTTGTAAGACGTAAGCACATTTATCTGACCAATACGTTGACCGGGCGAAACCGACTGGCCGATTTCCGCATCGAGCATACCAAGCTGTCCATCGTGCGGAGCTTTTATATTCAAATTGTCCAGCCGCTGGTACACCAGTGCCAGGTTCTTTTTCATGTTCGAGAGGTTCTGGTTCATTTGTTCTATCTGGATGTTGCGGTATATCGAATCCTGAACTTCTTTATCCTTCATAATCTGAAAAAGCCTGCTTGACAAATTATATCCGTCTTCCGACTGCAAAAACTCTTCCCGGGCAATTAAATCCTGATTGTACAGCAGTTTGTTGCGTTCGTATTCGCGTTTCTTTTGTTTAAGTTGATATTCCATGTTGATAATCTCGCGTTTACTCTGCAGCTTCTGTTGTTCCATATTCAGAATAACCTCGCGCAGATAATTCGATTTCTCTGCCAGTTGGGCTTCGCTGTCGAGTATGCCGAGATTGAGATTGTTATTGCTCAGCCTTAGAATAACATCGTTCTTCTGCACCATCGTACCTTCCCGGATATAGATTTCTTCAACCCGGCCGCCTTCAATGGCATCGAGGTAAATGGTTGATATAGGTTCAACCCGGCCGTTTATTTTAATGTAATCTTCAAAATCATCCTCAAAAACTTTGGCAATCTGAATTTTATCTTTCTCAACCCTGAATGTACTCATTGAATTGCGTGTCGACAGGAAAATTACTGCTGCAATTATAATCCCTGAAGGAATTATAATTTTCCAGTGTTTGGGTTTAATCCGTCTTTTATCTTCGATTATTCTATCCATATTATGCTATCTGTCAAAATATATCTTAAATTATGCCAGATAATATTAGGTATTGATTTTAAGCTTATTATGTATCTTCATTGATTTTAAACTGTTAAAAAAATTGACAAAAACTGTAAATATTTTTTACAGTATCGTTAATATAATAAGCTGATTTATATTTTTGAATATCTGATCTAGGTCGTCTAACTAAGAATATTTTGATGTAATGAAACACGCCCACTCACCCCATAATCCCCAAGAGGAGAAACAGCGCGCGCTGATCCCTTTAGGGAACCAAAGGGTGCGCCAAGCGATAGCGTGTTAACTAAACGAATATTTAAAATTAAACAATATGCCCCAGGGAACCCTTTTGATAGTCGACGACAACAAAAATGCACTGAAAGCCTTGCAGATTTTCCTTCAGTATGAATTTGAAAAGGTAAAGTGCATAAGCAATCCTAACCAGATACCCTCGGAATTCAGGGCAACAGAATACGATGTTGTCCTGCTCGACATGAATTTTACTGCCGGGATAAACACGGGCAACGAAGGCTTTTTCTGGCTGAAAGAAATAAAAAAAATATCGCCATCAACCGAAGTGGTAATGTTTACGGCCTATGGCGATGTGGAACTTGCCGTACGGGCTGTAAAGGAAGGCGCTGCCGATTTTGTGCTCAAACCCTGGGACAACGATAAAATGACTGCTACCCTCAAGGCAGCCCTGCGGTTACATTATACAAAACTGGAAGTTAACCGGTTACAGCGCGAGCAAAAAGGGTTAAAACAGGAGCTAAACAAAGAAACCAAAATGATTATCGGCACATCGCCGGCAATGCTCAAAGTAGTTCAGTTGGTAAACAAAATTGCCGACACAGGCGCCAATGTTTTAATCACAGGCGAAAACGGCACCGGTAAAGAGGTTATCGCAAAAGAAATCCACCGGTTATCCTCGAGGCAAAACGAACTGATGGTAACCGTTGATATGGGCTCAATACCGGAAACATTGTTCGAAAGCGAATTGTTCGGCCATAAAAAAGGGGCATTTACCGATGCCAAAGACGACAGGGCCGGCAAATTCGAACTGGCCGATAAGGGCACGCTATTTCTCGACGAAATAGGCAACCTGCCGCTGAGCCTTCAGTCAAAATTACTGGTAGCCCTGCAAAGCCGGGTTGTAGTACCGGTTGGCGGCAGCACCCCTGTCCCTGTCGATATCCGGTTGATTTCGGCAACCAATTCAAACATCGATAATTTATTAGCCAGCGGAAAATTCCGGGAAGATTTGCTTTACCGCATCAATACCATACATATCGAAATTCCGCCTTTGCGGGAAAGACTTGAGGATATTGAAGTACTGGCAACCCATTTCCTGCATAAGTTTGCTTCGAAATACAACCGCGAAAAGCTGACGTTTGCACCCCGGGTAATTGTAAAGATGAAAGACTACCACTGGCCGGGAAATATCCGTGAGCTTGAGCATACCGTAGAAAAGGCTGTAATTTTAAGCGACGGGCAAAAAATAAAACCCGACGATGTGCTTTTTAAACCTGTGAGTGCTAAAACTCTGGCAACCCCGATCACCATCGAAGAAATGGAAAAGCAAATGATTGCCAGCGCACTTTCCAAATTCGATGGGAATTTTTCGTCGGCAGCCAACGAGTTGGGGATCACACGCCAGACCCTGTACAATAAAATTAAAAAATATGGCATCTAAAAATTATTTTACCTCTATTATTTTCGGCGCGCTCCTAATTGCAGGTACGGCATTTGCCCTCGGGTTCAGTGTGGAGAAATCGGGTTTTTCTGGTTTATCATTGTTGCTTGCTGTTGTGGTTCTGATTGAAATTATTCTATTCATCGTACGACAGAATTCCATCAACAGAAAAATCGCCACTTTTTTCAATGCCATTCAAAACGAGGATACCTCTATAAAACTTCCAGAAAACATCAAAGCGAAAAGTGTTCAGGACATACTTAAGGCGATGAACAAGGTTGTGGACATTTTTCAGAAAATTAAAATGGAAAGTGAAATCCGGCAGCAGTTTTTCAGCGCAATGATAGAACATTCTGCTACCGGGTTTATATCCATCGACGAGCACGGCGATTTTGAAATTATCAACGAAGCTGCCCGAAAACTATTGGGAGTTGCCTATACCTCCAACATGGAGCGTTTACAAAAAGAATCGCCACAACTCTACAAAACACTCATCAACCTTAAATATGGAGAGGTTAAGTCGTGTCGGGTAGAAGTCGACGGTTTATCGACCATTATCCAGGTATCATCGTCTGGCTTGGGTTTTAAAGACAAGAAACTTACACTGGTATCGCTTCAGGATATTAAGAAGGAAATCGAAGCCCACGAACTTGAATCGTGGCAAAAGCTTATACGTATTTTAAACCACGAAATCATGAATTCCATTGCTCCTATAACTTCAGTGTCAAAATCGCTGATAACCATATTTAAGAAGAACGATAAGGCAGTTGAAATTTCGGAATTGGATGAAAAGAAAATCTGTGATACAATTAACGGGCTTGAAGTTATTGAGTCGATGAGCCTTGGACTGAGTAATTTTGTCGAGCAATACCGGAAACTGTCAAAAATACCAGAACCGATTATTAAAGAAATTAATTGTAAGCAATGGTGCGATAAACTGGTAACTATCAGCAACGAGTATACCGAATTAAACCATGCTATACTGGAAACCAAAATTCAGGAAGGTTGCTCAAGTCTATCTGGTGATGAAAATTTACTCACCCAGGTTCTGATTAACCTGATTAAAAATGCGGCTGAAGCACCTATAGAAGGCGGGCAAAAAATAATCGGACTGGAATTTATGAATTCTTCAACAAACCGGACAATTATCAAAGTTTCCAATAATGGAGAGAAGATTCCAGAAGAAATTATAGACCAGATTTTTGTCCCTTTTTTTACAACAAAAGAAAATGGTGCCGGAATCGGCTTGTTTCTTTCCAGACAGATTATAAACCTTCACCAAGGGACAATTTCGGTGATTTCGGATAAAGTAAACGGCACAATCTTCAGCGTTGAAATATAAAAGGCAACCACAAAATCATTAAAAACCAAAATAACGCTTGCTATTAAAGGAGTAACGAAATATCCTGGTAAAACAAAATCAGTGTTAAAGCTAGTATTAATACAATATTAAGCGTTGCAGAAAGTAAAGGTTGTTTATGGTCGATGGTTTTTTCCTTTTCAATAAAAATCTTCCATTGTGCAGGCTGGTTATCGTTTCTGAAAATGAAGGAATTATAAAAGAAGTTGCCAAAATATCCGAAAACGAAAACAAACACAAAAGTTAAACAAACTACCATAAAGAAAGTGCCCAGAAAAAAAACTACCGGCAGTTGGTTATACTTGCGGGCGGCAAACTCAATATCAATGTTAAGCCTGTCTATATCAGAAGTTAGCTTCTTTTCGGTGCCGGCAAATTGGCTTTTTAGCAAACTAACCGAATCGGAAAGATCTTCAATACGGGTTTGGTTTACCGCAATGCTTTTGAGCTTCTCATCAGAAATGGCTTTCTCAAAAAACTCTGTTTTTCGGCTTGCATACTCTTTTGCAGCGGCTAGTTCATTCTTTTTTTCTCGTAGCTTAACACGGCTGTTGTTAAGTTCTGCCAGCAAAAACGGCCGGTGTTCAATCTCACTAATAATGGAAGACGGAAATTGTTTATAATATTTTAACTCGGCAATACCTTTTATAAGTTTGTATTCAGAGCCTGGTTCAACAGCAATTTGCCGTGCGTGCTTATCAATTTTAACCTGAATAATATTGTCCTTAATACGTATTGTGGCAAAAAGTGCAGCAATAACAACTAAAGTAACCGGCACCGCGCTTAACATGGCAAAAAATGCCGACGGCACAAAGCCACCAATAACCTGAAAAAAACGTTTGCCAATGAATCTCAGCAATTGCAATACATTAGCTGCCGATGTTTCACGAAAATCGTTATATAACCGGAACGATGGCAAAACAACTGCCCCCAGAACGATTAGCACTAATAAGAATAATAATACAATGTTTATCAGGAAATTAATATTAATGGTTGCACCAAGAAACAAAATGCCGCTTTTTGGTATCCATCCGAGCCAGTTAAGCCCGGCTTGTGCCAGGAGCATCACTACAAAAAACATTAAAAAGAACAAAATTCCCCGAACAGTTTCAAGTCCGTTTCTGAACTGCAACCTTATTTCGGCGTATGGTGCCTTTAATTTTTTCTGTGCCCTTAGCGAGGCAATTTCTGCAAAAATCCACGAAATTGGCAATACCGACAAAATTGCACCCATTATTCTTAACCCTTTTATTTCAAGGGTTAGTTCAAGAAAGTAAAATAGCTGGAATACTAAAAGCGCAAGAAACGTGCCCCCAAACGATAATCGTAGTATGTTGGTGTTGAATGTTTTAGGTAAAGCTTTAAATGCATAACGGTAAATCCACCATGGCCATTTTACACAGTAAAAGAAAATAAAATTCAGTACTATTCTCCAGAATGGCAAGAGTAATTTCAACACCCATAATATGGCGTAAAATATATAATAAACCAATTTTTTAAATGCCCATAGCGTATCGGTAAACATTATAAATAACTGGTAAATGCCCCATATCAGCCAAACGGCAACATCGTGCAAAAAAGCCAGCAGTACTACAGGTATCCTGGCGAGATCGCGCAGGCCGCCCCGGGCAAAAAACTTTTCGCTTCGCTGGTAATTGTAGAGCTCTTTAGGTGTTTCCCTTGTAATTCGTGAACATATTATAGAAAATGCCAAAAGAAGTATTGGTATGGATATGAAGAAGGGTATGAAGGAATATTGCAACGAAACACCATATAAGATGGCAACAATTGCGAGGGTAATTAGTTTTTTACTAAACCGTAATACCTGTTCCATTGGGATTTAGTGTATTGACAAAGCACAATATTACAAAAAACTCTGCTAAAAACTATTCTTTTTCGGCAAAGCAGCATAAATCGGACAATTTTTTTGCATTTATGAATATATTTCTTAATCCTTAATGTTAATCGAGTTTTAGTTCATTAAGAATATTTAAGGTTGTTGAGGTTAAACTTTCAATAGCCGAAGGTATATACCAGCTTTCTATCCGGCGTATCTCAACGAAGTGGCTTATGGCCCTTATTTGTAAAAAGGGCACTTTTTCACGAAGGCAAACATAAAAGAAAGCGGCGCCATCCATTGTTTCGATTTCGGGCTCAAATTTTTCGCGCAGCTTCGACAACCACTTCGGATCGCTATGCAGTGTATTTAAAGTAATGCCTTTTACAGGTATGAGCGACTCTACTTCGTCAAGGTTGAAATTGCCTATGCTGTGCAGCTTTCCATCGGCAAACGGAAAGCTGTTTTCGTCCATTAGTTCTTCTTCGGCCAGTGTATAAAAATTATTACGGTGCATTACCCCCAAATCGGCAAACTGATCCTGAATAACATTTACCACAAAGCCCTGCTCGAGAAAATGGTCGAAACTTCCTGCAAGGCCTGCGTTTATGGCCAAATCGTAGTTAATCATGTTAAGTGCCCTTGTTAAATGATGGGTCATAAACACACTGCCGATGCCGGTAACCAAAATATCGATATGCAGGTTGTAATGGCTGTAACTTTTAAAATGTGGTTCTATCTGGTGTACAAAGTTCAGCCCCTCTGTTAGTTTCGATATTTCGCGTAATGTTGCTGCAACAATTAAAATCCTCAATTCTTTATTTTTTTTAATTAAACTATAACGATAATGTTAAATTTGGCCATCGCTTAATAAATTTATATATTTTCTTGAATATTCTATTATCGAAAACAATAAGAAATAAACAGATATGGACAATAAATTATTGCATGATCTTGAAAAGGAAGGATATTTGCTCCCTGAATCGCTTGATAATGAAAAGACTAATAAAATTGCCGCTCATTATAAAGAAATATTAAAACTTATCGGGGAAGACGAAAACCGTGAGGGGCTCCTTCTTACACCGGAGCGGGTGGCAAAAAGTTTACAGTTTCTTACTCATGGCATGTTCGACAATCCGGTAAAAATTCTGGAGGGTTCAAAATTTAAAGAAGACTATAACCACATGTTGCTTGTTAAGGATATCGAAGTATATTCGATGTGCGAACACCATATACTTCCATTCTTTGGGAAAGCACATGTTGCATACATACCTAACGGCTACATAACCGGCTTGAGCAAAATAGCACGGATTGTCGATGTGTTTGCCCGAAGGTTGCAGGTACAGGAGAGGCTCACCGTGCAAATCCGCGATTGTATCCACGAAGCCTTAGAACCACTTGGGGTTGCTGTTGTTATCGAGGCAAAGCACTTATGTATGACCATGCGGGGCATTCAAAAGCAAAATTCGGTAATAACAACTTCGGCTTTTAAAGGGGCTTTTCTGAAAAACCCAAAAACCAGGGAGGAATTTCTGAATTTAATAGGGAAAAAGTTGCAGTAAATGGCTTATTGCATTGCTTACATTTTTTATTAATATTTTTGGTTTACCTGCTTAAACAAATAGTAATCATGAAGTGATGATAACAGCGGATTTTTTACCTGAATGGCTGGTTGTATTAAACCCACATGCCGGATGTGGCAGGGGATTTCGCGACAAAGGGCGAATTTCAGGGCTGCTTGACAGCAGCCAACTTAACTATAAACTTGTTGTTTCGGAATACCCCCGGCATGCCATTACATTAACGAAAGAATTTATTGAACAGGGCTATCGTAAAATAATTGTCGCTGGCGGCGATGGAACCCTTAACGAAATTGTAAATGGTATTTTTTTACAGGAAGCAGTACCGCCTGGGGAAATTATTGTAGCAATGCTCCCTGTTGGCACGGGAAACGATTGGATAAAGACTTTTGGCATTCCGGCAGATTATGAAAAGGCCCTCAAAATTATTCTCGATGGCAAAGTAATAAAACAAGATATTGGCAAAGTTTCATTCACCGACCAAAACGAAGAAAAAGTCAGGTTTTTTGCAAATATGGCCGGCTTTGGGTTCGATGCCATGGTGGCCCGGAAGGCAAACAGTTTAAAAGAAAAGGGACGAAGTGGGTTATTGGTTTATCTGCAAAGCCTGATTTCAAGCTTTGTGGAATACCAGGTATGCAAAACAAAAATTACAATTGGAGAAAACCAAATAGACGATTTGGTGTTTTCTGCAAGTATTGGCATAGGGAAATTCAATGGCGGCGGTATGATGCAGGCACCTTTTGCTGTACCCGACAACGGAGAATTTCAAGTTACTGTTATTAAAAAAATTGGAATCCTGGGTATTTTGAGAAATATTGGAAGGCTTTATACTGGCGATTTTATAAAAGACCGAAGGGTTTCGACATTTAAATCGACAAGAATTAAAATTATTGGTTCGCGGCAAATTCCGGGCGAAGTTGATGGAGAAATACTTGGGAACTCAACTTTTATTATCGAAATGGTGCCCGAGCGTTTATCGGTAATCTATGGCGACGATAAATATTTTGCCACTCATCCTGTCTCGCACAGACACAAAAAACTATTAAAAAAGCCAGCAACTGCAATGGAAAGGATAAATTCCGGAGCATAACACAAACAACTTGTCGCAAATATCGGCGATCATCCGTAATATCTGTGCCATCTGTGTCCTATTGTCCACAGATAACACGGATTGAACAGATATTCACAAATTATATTAGTGGTTATCTGCGCCATCCGTGTCATTTGCGTTCTATAGTATTTATTTTCAGGGCAAGGTTGTAAACCTGTACTTGCTCTTAGTGGAGTAAATTTCCCCTGGTTTTAATATAATAGGGTCGAAGTTTGGCTGGTTTACTGCATCGGGGAAATGCTGCGGCTCCAATGCCAATCCGCACCGATAACCTACTTTATTGCCATCGCCGGCAGTAATTGTACCATTAAAGAAATTGCCGCCATAAAACTGCAAGCCGGGCTCTTGCGAGAATATCTCCATTTGTACCCCTGTTAGTGGCGAAGAAACAATGGCCGATTCGTAATATCCGTTTTCCGATTGTGTTGTGTTTATTGCCCAGTTGTGATCGTAGCCACCACCGTAAGTCAATTGGGTACTTTCGGTTTGCAGGTCGTTGCCAACAGGTTTTGGTTGTCTGAAGTCGAAAGGGGTATTTGCAACAGCCTCCAAAGTGCCGAATGGTATTAAGGTAGAATCGACAGGGGTGAAAAAATCGGCATTAATTTTAAGTATATGGTTGTTTACGGGCTCGTTGCTTTTTCCGTTTAAATTAAAATAAGTGTGGTTTGTTAGGTTTACAGGTGTTGGTTTATCGGTTATTGCCTTGTACTCAATTACCATCGAGTTGCTGTCTTCAATACTGTAGGTTACTGTAATGTTGAGGTTGCCCGGATAGCCTTCCTCCATATCGGGGGAAAGGTAGCTTAAAACAAGCTTATTGGCTGAGCTTTCAACAACATCCCAAACAACTTTATGCAACCCTTTAATGCCTCCGTGCAAATGATTTGGCCCATTGTTAATGGCTAAATCATAAGTTGTGCCATCGAGAGTAAAACGGCCTTTGGCAATGCGGTTTCCAACACGCCCAACCACCGGCCCGAAATAAACATCGGGGCTTTCGAGGTAGGCTGCAATGCTGTTAAACCCCAGGGCGGCATTAATGTAATTATTGTTTTTGTCGGGCACATAAATTCCCACAACCCGTGCCCCGTAATTGGTTATGGCAACCACTAGGGGCCCATTGTTTTTTAGCAAATAAACCGATACCGCTTTGCCATCGAGGGTAGTATCGAAATTTTCTTTAGAAATGTTATCAATTACCGAATCGGCAGGCTTTTGTTGTTTGTTACAGGAACAAAATATGAACATGCAGGATAAAAGTAGCATAAATGCCGGCATAAGGGCTTTTATGCCTGGAGTTTTTCTTTTCATTTTCAAAGGGTTTTATGGTTTAAAATAATTATTCCAAAACAGTTGATGGGCCGTGAACAACCAAAATACTGTCGTTTACAATTTCCATGGGATCAATAAAAACCACCCGGTTATCGCCGGTTTTCGAAGTGCGGCCATGGTAAACGCATAACATGGTTTTTCCATCGGGGGCCCATGTAACCGAGTTGTGGCCAGTTCCGGTAACAATTCCGCCGGTTTCAGTATTTTTCTGCAATATGGGGTTGTTTGCTGCCTTAACAAAAGGGCCCAGGGGCGATTTGGATGTGGCATAGCCAACGGCATAATACTGACCGCCAAAGTAATTGGCCGAGTACATCATAAAATAGGTGTTTTTGTCCTTAAATATAAATGAACCTTCTGTCCACCGTCGGTTTACCTCATTTGCTGTAACCGAACGGCTTTCCCATTCAGCCTGTTTGTCATCCATAGAAAGTGGCGGACGCAGTAAGAGTACCGGTTCACCAATTATTCCTGAAAAATCGGGGGCAAGTTCAACGCCATAAACCCAGCTTTCCTCAATTTCGGTAAACATACCCTGGGCACGCGCCCAATCGGCAACTTCGCTTTCAACCGGGTTTTTGTAGCAACAGCGCGAATAATATAAATACACCTTGTCGTTTTCGAAATAAAGATTGCCATCGATAACTGGGTATGCGGGATCGAATATCGGACGGTTATGTATATCGGTATATGGGCCTTTGGGGTTGTCTGCTGTTGCAATGCCTATACGAAAGTTTTCCAGTTCGTTAGTGGGGTTTTCGCGCCAGTCGGCACTGTAAACCAGGTAAAACTTACCGTTTACCTCGTACAGTTCGGGTGCCCAGAAATTGGCCACGCACCACGATGTATCGGTATTTCCCTGGTAGATTCTCCCTTCGTCTGTCCAGTTTATCAGATCGGTTGAGGAGTAAAGCTTAAATCCATCTGATACGCCTCCTGTGCCGGTCATGTAATACTTACCGTCGGAGGCTTTAAGAATAAACGGATCGCCGAACTCAATTGACAATGGGTTGGCTGGAACGAAATTAGCTTCTTTTTTTTGAGAGCAACTGCTGAACAATAATATGCCAATTGCCACTCCCAGTGTTTGCTTTATTAGTTTATTCATCTGTTTATAATTTAATTTTTATTGGTCAGATGGAACTTACCATTCGTAAATAATCATTTTCGTGTGTGAGATAATGATAATTTACTCATGCAAGTTTCATGTTTTTTCTTTTTTGTGGTTGTTTACAACCATGAATTTAGTGAAAGTTTTGTGATTAGAGGCAATGATTTTTCCAGATAGTTATGTGTTTGCCGTTAAAAAGTTCAAATTAATGATACCTGCAAGGCTAGATAAAATTAATTAAAGTGGCCATACATAATTCTGGTTCTTTACTGTTTATCTTTTGAAAGCTTTATTTTTTAATAAGCCTTGGTTTGCACCCACTGGGCAAATCCTGGGGCGAGCGTGTTGGGCCATGCACTTTCAGGATGCCGTTATCGAAGCTAATCCTGTCAAGACAAACATTCCTGTTTCCCCCTTTTACTTCAAAATAAGTGTGGGTGTGGTAAACCATAAACAGTTCGGTAGAATCGGGCGAAGAAGTTACACAACAATGCCCGGGGCCTGATACTTTCAAAGCTTCATTTTTACGCAAAACCGGGTTGCCGGTATATTTTGTCCATGGGCCCATTGGATTTGATGCTGTGGCATAGCCCACCGAATAATTGATATCGGCATAATAATTCGATGAATATAGCAAATAATACTTGTCGCCATGCTTTAACACAAAAGGCCCTTCGTTCCATTGATATTCGCCGTAAATATCTTCCCAAGCCTGACTGGGGCTTGTGCATAAGGCTGGTTTGCCGTCGAAAGCCAATAAATCGTCGGTAAGTTTTACCACAAAAATCTGGCTTACGTGTTTTCCATTTATAATATTCGTGGAGCAATCTTTTACATAATATAAATATATGGTGTTGTTATCGACAAATAAGTTGCCATCGATATACGAATAATTATCGGTGTTTAAAAAGGGCTCCGACCAGTTAATAAATGGCCCTAGTGGGTTAGTTGATGAGGCAATACGTATTTTCATGCCCTTGCTTGTTGTGGCGCTATAGGTCATGTAAAACCTGCCATTAATATATTTTACTTCGGGTGCCCAGAAATTTCCATCGCCCCAGTTGTTGCCTTCGGTGTTTCTGTCTAATGCCATGCCACGTTCGGTCCAGTCGGCCATGTTTTGCGACGACCACACTTTAAAGCCTGTTCCCGATGAAGTGGCATACAGGTAATAAAACCCCTTGTGTAGCATTATAAACGGATCTCCGATATTGGTAATATCGCCAACCGGGTTGGTGTAGGTGTAAATAGTATCGTAATTTACCTTTGGTTTATTGTCTGCAGGATCCCCATCATCGCCTTTATCGCACGAAACAGCCGTACATAAAACAAAAAAAGTCGCAATAGCCCCTATAAATAATCTTTCTACTTTCTCTACCATATCATTTTATTTTATTTATTATGTTGTTTATACTGAAAAAGCGACTAAAAAGTTAAGAACCTTATGAAGAAAAAGTACCCATACCAGTATTTAACACACTAAATTAAAAAATTGACCCTTATTTTTTTTTCTGGCATGGGTACAATTGTTAAAGGGTTACCATTCGGGGTTTTGGTCGAGGTTTGGGTTGATGTCGATTTCCTGTTGGGGAATTGGCAACAACTCGTCGCGGCCTACCTTAAAGTTTTCGAACCCCGGATCGCGTTCAGCAAGGCCCGGCCCGAGCTCGCCCCAGCGCACAAGGTCGTTCCATCGGTGCCCTTCGCCGCAAAGTTCGGTAAGCCTTTCGTGCTTAATTTGTTCGAGAAATGCAGCCTGCGACATGCCTGGTTTAATAACCGACAGTGAGGCAAGGCCGGCACGGTTGCGAACCATGTCAACATACTGGTAAGCATCGTTCGTGCTTCCGGTAGCGTTCAAACATTCGGCGTACATCAACAATACATCGGCATACCTTATAAACCGGTAATTATTCTGTGAACGGTAATCTTCCTCATTTTTGTAATGGTCGTTCAGAAATTTACGGAACCATATACGCTGCGAATTTGGATAGCGCGAATTAAAACTTGCCCCATATACATTGGTAAATGCACCTCCGCGTTCATCGGTAGAATCGTAAATAAAAGTGGCCGCCAAACGTGGGTCGCGATCCCCGGTAGTAGTTGTTTCCGATAAAAATTCGTAAACCGGCCAGCGCAGGGCTTCACCATCGGACCACCCTATGCCGCTGGGCGAAAAAAACTTGGCAATAGAAGTGCCATAGTTGTGGTTAGGAGTTGCAATATCGTCGTCGGTAGTTTCAGAAAGGTTTTCGGCAAACTGCCATTCAAAAACCGATTCCTTATTGTTCTCGCTTGTTATCATAAAATTCTCGCGATAGTCGGATACAAGGCCATAAATATTTTTTCCTTCACCTTCAACCAGCCATTGCAAAGGAGTAAGCGCCTCGTTGTATTTTTGGTGTTGCATATAGGCTTTGGCCAAGAGGGCATAAGCAGCACCCCTGGTAACTCTTCCTAAATCTTTTCCGGTATATTTTACGGGCAACAATTTTGCAGCTTCGTTCAAATCGGTTTCAACCTGCGCCCAAATCAGATCCTGTGAGGTTGTGGCAGGTTTATCGGTTGCCACCTGGGTTTTAGTAAAAAGTGGCACATTTCCCCAAAGGCTTGCCAGGTTAAAATAGAAATAGGCCCTGAAAAACAAGGCTTCGCCCATGTATTGATCTTTTAGGGCCTGGTTCATTTCTATGGCTGGCAAATAATCGATAACCTGGTTTGCCCTGTTAATGCCTATATAGTTGTCGTTCCATATTCCATAGCATTCGCCGTAATTATAGTCGGTAACAATAAACTGCTGCATGTTGTTAACAATGGCAGGGTTCGGACTGGTGCTGGTGCCTTCGTCGGAGCGGATTATGGTATAGAAAAACAGCCACCTCGATATAGCCCCTCTGTGCAGGGTACTGTATATGGCATTTACACCTGCCAGGGCATCGTTGGCAGTTTTCCAGTAGGTTTCGGCAGTAATCTGGTTTGGGTTGTCGCGGGTAAGATCGTCGGAACACCCCGATAATAAGAGTGTTGCCGAAAAAAGTATGGTATAAACGAAGTGTCTCATAATTTCTTTTATTAGGTTCGACTTATAAAACGGGGACATGTTCAGATTAAAACCCCTTGTCGATATTTTGTTTTCATGTCTTTTCATTGTATGCAATGTTTAAAAGGTACACTCTATGCCAACTGAATAAACTTTGGGCGATGGCCAGTTGCCGTTGTCGTACCCCCTCTCCAGGATTCCAGATCCCACCACATCGGGGTCGAGGCCAGAGTATTTTGTAAAGGTGAAGATGTTCTGTCCGCTAACATAGATGCGTGCGTTCTGTATTTTAACCCGCTCAAGTAGCTTGGGGCTTATTGCATAACTAAACTCAAGGTTTCGGAGCCGCAGATACGAGCCATTTTCGAGCCAGCGGTCGGTGTTGCCCCAGTTGTTCTGCACAATGCCCTGTTGGGTTTGTTCCAGGCCCATGCGTGGGTCGTCGGTATTGGTGTTGGTTTCGCTCCAGGGGCTTATATCGCTGCGGAAATTGGTGTTTTGGTAGCTGTCGAGCACTTTCCGGATATCGTTATAAATGGTATAGCCAAAAATGCCAACCAGCTGCATGTTCATCGAAAATTGCCTATACGAGAGGTTAACCTGTCCACCGGTTTGCAGCTTTGGCCAGGGCGAGCCTACATATTGGCGGTCTTCGTCGTTTATCTGTCCATCGGGGGTGAAATCGACGTATTTTACATCGCCAGGCGTTGCAAAAGGTTGAATTAGCGTACCATCTGATGTATATTCCAATATTTCATCTTCCGACTGGAACAAACCATCGGTTTTAATAAGGTACCATTGGCCCAAGGGGTACCCAACCTGCGAACGGGTCCTGCCAACAAGCAGATAGTCGATGCCCTCCCCTTGGTAGCCCACACTTACAACTTCGTTTTTAATAGTGGTGAAATTTGCCGAAACTTCCCATTTAAAATCGTGCTGTTTGTTACGAAGGGTAGCTGCAAATTCAAGGCCTTTGTTGCTTATCGAGCCTGCATTTACATAAGGGTTTCCCCCCAAGTTGCCCAGGTATCCTGCCACCGGTAATTGCAACAGGCAATCTTTTGATAAGGAACTATAATAGGCCAAAGAAACCAAAAAGGCATTTTCAAATAGGGCGGCATCAAGGCCAATATTCTGTGTAACCCTTTCCTCCCAGTGCAAGTCGGGGTTGGCCAGTTTTGCCTGGTAAGCGCCAACGTAAGGCGACTGGTCGGCACCGAAAATAGCCCTGGGGTTGCTGTTGATAAAGGCTGTGTAGCCCCACGAATCGGCAGTTACAATACCTAATTTCCCGATAGAGGCATTAATCTTTAAGTCGTTAACCCAGTCGATGGTAAAAAAGCTTTCTTTGCTAATTCTCCAGGCAGCAGCCAACGAAGGGAAGAACCCCCTGCGGTAGTTTTCGCCGAAACGCGAATCATAATCGAGCCTGCTGGTGAAGGTTAACAGATATTTATCGTCGTATTTATAATTCACCCTGCCCAGGTAGCCCAGAATTTTATAGTCGTTCCATACGCCGCCATACGATGTAAATTCACCTGTGGCAGCATCAATGGTTGTTAAGTAGTCGTCGCCACTTTTTTGCAAATTGGTTTTTCCTGCCCGGGTGTATTTATTGCTGGTATGTTGCTGGTTTATACCTATAACGCCGTTAATATTTTGTTTGCCAAAAGTTTTATCAAAATTGAGTGTGTGATCGGTCAGCAAACTTAGAAATACACTGCGCGTTTCGATAATTGAACTTGGATAGGGAGAAGCATTGTACTGATATATTCCGTCTTTACGGATATTTTTAACGTAGTCGAAACTGGCTTCGGTGCCAAAATTGAATTTGTACGACAGCCATTTGGTGAATTTTAATTCGGCAAATATATTGCCCACCAGTTTTGAATAGTTGGGGGTTACCTGCCAAAGTTCTTTAACCGCCACAGGGTTATAAGCGTAGGTTACTGCATTGGTTGTGCCAATGCCATAGCCCCTGGGGTTGTTTGTTGTGATATAAAGGCTGTCGCGAACCGGAATTATGGGCAGCATCATGTTCATATCGTACATTACATTGCCGGTGCCCGGGTGGTGTATGGTTGTATTGCTAAAAACTATATTCTCGCCAAAGGTTAATATGCCGCGTGTGCTTTGTGTGTTAATCCTGAAGCTATACCGTTTAAAATCGTCGCTTACAACATAGCTTTTCTGGTTCATGTAACTGGCCGAAGCCAAAAAAACACTGGTTTCGTTGCCTCCGGAAAACGAAATATGGTAGTTTTCGATGGCACCGTTGCGGAGCATTTCGTTCTGCCAGTTCGTATTATACACATTCGTATCAAGTCGGGCAATCTGTGGAGCATAGGCTGTAAGATAATTTGGCGATGAATTTTCGAACTGGGTCATTTTCATGGCAGAGTACTGTGTATTGTCCATAACATCGTAAACCTTTGGTATCTGTTGCACCCCAATTTTTCCCGAGAAGCTTACCCTCATGGGGCCTTTTTTGCCCTGTTTGGTGGTAATAATAACAACACCGTTTGCTGCCCGCGCACCATAAATGGCACTTGCCGATGCATCTTTAAGAATTTGTATGCTTTCTATGTCGTCGGAATTTATGGTAAGGTTGGCATCGGCAACCATTCCATCAATTACATATAAGGGATCGGAATTGGTATAACTGGCAACCCCCCTGATTTCAATTTTCGATACCCCGGTAGAACCTGAATTACGAACGGTAACACCTGCAGTTAACCCCTGTATGGATTGAGCAAGGGAAGTAGAAGATACCCTGCTTGTTTCTTCGGTGCTAACAACAGAAACCGTACCTGTAAGGTCTTTCTTTTTAATAGTCTGGTAACCAATTAACACAACCTCTTCGAGGCTCTGAATATCTGCTACCAGGGCTACATCGATGATACTGCGGCCGTTTACCGGTATTTTTTCGGTAACATAGCCCACAAAAGAAAACACCAGTACGGCATCGGGCGAGCCTGCTTCAATGGTATATTTGCCGTCTAAATCGCTCACAACCCCTGTAGTAGTGCCTTCAATAACAATGTTTACACCGGGCATGGTTTGTCCGTTTCCGGCATCGGTTACTACCCCTCTGACAACTATATTGTCGCGTGCCTTAAGGTTGCCTTCCTGCTTGTCGAACACAATAATAACCTTGTCTTTTATAACATAGTCGAGCCCGAGGCCTTTCAGGGCAAGGTCAAGAATTTTATCGACAGTTTGGTTGGTTACTTTCAGGTTTATCTTCTCTGAGTTTTTCACTTCGGAGGTTTTGTACCAGAACGAAAAATCGCTTTTGCTGCCTATTTCGTTGAGCAAATCGCTTACCGAGGCATTTGTAATGTCGATATTGAGTTTAGTTTCCTGCGAGTACGACATTGCCGCTGAAAGGCTTATCGTGCAGAAAAGGCTAAGTATCACAGAGATTTTCATGATCAGAAAGGTTTTTTTGGATAAGCTGATGGGAATACCACTCCCATACAATGATGTTTTTTTCATACATTTGTAATGTTTTGGTTAATTGATTGTTCTTTCATTCATTTTCTGAAACCTTCAATCGGAAAATGTGCCACCATTTTCCGATTTCTTTTTTTGTCAGGATGTGTTCATTTTTGTTTATGCCGGTTAGTTAATTTTTATAGTATCGTTTTTCAGGGTATATCGGAAAGTTCCCGATAGCTTAATGATATCGAGTATCTGGTAAACATTTTTTTCTTTATTGAACAGGCCGCTGAAGCTGTCTTTTTTTAATTCTGCATTGTTGTAATCGATAACAACATTAAAATTACGCTCCAGTTCCTCGAATATCGATGTTATAGGTTCGTTTTCGAAGAACAGTTTTCCATCGGTCCAGTAAACGGACTGCCGGGCATTGGTGTTTTTTACCGACAACTTGTTGTGTGTTTTGCTGTAAACAGCAGTCTGGTTTGGTTTTAGCCTGTACAATTCTTCTTTTTTTGAAATTTTTCCTGAAGAGTGTATGCCAACGAGCCCTTCTAACAGTGTAACCTCGGTAGTATATGTGTTTTCGTAATTGCGCACGTTAAATTTTGTGCCCGTAACTTTTATGTCAATGTCGCCGGCTTCAACAATTAGCGGGTTTTTTGCATTGGTTTTAACTTCGAAGTAAGCTTCTCCCTGCAATTTTACCTTGCGGTAACTGCCACTGAAATTTGCCGGATAGCTAAGGCTGCTGCCAGAGTTAACAATGGCAACTGAACCGTCGGGCAAATCAATTTTTGTTTTCACACCATGGGGCACCTGTGTTGTTATAGTAGGCAAGGGGTTTTCTGTTTTTATTTTTGCCGAAAACAAAACCCCGAAAGAGGCCAGCATAAGGGCAATAGAAGCTGCTGCAACGAATTGTAGCATTAGTTTCTTTTTCCTGAAAGTTTCTATGGCAATTTTTTCCCTCAACAGCGAGTAGGTTTCAAGTTCTTCGTTGGCTGATAATTGATGCGGCACTGGTTTAATGTTTTTTAATAAATTGTAGGCAGTGCGGTTTTTATCACTTTGGTTAAGCCATTCCTGCAGCTTAAGTGAATCGTTGTAATTATTTCCCCCTTTTTGTTCCCTGGCAATTATTTGCCATATTTCGTCCCCTTTGTTGTCCATAATTTTGTTTATAGGCCGGCTGCGTCTTTTTCCCTGCAAATCGATTTTACAATAAGTTACCACTTTTAACTGATAAATGCAATGGCACCGACGATAGCCTAATAATTTAAGAGTATATAGTAAGACTTAATTTTTACAGTCATATTATATATGACAACAAAAAATGAAAACACATCTAGTCGTTAGAAGAAAAAAATTATTTTTTGTTGAGGTAGGAACACACCGATTCGTGTATTTTTTTTAATGCAGAAACCATGTGTGCATTTACGGTTTTCTCTGAGATGTCCAATATTTTGGCAATGTCTTTATATTTTAGGCCTTCCTCACGCGATAAGAGAAACACCATTCGGCATTTTTCGGGAAGTTGGGCTATCTGTTGTTGCAGAAAGTTGTTGAACTCAGCAGTAATGAAAATATCTTCGGGGCTTTCGCCCTCGGAGCTTAAAGTTAAGGGAAGTTCACGCCTGTATTCCGGTTCACGCGATTGTTTCTTTAGAAAATTAAGAGAGTGGTTTTTAGTGAGCGTGAACAAATATGCCTCAATATTTTCAACCTGCCACAGGCTCTTACGGTTCGACCATACCGAACAAAACACATTCGATACTATTTCCTGCTTGTTTTCGGCCAACTTTACATAATACCCCGAAAAGCGAAAAACAGTATTTACAAAAAGAGAATAAAATTCACGGAAAGCAGCCGAATTGCTATCACCTATGCTGGCAGCCAGTCTTTTAAAGTTTTCCGTGCTTTTCAAGCCGTTTTTGTAGAATGTTTTCGGGCAAATCTACTATTTACCCTGAAAATTGCAAGGATTTTATCAAAACTTTTAATAGCACAAGGATGACGCGGATTAAACTGATTTTCACAAATTATATCAGTGGCTATCCGTAGCATCTGTGTCATCAGTGTCCTATCGCACACGGACAATGCGGATTAAACAGATATTCGAGGATATTATTCGGTGTTTATTCGCCGATATCTTTGGCTTTCATAAAACGCAGTGCGCCTAATAGCCAATCGGGCAGGGGCTTTTCGGGGTTACGTTTCTGAAGGTTCAGGCTTATGCCCAATTTTTTTACGATGGGCAGTTTGTGGGTTTCAACAAACTCAATCAATGCCCCATCGGGATCTTCGGTGTAGGCAAACAAACCTGCGGCATCGCCCATATCGAAGCTGCCATTTTTAAAAATTTCGCCGGTATCGACTGTAAACGGGCAGCCAAAATTTTTACAGGTTTCGCGAAGGTTGTCCATACCTTGTATGTCGAAACAAAGATGGATAAACCCGAGTTCGCCCCAGTAACGGTTTTCAAAAATTTTTCGGGGTTGGTATTTTAGGGCTTGTACAAGTTCAATTTCGCTGTCGCCGAACAATTTACTAAAGGGGCCTTTTCTTTCTTCGCTGTGACGGAGCAGTACACGGCGAAATTCTTTATTGCCACCCGGCAACAACGAAAAATCGTTGAATAATCCAGACTTGTCGTACACAACCGTATCGTACCCCAGAATATTTGCATAAAAGGCTTTCGATTTCTCTATGTCGGAACAACCAATAATTGCCCCCTGGGCACCCCCTGTAAGCTTATTTTCATTACGGTACCATGTATTTCCGGGCACCAGCTGAAAAATATTGTTGTAGGGGTCTTTCAGATAAAAAAGTTTTCGGCCTTCGAGTTCGCTTATTTCGCCCAAAACATCCTGTTTGTTTTCTTTGAACCAGTTATAGGTTTTTTCCGGATCGGTGCATTTAATTTTTCCTGCAAACAAACCTAAATCGCCCAGCTGTATTTCAAAACTGGCGTTGCGTGGCTCAAAATCGGTATGGTTCCAAATTTCAAACCCTCCGCCACCAGTAAGGGTAATTGCCAGGGCTGCATGACGGTTACGGGGTTTCCCTCCTGTGTAAGGCAACATAAACTCTGCCGGTGCCGATTCTTCAAGTATGCGTACATCGATACCAAAATATTTTTTATACCAGGCCCAGGCCTTTTCGACATCTTTAACTCCAATTCCTAATTGTTGAATGCCGCTTATAATTGTTTTTCTCACAAGAATATTTTTTAGTTTATTTAGCTTACAAAGGATTAATTTTAGTAGCCAGTTTATAATATAATGCCGGTATATACTTTCTTATATATACCATTAGCAATTCTTTTCCGCCTACAAGTATTTCTTTCTTTTCGCGTTTCAATCCGTGGTATATTTGTTTAGCTGCTTTCCCGGGGCTAATGCCGTTTGCCTGGCCTGCATCCATTTTCCCGTGTTCCTTTCCGCTTTTATCGATGGCAAATTTTGAAATATTTGTACGGATTCTTCCGCCAATAAGCATCGATACCCTTATGTTGTGTTTGGAGTTTTCGGCCAACAGTGTTTCAAAAAAGCCGTGAAGGGCATGTTTCGATGCCGAATATGCCGAGCGATAGGGAAAACCGAATTTCCCGACCATGCTGGAAGCAACTGCCAGCTGTCCCCCGCCATTTTTAATCATCGATGGCAAAACGGCTTTTACAAGCGAAATTACCCCGAAGAAATTAATTTCCATTATAAGCCTGTCGTTTTCCAACGGGGTTTCAACAGCCAACGATCGCTGGCTAATGCCGGCAAATTGATATAATCCGTGGATAATTTCGCCATCGCCCAGAACCTTTGCGGCCGTATTAAATATCCCGGCATTGTCTGTCATATCCAATACTTCAATACGGCAGGTTGCCCCGGCATCTTTAATATCTTTTGCAGTTGCGATAAGGCCGGCTTCATCGCGGTCGGAAATTATTAAACGTGAGCCATGCCTGGCAATTTCCAGGGCAACTGATTTGCCCATGCCCGATGCGGCCCCTGTTATCCAAATTGTTTTGTTTTTAAAATCCATGTTGTATGTGTCGAATTACATCTTTTATCTGTTGTTCCCATTTTTTACAATTGAAAAAACAGGTTTTTGCAGCTGTCCACAAAATTTAATCCAGTGGCAGCGAATTTAATAGTTTTGTTAACACGTTTTTCAGCTCTAGTGCTTCTGTTAGTTCGGCCGATTTTTTATTTTTCAGGCTGAAACAAATAATTTTCCATCCTTTTATAAACCATCGCCTGATTTCATAAGCTATCAGCCCGGTAAGTGGCATAAGAACAATATAGGCTGCTGCCATCCACCATTTTGGCAGGAAGACAAAAGCCAGTACCGACAGGATGAGGTAATAAACAGCCTGAATAACAATGCCCATGCCCCATGCAGCGGTACTTCTGAATTGCGGGTCTTTTATTTTTCCGGCAAACTTTATGGGAATAAAAAAATGTGGCCAGTTGTTTATAAGCCCGAGTAAAAATAAAGGAGAGAGCAGCAGTGCTGATAAAAGCCTGCATAAACCGGATATTATTGGCAGTGGCGATTTTCGGAACACCCAGTCGCGAAGCTTGTTTTTATCGCGCAGGGAGGCATAACGGCAGAATTTTTCATCAATATCCTTCATTTTCCCCGGATTGCGTTCGAGCAGTTTGTCGAGTGCGTCAATCAGCTTTTTGTCGGCAATAAACTGATTAGTGAGCGATTTTTGGGTGATATTCAGCCTTTTAAAAGCTTCTGGCCTGTAAAACCCACGCAGGCCCATATATGTATCGTAAAACTCATCGGTTTTAATGTCGATCATATACTTGCGCATTTCGTCGGCAAGCCTGTCGCGCAAGGCGTTAATGGCAACAGCCTGGTTTTCGCAGTACATGTCCCAATATTCCGAAACTTCAATGGGTTGTCCAAAATTTACAAAAAGTGACTGGCCAAATTTTTGGTAGTGCTTGTAGTCGATCCCTACAGGTATTATTTGTATACCGGGTTTACTTCCATAATCCGACTGGGCTTTAAGGGCAATACGGAAAATTCCCTTTACAAGCGGCCTCAGTCGCCTTTTTTCGCCATGGTTGCCCTCGGGGAATAAACACAAGGGGTTATAATGGTTTCGCAGTATGCGGGTGGTTTCTTCAAAAATTTCTTCGTTTTGCCCAAGGCTCGATATGCCATCGCGAATGCGGTAAATAGGCATAATCTTCATAAAAGTGAGAAGCTTTATAATAATAGGCTTCCTGAAAATATCGGCCCTGGCCATAAACACTGTTTGAAAAGGAATTTGAGTAACAAGGGCCATTGCGTCCATCAGCGCATTCTGATGGTTAGGGGCGAGTATAACCGGTTTGTTCCGGGGAATTATCTGTACATTGTTAAGTTCAATTTTCCTGTAATAAAGGTTAAAAACCGGCTTTGCCCATAAATATTTTGCCATCCAGTATTTAACCGACCACTTGTCGATTGTTTCCCTGTTTACCATAAAGTGAACCGTTAAATTAGCCGGTAAAAATAAGAATATATTGAAAACTTTAACCCTAAACTTAGTTTTTAGGTTTCCAGCGCGACCATACTCCGGCAAGCGCCAAACCTGCCAAAATGTGCCAAATGCCCCACCAGGCTGCAATAAAGGCCATGCCGCCATTGTTTATGTCGGGGGGGAAGATTTTAGGGTTAAACAGCAGTACCAATGCCAGCCCCGAGTTTTGTATGCCTGTTTCAATTGTAATTGCACGGCGGTTTGCCCCGCCAATCTTAAAAAATTGAGCAAACAGGTTTCCCGACAGAAAGCCTAAGGTGTTGTGTATCAAAACCAGAATAAAAACATATTTAATGTGTGCCAGAAAATAGTCGTAATTTTTCATGAATGCCATAACCACCATGGCAGCAAATGCCAGCAATGAAATTGCGCGTATAGGGCTGTTGATTTTGCGGGTAATTTTTGGCAGAAAGTGGTTTACCAGCATGCCAATTACTAGGGGAATACCCAAAAGAATAAAAACCGTCTCGAACATGGCATAGGGGTTAATTTCAATTGGGCGCAAGAGCGATGCCGAATCGACCCTGCTCAGGTAACGAGTATAAAAACCACCCCAAATGGAAAAATTCAACGGTGTTAGTATGATGGCCCCTAAAGTGGCTATTGCGGTTAGCGTTACTGATAAGGCTACATTGCCTTTTGCCAGCGACGAGATAAAATTGCTCACATTACCGCCCGGGCAACTGGCAACCAGTATCATTCCCATTGCAATTGTAGGGGTTATGTAATCGTTTATCAGCAATATAATGCCGTATGTTACTGCCGGCAGCAGCAGAAATTGTGATAAAAAACCTACGATTGCAGCCTTGGGCGAGAGTATTACATCTTTAAAATGACTTACCTTTATGCCCAATGCAACACCAAACATAATAAAGGCCAGTGTGATATTCAGGACAAACAATCCTTCGCTGGAGAAGTTCAGCCTGATTTCGTCAAGCAGTGTAAGCGATTCGTGCATATTCTGTTGTTTTAAGGGCCTTAAAGTTGAAAAAAAAACACGACAAACCAAAAGTAATTATAAACCAATACAATAATGATTATGGTACAATGGCACAGTATTTTTAATAAGGAAAATGTTAACAGCTTGTCGCTTCGGGTGTTTAATAAAATTGGCAACGAATGGTTCCTGTTATCGGCAGGCGATATTAACCATTTTAACACAATGACTGCCAGTTGGGGCGCTTTGGGCGTTTTGTGGAACAAACCGGTGGCCATGTCTTTTGTGAGGCCTTCGAGGCATACGTATAACTTTATGGAGGAAAACGAAATTTTTACTATGAGCTTTTTACCCGGTAACCATAAAAAAACCCTAAATTTTTGCGGGGCAACTTCGGGCCGCGATGCCGACAAGGTGAAAGAAACCGGATTGTTGCCTGTAAGCCTCGAATTTGGCGGGGTTAGTTTCGAACAGGCAGATATGGTTATTGAGTGCAAAAAAGTATATTTCGACGATATAAAACCGGTTTTTATAATCCCCGACGAAGTAGATGAGCTCTTTTATAACGACAAGGATTATCACCGCATGTTTATTGGCGAGGTTAAGGCAGTATATAAAAAGACAGGGATATAAACTTATGTATCTTTAAAAATAATTCACTTTAGAACCAGGCCGGTTTTCTGCTAACGTTTTATTTTAGCACAAAATCCTGCCTGGTTTTAAAACCAAACAGGATTTGTAAATATACCTTCTTCAATTTAAGTTTAGTTTACAAGCAGTGGCTTAGAATAGCTGGTGCCTTTAGTAGTTTTTATTGAAATAATGTATGCACCGGGCAATACATTGTCGATTTGTAGTTTCTGGTGCTGCAAAATTTTGCCGGTAAAGGCTGAAACAAGCCTGCCCGACGGGTCGAAAAGCTGCACTGTTTCAATCTCGTCCTGGTTGTTTTCGATTTCAACAGCAATAAAACCATTTGCCGGTTGTGGGTAAATTCGCAGCCTGGTTGAAACACCGGAATGCTTAATGCTGCTAAGTTTTTCTGTGTAAAGCTCTATGCCGTTGCCAGTGCCCAGGTTACGTGAATATTTTTTATCAACTGCATTGTTCCAGTGTTCGTGTGTGCCAAGGCTTGTTAAAACTGTTCCATCGCCTTCGGGGTCGTATTCGATATCGGCGGGCCAGTTTGCCGGATCAGCTGCCTGGAGTATATAATCATCGGCACCATCGATATACGGGAATTGGATGTCCTCTTCTTTGTTTTTATATTCTTCAAGTAAAAAGTCGTAACATACCGATTCAATAGCTACAGGATCCATTGATACAAATAATGATGAAGGGTAGTCGTTGTTGAATGGGGCCATGTCCCACTTTTCAACAATACCGTCCCAGTTTCTCCCCCCCCAAATGCCATCGACAATAATTAAAAGGGTTTTGCCTCCGAGGTGTTCATAACCCATGTAATCGACAAGGTGGCGGTATTTGCCATGTCCTGGGTTGTTTTTTGGCAGATAGGGGTGCATAAACATGGCCGATTGCCCGTTTGGGGCGTCCCCTTCTTCAATTATTGATCCCTGGTGGTTTTTAGCGGCAATAGTAATGCCCCCCACATCGTGCGATTTCAGACAAGGCATGTTAATGAAATATGCCGAGTTTACATATTCCTGTGGAATGCGGGCACTTTCGCCATTGCTGAATTTTAGTATGCTTTGTGCAGTAGGGGTGGTTTGTATGCGGCCATTGTCGCCATTGCCGTCCATATAGTTTACATCAGGGAATTCCGGGGCACACAAATCCCAATATAAATCGTGGAACTTGCGGAACGGGTCTCCAAGGTATATATCCGACTCTTCGACACCAACTATGTTTACCAGCTGCCTTAATATAGAAAGGCATAGTTCGGGGGTGGAATCCATCTGGTCGAAATTATTGGTTTTTTTGGTTTTGTTCGACCACGAAGCGCAACAGGAGTTGGTAACATTTATTTTAATATAAATTTTTTCTCCTTTTGTATATCCTTTAATGCCCCTGCCATGGGTTTCGTTAAAATATTTAAATATTGTATCCCAGGCCAGCTTTAAGTCGCCCTGGCCTGCAATTCCCCTTATGGCATTGCCGAGCATGTCGTCAACAACATTTTGGTTGGTGTTGTCGAACCAGTAATCGCCACTGGTATTGCTGCAGTTTTTATCTGTAGCATCGGGGTTGTGAACCCAAACTACGCGGCCGGGCATTATGCCTTTAGCTACCCCAATTGGGCTGTTTGGGGCAAAGGCACCGAAATTCAGGCTTGCAGCTGTACTGTCGGTTTGAGTAAGGGGTATGGTAAAAAACACAACAGTAATGCCGGCTGCCACAAACAGGGCGGCCATTTTATATTGCGATGCCTTAAGGTGTTTTCCAAAACGCTTAAATGAAAATGCCGATGCTGTTATGCCCAGAATATATATTACAAATGCCGATGCCCAGGGGGCTGTGGCCCTTACGCATGGATAGGTTGCCCTTTGTGGTTTAGGTACAACCCTTACCAGAAACCACACTATCGATGCCAGTCCCAGTAATATAAATGCTATTTTCCCGGGTACTTTAAATTTTTGTGTTAATGCTTCCAGTTTTAGTTTCCAGTTCACTAATGTTGTGTTGTTTCTTTTCATAGCCTAAAGAGTATGTGTGCAGGGGCATTAGTTGTGCCCGTGCCCGGTTTTGTTCAGTTTTACAGTATAATCGATGTTGTATCCATTTATTTTAACAAAATAAGTTCCTGCAGGGTATTTTTGTTTATCCGATATATCGAATGGCACTACTACGTCACCAGTTTCGGTTGGCCGGCAGGTTCGGCTTTCGATGCACCTGCCCTCGGTGGAATAGGTGGTCACAATAAAAGCCTGCTTGTTGTTAGTGTTAACTTTCAGGTAAAACAAATCGGTTGCAGGGTTTGGGTATATTTTTATAGTTTCGGCCATATCCTGGCAAGGGAGCCATAAATTGTCAATAATTACAATTTCGCCGGGAATACTACTAAACCATTCTATACCGCCCGATGTGCCAACCCAAATATTGCCGGTTGTATCGGAAGAAATACAATTGACATAATTGTTAACTAACCCCTCTTTTTCGGTGTACCTGTACCAGTTGCTACCAGTAAAAACCGAAAGGCCTGCCGGTGTGCCAAACCATATATTGTTGTCTTTATCGGTAAAAACAGTGTTAATTTTGTTACTTACCAGTCCGGTTTGAGTGCTAAAGTACTCCCAGTCGTCCTTTGTGGCTTCGGAAGTATGCTTGTATGCACCGGTATCTGTTGCATACCACTGAATGTCGCCCTTAATATTAATATCAAAAATAATATCGGTGTACATCGACGACCAGGGCGTAGCATAAGTCGAGGCGCCTGTTATTCCGTCAACGGTATTGTAACTATACCGAAGTATTCCTTTTCCTTCGGTGGCTGCCAGAGTCATAGAATGGGCATCGTAGGCGGCTACGCGGGTAATTTTTACATCCGACAGTTTAATGGTTTCTTCCCAGGCATCGATACCGGTAAGGATACTGTCCCAAATGTTGCCCCTGAAAACCGAAATGGCCGAGTCGGTGGAAATCCACCGGTTATGATCCTTATCGACACAAACCGAATTAACCTTGTTGCCCACAAGGCCGCTGTTTGCACCAACATAGGTTGTGGCACTGGTTATTCCATCAATGCCGTATGCCGCAACAGTAAGCCCGCTGTCGGTTGCAATCCAGAGTTCGCTGCCGTATTTGGTAAATTCAAATTCAATGTCGTTTACTTTATTGTTCAGCAAATGGTCTGAAATGGTATAAGTAATCCACTCCCCTCCATCGAAGCGGGCAAGGCCGGCACCGGTGCCAATCCATTTCACATTTGCCGAATCGATATAAATGTCATTTACATTATTTGAGGGTAAGCCGGAATTTTCTGCTGTAAATACGTTTGGGGCGGTCAACCCTTTATTTTCCGGTTTGGTATTTCCCGATGTAAAGGCAATGGTTATTGCCGATGCAAAAAGAACAATAATTACATGGACAAGTCCCTTAAATTTATGTAGATTGTAGTTTTTTAATAACTTAATCAATAATTCTTTTAGTTTCATGAGCAGTCGGATAGAATTGGGTTGTGCTTTAATATTATGATAATCGAAAAAACATTCACGCCTAAAGTATAAAAAAAATATTACCTTTTAAACTGATAATTAAAAATACTGTCGGTTGAAACTTTCATTCTATTGGAACAATTATTATTAGGTTATTGCATAAAAAGGAAACGTATAAAATTTGAAACAGGTGCCTAACGCATTAAAATTCCACAAAACCAATTAATTAACCATTATATGTTCATGTGAAAACAGAAAAGCAAAAAATGCTGTCGGGCTTGTTGTATAATGCAGCAGACGCAGAACTTACAAATGAGAGGCTAAGAACAAGGTTGCTCTTAAAAGAATTTAACAGCACAGGAGAAAATTACGAAGCAAGAAGAAAGCAGGTTTTGAAAAAGTTAATTCCGAATGCCGGGAGCGAATTTGTAGTGCAGTCGCCATTTTATTGCGATTATGGCACAAATATATATGCCGGCAACAAAGTGTTTTTTAACTTTAATTGTGTTGTACTTGATGTTATGCCTGTATCAATAGGCAGCAACACTCTAATTGGCCCTAATGTGCAAATATATACTGCTACTCATCCGATGGACTATAAAGAAAGGGCTTTGGGCTTAGAATTTGCAAAACCTGTAACTATTGGCACCGATGTATGGATTGGAGGCAGTACAGTGATTTGCCCTGGTGTTACAATTGGCGACCGATGTGTTATCGGGGCCGGCAGTGTGGTTATTAAGGATATACCGGCAGGTTTTTTCGCAGCAGGCAACCCATGCAGGGTAATTCGTGAGATAACCTAGGTTATTGCAAAAAAAGCAGAAGGGATATTCTGTTTGTTCTTTATGCTTGTGTATGTTCTTATTTTGTTGCACGGTATTGATAAGCGGCTTTCTTTAACCTGTCCATTATTGCAATGCCCAATCCGGTTTCCTCGACTGGTTCAATAAATATCCGGGATATTTTTTCATCTTCTTCCATATCGTGCAAGGCAGAAAACAGGTTAGCAGCTATTTCGGTATAATTGTAATTTACCGAAGTGTAAATTACTTTATCGGCTTTACAGTTATGGTTTCGCCTGCTGTGGAGAATAAGTCCGGATGAAGAAGGCAAAACATCTGCTGTTTCGCTGGTTATAAACAAAGGTTTTTTCGGCGAATAGTGGCTTTTAAGCAAACCGGGGGCAATATTGGTTTTAGGTGGCAAAATATCGAAAATAAAAGTTCCCGGAAGGGCATTTTCGATATCAATGGCAGTAATATACCCCGGGCGTAGGATGCTGCAAACATTTCCGTTTACAGAAACAATTGTCGATTCAATGCCTACCTCAGTTTTTCCACCGTCAAGAATGTAATCGGTTTGCGGGAGCTGCTTTTTTACATGTTCGGCGCATACAGGGCTAAGTTGCCCGAATTTGTTTGCGCTGGGTGCAGCAACGGGGCACCCCGATTTTTTAATCAGCATCAGGGCAATATCGTTTTTTGGCATTCGTATGCCAACAGTTGGCAGTCCCGAGGTTACAATATCGGGCACCAATTTACTTTTTGGCAATACCACAGTAAGAGGCCCCGGCCAGAATTTATCAACCAGGCGCAATACATTTTCATGTACATTGCCAGCTAGTTTTTTTAAGTCGTTAACCGATGCAATATGAACAATTAATGGGTCGAACGATGGGCGTTCTTTTAATTCGAATATTCTTGCCACGGCCAGGGGATCCATCGCATTTGCACCCAGCCCGTAAACAGTTTCCGTTGGAAAAGCCACCAGTTTTCCCTTCTGGATTAAACCCGCCGCAATTTCAATATCGTTATGGTTGTTCATTTTTACTTTTCATTGTTTTAAGAAATTCGTATAAAAATAAAAGGCTGCCAAAAAAACTCACTAAAGCTGCCAGAAATACCGGGTAGGTGAAACCATTAAAAAAATCGAACAACAGGCCGCCGCTTATTGGCCCGGAAATGCCAGCCAGCGCATAGCCCAAAAAAACATAGGGGTATATCCTGCCGAGGTTGTCGGTTCCGTATATTCGGGTAGTTTCTTTTGCAAAAAGCACAAAATTGCCCCCGAACCCAAAACCCGTTAATGCCGATAATATGATGTATGAACGATGGTTTAAATATTCGGGGCTAAATAAAAAAATTGAAACAGACTGTAGGGCAAGTGCGAGAAAAACACATAAAGCAGCTGGAACATAATCGCTCAGGAACCCCCAAATAAGCCTGCCAAAAAAATTAGAAACTGCCAGCAGCGAAATACCGGCAATTAGCAAATGGTTAGGGATACTGCCGGCCCCTCCGATAAGTTTAAGGTTGCCAATAACCAAAAGCCCCGAAAAGGTACCGGCGAATATGCCAAAAAACAGTTTAATAAAACCGGGCGACAATAAAAAACGGTTGTTGGTGTATTTTTGTGTTTCGACATTATGAAAAGGTTGAAAAATAAATGTTGAAAAGGCAACAATAAGGGTGCCGTATAGCAAACCTGTCAGGCTGAATACATGAAAAACACTGGCCCCTTTTGATAAAACAATTTCTGAAAGAACAGACATTAGATAAGCCCCCAGGCCGAAGCCGGCGGCTGAAATACCTGTAACAAGGCCTTTTCTCCCTGGAAACCATTGTACAGGAACAGTTAGTGCAACCCAGTAGCCTAAACCGGTGGCCAAGCCTGCCAAAATGCTTATGCCTGAAAAAAGCAACAAAAAATTGCCATTTGAAAATCCGGCCAAAACGTAACCTGCGAGAAACAAAATGCCCGATAAATGCCCGAGGTTCTTTGGCATTATTTTCTTCGCCAGTTTGTTGGCAAAAATCATTGTTGCCGGAAAAATTGCAATTAAGGCACCAAAAATCAGTTGGGTTTGCGCTGCCGCGAAATTAAACTTTTCTGTAAGTTCCGACGCCATTATGCTCCAGGCGTAAACACTGCCCAGGCAGAGCATTATCAGGAACGACGAAGATAAGGTTAAGTACTTTTTCACCATCCTTAACCAGGTTTGCATAAACTATTTAAAATATCTGTTGAACAGGCAGGTGAAAGGCTTGTAAGCCATTTCCCTGCCTGTTGTTTTGTGTTTTGGGCCCTTCTAATTATTAGTGGGAAGCTATTTTCGCTATAGCGTAAAACATTTTTTTTATCAGGCACCTGAAAGTAATGATGCATCGGCAGTTTCCAGTTCAATTTGTTTTTTTGCCTGATATTCGGCAACCTTGGCCCGCACCTGGGGCAACAGTAAACCAATAATTTTTGCGGCAGCAAGGGCAGCGTTTTCAGGGCTGAGAATGGTTAAGGGGGCAACCCCCGAAGGCATCCTGATACTAGAAAAGAGGTCGGCGCCCCCAAATTTGTCGCTATACGGGGGGCATGCAATAACGGGGCAATGTGTTTGTGCATCGGTAAACCCGCTCAGGGCATTGCTCATGCCGGCAATTGTAATAAACACAACATTTTCTTTTTCGTACTCCTTAATAAGGTTGTAACATTTCAGGGGCACTTTATGTGCCGAAGCTATTCGCAATATTACTGGTATTTCAAAGCTGTCGAGTACTTTTTTAATTTGGTTGGCCCAATCGAGGTCGGCTTTTGAGCCCATTAAAATTATCACTTTACTCATTATCGCTGTTTTTTAAAAATGAATACTGATAGTCCATCGGGATAATCGATAAATAGTCCTCAACGCTTGCCCCCGATAAGCAGGCTTCAATAATTTTCTGTCCGGTAATTGACAAATCGGGGGTCAGGTATTTTAGTAATTCCGATTTGAAAAACCCGTAAAGCATTTCCGCACCGGCGTCGTAGCCCGAAGTTTCTACTTCAACCTGTTTATGCACCTGAAGGAACCTTGAAGGTATTTTTGACCCTTCGATAGTGAGGTAATTAAGCTCGAACCCCAGTAAAGGGCATCGTGCGTATTGATATTGATCGCCCCTGAGTTTGGCATTTCCCCGACGTGTAAGGTATTCACGCATAAGTAATTGTGGTTTAAAGCCAACTTTCCATGCCCCGATGTGCTGGTTTGGCACCAATGTATAACGCATGCGTGGCGTATGGATAATTTGTTCAAGTAACAAATTGGCATGTGTAATCATTTTACCGGTTGCAAATGGCCAATACGAGCCCACTCCTTCGCTTCCCATTGCCCCTCCGTCAACAATACTGGGGTTTGCGTGGCCACGTGGCGAAACAAGCCTCCACAGCCATGCCAGGGCAGGGGGCAGAATGTGAAACAGACCTATAATGCCGTAGGTTGGGTTTTCTTTTGTACAAGGCGGCGTACGTACGCCAAAACTTCTAATATCAACGGTAACGGGCCTGTTAACAACATTTGGAACAATATTTCTGGGTACAATTACCCTGGGGTTCGGGCATTTCTTTCCGGGACTGTCTTCGGTGTGGTCCCAGATTAAAGCCGTGCATCCCGGATTAGATTGAATATTAAGAAACAGCAGGGGCTCTTTTGGTTTTATAGTGAGTTTTTCAAGAAAAGGGTCATCGCCATAGTCGTTAACGCTGTCAACCCTTATAAACCATGCATTTTCTGCATCTAAAACAGTAAGCTTGCCGTTGTTCTTTTGAATCGATGGGTGGCATAATGCCATATCGTCGGTTACCGGGTTGAACGAACAAAACATAGGCAGGCTGATGAGCCTTTTTTCACCTGTAATGGTGTTAGTCCCAATTAATAACTGGCCATTTTGTTCCCTTACAATGTTCTGCAACATTTCGCTTTTACCGCCCCCGCTGGCACCTTCGTGCATAAAAGTTGTTATATTGTCGTATGGGCTAACTACCTGCACAGTAGAACAATGGGCTGTAAGCCATCCTTCTCTTTCGCCTTTTGTGAGCAAAGCGCCATACAAGCCTTTTTTTGCACTTGGCCCCGGATAGAGGTTATAAGAAAAAATCTCGTGCAGGTTTTCCGACCGTTTGTGCACTACAATTTGTTTTCCGTTAAAATGTGTGTGCCGAAAAGTAGGGGCTACGTATATAGCCGATTCAACTACGAAATCGTTAGGCAGTTCGTCGATTGCAATGATGCTTTGCAACATGGCCAGCCCCATTGCAAAAAAGCCTGCATTTGCCGGGGCTATGGCAATGCCGCCGCTGCCAATATTTTCGCGCCCTGCAAAATAAAAAAACACGGCAAGGTCCTGCTTTTGCAGCCATTCTAAGGTTTCTTTTCTAAGAACATCAAAATTATATCCAAACCTTTCGGAAAACCGTTCCTTGTCGCTGGGCAAATCATCGGCAATAACCATAGTGTCAGGGTCTCTGCGGCGCATGTATTCTTCGGTATAATTGGCCGATATACCATTTGTTACTTTATGCACAACCGCCTCGGTAACTTCGCCTTTACCTTCAACCCTGTAGTTAACCGCATAGCTGTTGTTTTTGCCCCCGGTAGCGGCAATTGCAAGTTCATTAACCGTATCGAATGTTTTATACGATTTGCACCCGCCAAGCACTATCAAGGCATCGTTGGGCAGGCTAATCCTTTTTTGTTCCAATTTTTTAAATAAATCCGACATAGAATTCATATTAATTGTTTAATTGTCCCATTTTGGCTTTATAGTGTAAAATTTCACAATAGAAAGCTACCAGGGTCTGAGTTGCAAATATATGAATAAATACTTAAAAAATTAAGTAAAGCTTAATTAATTTTAGTAAGCCGAAGGAGATTGTACCCAGAGCATTTCGCTGATGCCATCGCTGGTGTTTATGGCGTTGCAGGGTAGTTTGGCGTTAAAATAAATATTGTCGCCTTGTCTTAAAAAATAGTTTTTATCGTTTAAGTCGAACCTGATTTCGCCCGACAGGACATGGCAAAATATTTGTCCGTGCTTGCCTTTCAGCAGCCCGTCGAGCCCCGATGCTTTTGCAAAACGAACCAGGTATGTATCCATTTGTTTGTTTGTATCGTGGTTTGAAAGCAGGAATATGGTTGTTCCGGCAGGGTTCTGGTCGATATATTTAATGTCGCTTTTATATACAACAGGGTTGTTGGTCATTGAGTCGTTTTCGCCAACCAGGTCGCCAATGCTGGTATGCAAAGCATCGGCTATTGATTTTAAGGTAAAGATAGAGGGGAAAGATTTGGAATTCTCTATTTGTGAGAGTGCGCTGGGGCTTATTTCAACTTTTTTTGCCAACTCGTTAAGGTGCAGGTTTAGAAGCTCCCTTTTTTTCTTTATCCTTTCTCCGATGCGGTTCATAACAATTTTTACCTGCAAAGATAGGATATTAAATTGAATTAAGTGTAACTTAATTTATTAAACAAAAAAAATAAAGTTGCAAAGTGCAAAGAATTAAAAGGCTTAAATGGCCTAATTCCGGGCAAAACAACAAAAATGCCATTGTTTGCTTTACTGGTGTATTATTTCAGAACTCGGCCTTACCTTGTTCTATATCATGAAAATACTTCGATAACGATCCCAGAATATTGCTGAATGTTTGCATGGCGTTTACTGTTTCCGGGGTAACATCTTTCTTTTTAAGCCTTAAAAGAAGCAAGCCGTAAAGGCCATAAAAGCAAACCTCAATTTCGTTTAGCCCGGGCATTTGCAATTTTTCCCTGAAAGCATCGATATTGGGTTTTGCGTGGCTGTAAACCTGGAGGTATTCTGGCACCTTGTTTTCAAATATTAACCTTTTATGCAGTTCGTTGAGTTCATTTATTACGCTGCTAACTATTTTCAGGTGCCCCGAAGTTTTTATACCTTCCTCTATCATTGAAATAATGAGGTTTGTGTACCAGTCGCGTATTTCCTCGAGCGTGTTTCCCGATTGCCTGAACTGTGGGATAATTCTTTCTTCTACTAGGTTCATGTCGAATTGAAGGGCCCTTAAAGTATCTTCAATCTGCCACATGTACAAAACGTATTCTGCAATGTTCTTTTTGCGTTTTTCGCGTGCTACCAGCATGTGCTAAAATTCATTGTTATTGGTGAGCTTGTCAATAGTGCGGCGTTCTTTTTTCGTTGGCCGGCCGCTGCCCCTGTCGCGTTTAATAAAAAATGTTTCGTTTACTTTCAGCTTTTCAAGTTCCTCAACCGATGTTAAATCTTCAATATATTCAGGGACTAGTTTGGCAGGCAGCCTGTTGCTGATTAGTGTTTTTATTTTGTAGGAATATACCACAGGTGGTTTTCTTACAGTAATATGCTCGTTCCCTGTAAGTTCTTTAGCGGGTTTTGCGGGCTGTCCGTTAACCAGTACCCTGCCTTTTGAACAGGCATCGGTAGCAAGGCTGCGGGTTTTAAAAATACGTACTGCCCATAACCATTTATCTAAACGTATTTTGTCCATGTGGCAAATTTATAAAAACCGTTTTAAACTGCCCATTTGTAAACATTTTTGTAACGGGTTGTTTTTTGCCTTACGGTTCTGCAGGCTTATTTATGCTTGTTTTAACTCTTTTGGGATCGACAAATAAAAATAAGTGCCCGAATGGGCATCAGATTCGAACCATACCTTCCCGGAAAGGTATTGCTCGCCGTAGAGCTTCATGCTATAGGTTCCTATGCCCCTGTTTGTGCCCTTGGTTGAAAACGAACGGTGGAATATTTGTTCTTTCACTTCTTTGGATATTTCCAATTTGTTATGTACCGAAAAGACTACATTTTGGCCATCGGGGTAGCATTTTATGGTAACAATATCATTTTTTTTCGAGCCTTCAAGGGCATTTTTCAGCATATTCACCAACACCCTGTTGAGTAAAAGGTAATCGGTGGAAATCCAATAATTATCGTAACCCGAAACAATAATTTGTTTTCCTTCGGCTACGTTATGGTTTTTAATTTGTTCAACCGAGCGTTGAATTATTTCGTGGGAACTTGCTTTTGATATACTAAGCTTAAATTCGTTGTTCTCGGCTTGCATGAGTATGCGTTGCCCCATAATTTCACTAACAATTTCCTGCCCCAGTCGCTTAACCAGGGTTAATTGCTTATTTGGTAGTTCTGCCCCTAATTTACTTTCGGCCAATTCTGCCGCATACTGAAGGCTTGAGGCTTTGTCAATAATATCATGAAAAAAAACTCTTTCCAGAATTTTTCTGCGTTTTTGGTCGCTAATGTCTTCAATAGTATATATAAAAAATTGCGAACCTGAGAATTCAAATGGGGCCGCTGTTACTTTAAAATCGACTGCAAATTCCTGATTATCTTTTAATATTGTAATTCTGGCTTCTTTGGTGGCTTTTTCTTTTGAAGCCTGCGCCTCACGTATGGCTGCTACTGCCCCGCAATACCGGCAATGTTCCGATTCGCCACAGCCTTGTTTTGAATCGTTATGGTGTGCACAACCGAAAAACTCACCGGGCCTTAAGCCTAGTACAAGTTCTTTTGGGTCGCTGGCACCAAGTTCGAGGTATGCCCGGTTGCAGTACAATATCTGCCTGTATTTGTTTATCAATAGAGTTATCACCGGAAGTGAATCGAGCAGCGAAGTAATGCACTTATCGCGATAAATAAGGTTTATGTCGGCCTGCAAAAGGGGGATTTCTTCACGTCCGTCCCTGGTGTTTAGATTTTGTGGTATATTAATTTCCATCTGTATTTATATTCGTGTTATGGGCAAATACAAAATTCGGGGACACCCTTTGTCTGAAACATCCAAATCAATGGGGGTCTTTTTGCAGGCTTAAAATATTATAATTAAATTAATGAAAAGAA
>JAFGQZ010000027.1 GCA_016935435.1 Bacteroidales bacterium
AACAGCCTTCTAAGCTGTGGGTCGAGCGTTCGAATCGCTCCGGAATCACAAGAAAGCCTTATTGGTATTTGCCGATAAGGCTTTTTTATTTCCATGCACTCCATTCGCCGGTAAATTTATCACGCACACGGCTTTTACCTGTTGTAAGGTTCTTTTGGAAATAGCTAACCCCATCGTCTTCAAACGAGCACGAAATGCTTTCTACTTTATGTTTTGCCAACGGATCGTTTAAATAATAGTTGAACAGCAAAGTATTGTTTATTTTATTGTTCACTTCGTAAATATACCTGGTAACATGGCCTAGCTGGTTAACCTCAATAGAGGTCTTCCATCTTTCGGTGTTTTTAAAGTTGCTGAACGAAACCGATTTAAGGTTATGTGCCAAATCAAATTCGTAAACATATTCGCCATCGGCATATTCGTTGGCAGGGTTATGCTGTTTCGAAACAGTGTATGTATTATTGTTTTTGCTTATTGTATATTTTATAATTGAACAAACTTTTGATGGATCGTTCATAGTCCATTTTTCGCAGAAATTAACAAGTTCGAAATATTCCAGCATATTGTTGAGGTTATAGTTGAATTGTTTGACCTCGTATAAATGTGTAAACAAAAATTTTCCTTTCTGATATGTTTCAGTTGCCTGGTGCAGGCTTACATATCGTTTTATGACGGCCACCCGGCCTTTGTTGTTATAAAACACCGAATCGAAAAGTTGTTTGTAAAACATTTTTCCGTTTTTTGAGGCAAAAATGCCTGTTTCTGAAATTACTATAATATTTTTATCGGGGGTGTACCCGAAATTCAAGTTAATCTTATGGTCTCTTATCGATATAATTGAATTGTCGGGTCCACGTGTTACTTTAAAAGAGCCACTATCGAGTGAAATGGTTTCAATCCATGGGGTATAAGGCTGTGTAAAGCTTATGGGCAATGTTACATATTTATAACTGCCCAGGGTCGAATCGCTTGTCAATTCAATTTTTACTGGATCGATAATTACCTGGCTCGATTGCAGCCAAATTCCAACCTCGAGCAGTGGCGGAAGCTTTTCGGCCAAAAAAATTAACGAATCGAGCATTTTCTGCCGCATTAAAAGAGAGTCTTTAATATAGGCCAGGCGGGCAAGCAGCGAATCGTTTCTGAGAGGCCCAATAATACTGTCGGCTGCATGAAAGCCGCTGTCGGGCTGGTGCTGTGTTTCGGTTATTGGGTTTTCAATATTGTTGCTTAAGTTTGGACGGTACAAATGCTTTTTGACTTCCTGTTCTTGCTGGCTGTAAACTTTATTATCTGCTGCTAAGCCTGCTATTGTAAAAATTAATAGGAATAAAAATTTTTGCATACACTATTCTTTTTAGGTATTGTCACTGTAAGCTTTGAGTTCTTTTCTTTGTAAGCCAACCCCTTTTTAATATAAAGAAAATGGTGTGGAGGGGGCAAGTTAAGGCAACTAAACAAACACAGAACTAGTAATTGTTTTCAACAGCCGGCAGGGTAAAAAAGAATACCGAACCATGCCCGATTTTGCTTGTCATGTTTACATCGCCCCCCATCTTTTTAATTATTCGTTGAACAATTGACAAACCAAGGCCATGCCCTTTTATGGAGTCTTTGTTGGGGTGTATGCGCGAAAACTCTTCAAATATCTGTCCTAAATCGTTTTGCGACATCCCTTCGCCATTGTCCTTGACCCAGAACCTTACAAAATCGCCCACTATCTCCGACCCCAATTCAATTACCGGGGGCGTGCCGCCATATTTAAGAGCGTTTGTAATAAGGTTTATCCATACTTCTTCCACCCATATTGAGTTGCCATAGGCTTTTTTCCAGGTTTGGGGCAGGTTGATTACTGCATCGCGTCTTTTTATTGAATCGTGAAGGCGGATCATCACAGTTTGCAATATATATTGCATGTCAACCTCCATCATATCAATTTTTTGCAGGTTGCGTATTTTTGCAAGTGTAAGCAGTCCGTCGATAATTGTTTTCATTTTTTCCCCACCGGTAATAATATGGTCGAGGTATTCGTTACGTAGTTTTTCCGAGTCGATATCTTCTTTGAGGAGCTGGGCATAACCCATCATCTGGCCAAGCGGGTTTTTCAGGTCGTGGGCTACGGTTCGGGCATAGGCATCAAGTTCGTTCATTGCCATTTTTTGCTCGGTTATGTCCCACAACATAATTATTTTGCCCTGTATGGTTTGTGTGCTGTCTTTTAGAGAGGTAACCTTAAGTTCATAATTTTTCTTGCATGCCCCAAGCACTATATCCGATTTGGTTTCTTCTTCCTGCCCTGTACATGCAGGCAATTCGCTGAATTGTGGCATAATTTCGGCAATGTTTTTTCCTGTATAGTTAGTGGCAGGCAATCCTAAGAATTGTATAGCTACAGGGTTGATTTCCAGAATCAGGTTTTTCCTGTTCAGAATAATAACCCCTGCTTTTACGCTTTTAATAACCAGGTCGTGGGCAATGGGAACAACATTCAGGAACTGAAAAAAATACATGGTTGAAAGAAACAAAATACCTACGATTACAAGGGCCAGTGGGGTTGGGTCGTATGGTTCGAAAGGGTTTTTGCCTGTTATGTATAAAATATTTGGGAGCATAACAACAAATACAGCCGGAATTAGCAATACCAACTGTTTGCGCAAACCCGGGGGTGTTTGAAATATTCGCAGCAACAGAAATATTACCCCCAAGAGCATCAGCAGGTAGGCGTAGGCTGTCCAGATATAAAACATTCCACTGAAATTCGGTGCGAAATAGCTTATGCCTTTTTTAGTGACCAGATAGTACGATTCGTGTATGGTTGTGCCTTCGGGAGCTTGAAATACATGATAAAGTGTAATTAGTGGTATTATGGCCAAAAGTGCATACATCCACTTCTTCAACCAACGGTCGTAATGTGTATAAACAGCCACAAAAGTTAGCCAAAGGTAAACGGCACCAGCCATGCCAATGTATTCAAACTTAAGCATTAATATTTTCCAGTCGAATGAATTGCTAAATAAACCAAGCAATGAGGCCAGAACCCACAATGTTACCGAAAGCATCATGAAAGAAAAAAGCCCGGCACCTTTAACAGGGCGCATTTGCCACGAGAGAAATGCCAAAAGGAACGATATGCCCGATGTAATAAAATAAATAATTGCTACTGGGGTGAATTGCCACAAATCCATTATTCTGTATTTTTCTATCCAATGCTAATATACAAATAATTCGAAATGCGCCCTTCAGATGTTATCCACTTATGGTAATGGATTGTGCTAAATTGTACGTTGTTTCCCAAAGCATGTTTTTACAGAAAAAATATTAGTAAGCAAAAATCTATTAGCTACTGCTGTTTTCGCGCGCCGACACCAAAACTGAAACTATTTCCGGGTCGGGGTAGAGCCGTTCGCCGGTTTTGCCTTTGTTCTTATAGTCGATTGCATTAAGAACAAACCTCATAGCTTCTTTTCTTGCTACATGCTTTATATTGCCCCTGATAACTATCCAGGGGCTTTCGGTTGTAGCCGTTGTTTCAAACATCCTTTCTTTATATTCGGTAAAATCGTCCCAGCGGTACTGTGCCTGCATATCAACTGTGCTAAGTTTCCACTGTTTTAGGGGGTTGATTTTACGTTCTTCAATTCTGCGTTTTTGTTCTTCAATATCTATCGAAAACCAAAGCTTAATGAGTATTATTCCATCTTCGATAAGCATATTTTCGACCTGTGTAACCTGTTTAATAAACAATTTGTATTGTTCCTGGGTGCAAAAGCCCATAACAGGTTCTACAACGGCCCTGTTATACCAGCTACGGTCGAAAAAAACCATTTCCCCCGGGTTTGGGAGTACATGCATATACCTTTGGAAATACCATTGTCCCTTTTCTATTTCGGTGGGCTTCGAAAGGGCAACTATACGGTAATGGCGAGGGTTAAGAAACCTGACAAACCTCATAATTGCGCCTCCTTTGCCGGCAGTATCGCGGCCTTCAAAAATAACAGCTATACGTTTGCTTTGCTCCCTTACCGACTGCTGCATCCATACCATTTCGGTTTGCAAGTTCAGGTATTCGGGATCTGTTTCGAGTGCGTGAAGGGCCATTTAATTTAAACTGTTTAATTCAAAAAAAAATTATTAACCTATTCTCAACCTGTTAATTTGGGGTAAATTTAATCGAAAATTTATTTTTAAGAAGCCAGGTTAATAAAAGAAATTTTTGAACCTTTTGCTCAGCGAAGCTAATTAAACAGGTTTGAAAGCAAATACTTAAGCTTTTGGGAGCGGGACAAATTCTTTTCGGCTAGCGAAAAACAACATTTTCAATAATAGCTTCACCGGCAGCCTGGTTTAGGTGGTTGATAATGCTTTCGCGCCGCATTAAAAGTTCGTTTCGTATAACCGAAGAGCTGATCTGTACATACAAAGTTTTTTTTCTGACAAAAATGCCCGTGGTATGCCTTGCAATGGTTTTACCCATAAGTTTTTCCCATTGCGAAACAATATTCACCTCCTTTAATTTACGGCGGTGTCCAAGGGCATCGATATATTCTTTTAATATATCTTTTAAAGGCTGTGTGTTGCTTTTTCTCATTAAATGGCAAGATTTATACTGTTATTTTCAACCCTGAAAATTTTATACCCGTCAGTTATGCCTTCTAAAAGTTCTTTCATGCGTTGTTCGTTGGTATGGGTAATGAATATTTGCCCAAAGCTGTTGCCCGAAACCATGTTAAGAATTTGTTTAACGCGGTGAATGTCGAATTTATCAAAAATATCGTCGAGCAATAAAATGGGTGTAATGTTTTTTACCTGTTTAATAAAGCTGAACTGGGCAAGTTTAAGGGCAACAAGAAAAGTTTTTTGCTGGCCCTGCGACCCAATTTTTTTTATAGGGCAGCCGTCCATTAACAAATCGATGTCGTCTTTGTGTACCCCGCAAGTAGTTGTTTGGGCCTGTAAGTCGGCATTATGGCTCTTCGAGAGCAATTCGCCAAAGTGCTTGCCGGTAAGCTGCGAAACATACTTTAAGCCTATATTTTCGCTGTTTTGCGAAATTACAGAATAGAATTCTTTAAAGATTGGCAATAGTTTGTTTAAAAAAGTATTGCGTTTTTCAAAAATGCGAACCCCGCATGGGATGAGTTGTTCGGTGTATATTTCAAGCAGTTCGGCGGCGCCCGGGGTCTTTTGGAAATCTTTTAGCAATTTGTTGCGCTGTACCAATATTTTGTTGTACAAAATTACATCGTTGAGGTAGCCATGGTCGTATTGCGAAATAACAGCATTAAGGTATTTTCTGCGCTCATCGCTGCCATCGGAAATGAGCGATGAATCGGATGGCGATATCATAACTACGGGGTAATTTCCAATATGGTCGGAGAGTTTGGGGTATTCTTTTTTGTTCTTCCGGAGCTGTTTGCGGTTTCCTGTTTTTAGGGCACAGTATATCTCATCGTTTGTGCCGTTTATTTCGAAACCGGCTTGCAGGGCCATAAAAGCCGAGCCCTGCCTTACACTATATTGATCCGATAACTGAAAATAACTTTTAGTCATGCATAAATAGTACACGGCATCGAGCATATTTGTTTTCCCGACCCCATTGTTGCCAACAAAGCAGTTCACTTTCGGGTGAAGGGAAATAGTTTCTTCAGCAAAATTCTTAAAATTAATTAGTGTAATATTTTGGATATGCATGAAATAATTGTTGCCCCCAAAAGTAAGAATTAATGCATTTTTTTTAACGAAAATCTAATAAGGTTTAGACAAACCAATAATTATTTTTGCGAATTATACTAAATAGTATACATTTGCACACGTTTTTTAATGCATAATTAACCGCAAAAATGAGCAAGAATACAAATGCAAGCCACGACGGTTTCGAATCGGTAGAGGAAGTTTTGTCGAAAACAGAGAAATATATCGAAGAAAACCGCAAAAGCCTTACTATAATCATTGCAGCTATAGCAGTTGTTGTGGGCGGGTACCTGGGGTACAAAAAAATGTATATCGAACCAAAAGATAACGATGCGCAAGCAGAAATGTTTATGGCCGAGCGTTATTTCGAACAGGATTCGTTCAGGCTGGCACTTGAAGGCGATGGCCAATATTATGGTTTTATCGATATTATTGATGAGTTTGGTTTCACAAAAACTGCCAATCTGGCCAATTATTATGCTGGTATTTGTTTTTTAAGGCTGGGCGAGTTTGAAGAAGCTGTTGAATATCTCGAGCAGTTCGATGGCAACGACAGGCTGGTGGCACCAATTGCCCTGGGCGCAACAGGCGACGCCTACGTTGAGCTTGGCAATTTGAAAAAGGGGGTTAAATATTACGAAAAGGCTGCACTTTTAAACGAGAACAATATGACTTCGCCAATATACCTCTTTAAAGCTGGTTTGGCTTATGAAGAACTTGGCGATGCAAAAAAAGCTGTTCAGGCGTACGAAAAAATTAAATATAAATTTCCACAATCCGACGAGGCCAAGGAGATTGAAAAATATATTACAGCTGCTAAAATGAAACTTTAGCAGGCGGTTGTATGATAATACTAAGTATCAGTGTGGCTGGCGCATACTGGTACTTTTTTGTTTTAAATAATTTGTAATTTTGCTTTAAGGGTTTAACTGTTTTTGCAGCAGGTAATTTTTAATATTTAAAAGCCGTGCATTACGCTGGGGCGAGTTATTAAACCCAAAGATATTTATTGTTGAAAATGGCTACATCATTAAAAAATTTATCGAGTTACGATGCGGCAAATGTGCCTGATGCTTCTGATATGCGTTTTGCCATAGTAGTTGCCGAATGGAACCACGAAATTACTTTTGCCTTGCGCGATGGCGCTGTTAACACATTGTTGAAACATGGTGCAGACGAGGGCAATATTTTGGTCGATTATGTTCCGGGTACCTTTGAACTTACTGCCGGTGCCCGTGCTTTTGCCCAAACCGGTAAGGCCGATGCCATTATTGTACTGGGGTGCGTTATACAAGGCGAAACCCGTCATTTCGATTTTATTTGCAATGGGGTAACCCAGGGCATTACCCAGCTTAACACCCAATACGATATTCCTTTTATTTTCGGGGTACTTACTACCGATAACCTTCAGCAGGCTATAGACAGGGCAGGGGGCAAGCATGGGAACAAAGGCGACGAAGCTGCCATTACGGCAATAAAAATGGCAGCCTTGTTTAAAAGGGTTATTTAATCCATTTTTAATAGTATAAAACAATTTAGAATTGTATTGAAAAGGGTTGTAGTTGGTTTATCGGGTGGCGTTGATTCGAGTGTTGCTGCATATCTTCTGAAAGAACAGGGGTATGAGGTTATCGGAATGTTTATGATAAACTGGCACAATACCACAGGTACCCTTGCCGGCGATTGTCCGTGGAGCGACGATTTAATTTTTGCCGAACTGGTTGCCCGTAAACTCGATATTCCTTTTAGAACTATCGATTTTAGCAAAGAATATGGTAAACGCGTTGTCGATTATATGTTTGGGGAGTACCAAAAAGGCCGTACGCCTAATCCCGATGTATTGTGCAACCGCGAGGTGAAATTCGACTTGTTCGCCAAAGCTGCCCTCGAACTGGGTGCCGATTTTGTGGCCACAGGCCATTATTGCCGCAAAGAAACAATTGAAAAAAACGGGGTTGAAATTCACCGCTTGCTTGCAGGTACCGATCCATCGAAGGAACAAAGTTATTTTTTATGCCAGGTAAACCAGCAACAGCTTAGCAAAGCACTTTTCCCAATTGGCCACCTGTACAAATCGGAAATCAGACAGATTGCCAGGGAACAAGGCCTGGCAACAGCTGAAAAAAAAGACAGCCAGGGAATTTGTTTTGTGGGCAAAATTGATTTGCCTTCTTTCCTTCAACAAAAATTGCAGGCGGCAAATGGTCTTGTCATTGAAATTGATAAAACATCAACACACAACCCTGTGCCTATAAGGCCGAATTTGGGCAACAATTTTTCTGATGACGAACTTGATGCATTTGCCCGGCACCCCTTTTATTCAAAAAATATGGGCAAAATTGCAGGAGAGCATGCCGGAGCACATTTCTATACAATTGGTCAGCGCAAAGGGCTAAATATTGGCGGAAGGCCTGAGCCACTTTTTGTTTTAAGCACCGATGTTGTTGAAAATATTGTTTTTGTCGGACAGGGTCACGATCATCCCGGGCTGAACCGATATGGCCTTTTTATTTTGGAAAACGATATTCATTGGGTTCGCCCCGATTTGGAAATGCATATTGGCGAAAAACGGTTTTGCCATGTGCGTATTAGATATCGACAACCTCTGCAAAGGGCATGCCTGTACAAAACAGTTAAAGGTTTGTATATTCTTTTTGAAGAGCCGCAGAGGGGAATTACTGCCGGACAGTTTGCTGCCTGGTACAATAACGATGAATTAACCGGTTCGGGGGTAATTGATTGATGATGAGCTACAGGGTTAACTTATAAATTTTCGGTACAATTGTTTTTAGTGCTTTTTTAATCAGCTTATAATAGATTTTTTAATGTTAAAGAAGTATTATATCGGCAACGATTTCTTAAAAATTGGTATAAAACAATCGGGCGCTGAGCTATGTGAAATACAGGGGCTATCCGATAAAAAAGATTATTTATGGGATGCAAATGCCGAAGTGTGGGCCTCGCATGCACCTGTGTTGTTCCCCGTTATTGGTGCACTAAAAGAAGGTTCTTTTATATTTGAAGGAAAAAAATACACTTTGCCTCGCCACGGTTTTGTAAGGAATAACAACGATATAAGGCTCTATGAAAAAACGAATGATTGCATAACTTTTATTTTGAGCTCCAGTCCTCAAACAAAAAGTGTTTATCCTTTTGACTTCGAGTTTTTTATCGGGTACAGGTTAATTGGCAATACCATTATTGTTGGGCATGAAATAAAAAATACCGGAAACGGCGATATGTTCTTTTCGCTTGGCGGACATCCCGGGTTTAGATGCCCACTTGAAAAAAATGAAAAATACACCGATTATTATCTCGAATTTGAGAAGAACGAACATGCATTTACCTATAAAATAGAAGCAGGCGGATTAATTGGAGAACAGTCGGGTTTGGTGCTCAATAATACCAATGTTATTGACCTTCACTATAATTTATTTAACAATGGGGCGCTGGTTTTTAAACGGTTAAAATCGACCCGTGTAAGCCTGGTAAGCAAGGTTTCTGGTAAAAAGGCAGAGGTTGGGTTTGCCGGGTTTCCGTATTTGGGCATCTGGGCTGTGCCTAATGCCGATTTTGTTTGTATTGAGCCCTGGATTGGAATTGCCGACAATGTTCATACCGACGGGAACCTAATAAATAAGGAAGGAATTGTTAAACTTGCCGCCAATGAGTGTTTTTCCAAAGATTATTCAATAACAGTACACTGAAACTGGTAAAACTGTTTCCTGATATATTAGCTCAGAAACCAAGTTTCGACAAAAGCTCTATAAAATCGGTATTTTTTGCAGCCCCTTCAATATTGTTAATACGCCCAAATTCCATCCATTTGCTGTTTGAGTGGTCGAAACCCATAATTTTTTCGGTAGCGGCCAATCGCAAATACGCCTGAACTATCGAAAAAGCGCCCGATTCTGTAAGTTTATTAAACAGTTTGGCATTAATTACATGAATGCCGCTGAAACCAAGTGCCTTTGATGTACTTTTACCTGGCACCTGAATAATTTCGCCAGTTTGGTTGTTTTTCCATCCTGCAAGTTGACCGGAATTGTCAAAAAGCAGGTTTCGGCTGGTTTCCCGCTCTTTAACGGCGAGGGTGGCCAGGGCATGGGTTTCTTTGTGGAACTTTATCATTTCCGATAGGTTTAAATCGGTTAAAACATCGCTGGCGGTTAAAACAAAATCGGTTTCACTGTTAAAGAACCACTGTGCTTTTTGAAGCCCGCCACCTGTATCCATTAGCTGGCCGGTTTCGTCAGATATTTCTATTTGCAGTCCTTCCCATCTTTTCTGCGCTACAAACTCCATCAGCTGATCGGCTAAATGGTGCACATTTACAATAAATTGGTTTATGCCGTGTTTTTGCAGAAATGCAAGAGATATATCGAGCATTGTGACCCCGCCAACCGGAATCAGGGGTTTAGGGTATTTATCGGTTAAAGGCTTTAGCCTGGTGCCTAAACCGGCAGTAAGTATCATTGCTTTCATTGCCTGATTTGTTTATTGTTCAAAGTTCAAAGTTCAAAGTTCAAGGTTCAAGGTTCAAAGTTTAAAGTTCAAGGTTCAAGGTTTTAAGTGAACGGTGAAAAGTTATATCTGATTTCAATGCCGTTTAGTTAAGAAAAAAAGTAATAGATGAAACCCATACACTCACCCCTTAATCCCCTGAAGGGGAACCTCAAACGCGCTGTTCCCTTTAGGGAATTTAAGGGTGTGCGTGGGAAAATCTTGTTAACTAAACGACATTGTTTCTGATTTGTTGATTTGAAGTTTTGAACAGTTGTTAACTCCCTTCATTTCCTTCATTTTTTTCATCCCCTTCATTTTTCCATTTATCCCAGAAACAGTTTACAACCAACACATCTGCCTGCAAATATCTATTGCCTGGGGGCCTTCGTTAAACATTAAATCAATAAAGCTCAGGTTGGGCTGATGGCCAAATTTTTCTGAAAAAACCTGGAAATAATTTACCGGCTTAAAATACTTGTCGGGTTTGTTCAATCGCTCCTTTGGGTGTATTGAGTTCCGAAAGTCGTAAGACTCATCTGCTGGCATAATAAAATGCTGCGAAAAGCCAATATTAAAGTCTGTGCCCATCGACTCTTGTATTTGCCTGAGGATTTTCAGGTTAAAATCGATTAAAAATTTTTCCTTTTTCTCAAATAAATGCGCCAGCTCGTCCTCAAAAATTTCAAAGAAAGGCGAATGCCCGTAAGCCGAAACAATTGCCATCCAGTGTACATGTTGCCAATTGGTTTCGTATTCAATTAGAATATCTTTACAAAGGGTGTGGTTGCCATTTGTTTTTATAACAGGAATTGTTAATTGCTGTGGCCCGTTAGCCCCGTAGATGGTACATCTGTTGCGGTACGATTGTTTCTGGTATGTTTCGTAAATGTCGATTACAGACTGTTTGTGCAGCAATAGTTTTGAAATATAGCGGACATTGGGCAGGTAGGCTGTCGATAATATAGCCGTTTGTGTTAATTGAACCATTGTTCGTGCTTGGCTGTGCTTAATTACTGTGTGACAAAATTTTAAAAAATAAGTTTGCAGGCGATGAAAAAACTATAGTTTATTAATCATACCGGCCAGATAACCAGCACCGAAACCATTGTCGATATTTACCACCGAAACACCACTGGCACAGCTGGTTAACATACCTAAAAGAGCAGCCAGTCCGTTTAAAGCAGCGCCATAACCAACCGATGTTGGCACAGCAATTACCGGTTTATCGACCATGCCCCCAACAATGCTGGGCAAAGCCCCTTCCATGCCAGCAACAACAACAAGTACTTTTGCCTGCCTTATTTCCGAAATGTTGTTATAAAAGCGGTGTATGCCGGCAACGCCTATATCGTAATAACGCCGCACCTCGTTACCAAAAATCTCGGCAGTAATGGCGGCCTCTTCGGCAACAGGCATATCGCTTGTACCGGCAGTTAAAATGCCGATATGGGTTTTTGTTTTTTCGGTGTTTTGTTTCCTTACAACAATGGCTCTGGCCATCTCAAAATATTCTGCCGACGGGCAAAGCTGTTTAACTTTTTCGTAGTGTTCGGCACTTGCCCGTGTGGCCAATATATTCTGTTCCTGAGAATCCATATATTTCACAATGCCTGCAACTTGTTCGGGAGTTTTTCCCTGGCAGAAAATAACTTCGGGGTAACCTGTGCGTATTGTTCGATGATTGTCGATTTTTGCAAATCCAAGGTCTTTATATTCGAAGTCTTTCAGGTTTTTTAAAGCATCGTCAACGCCCAGATTGCCCAGGCTAACTTCATGTAAAAGCTTTTTAAGTTCTTGTTCGTTAATCATTCTTCTTTGTTTATATGTTTAACTACTTCATCGATAACCAGCCTGAGGGGTATATTATACTTTTTGGCGGCTGTTTTGCATTGTTCGTATTCAGGCTTATATTTTATTTCATGTTCGCCGAGCAAAGCAACTTTAACATCGATTTTCCCATACAGGGTATCAACCGTTATAACTCGCCGGCCAAGCATTCGTTTGGTTACCTCATAGCTGCGGATGCCTAAAGTTGTACTTTCGTTGAACAATATTTGCTCAAATACGGCTTTATCTGTTAATCCGCATAATACACTAAGCTTTGTGGCGGGGCGTGATTTTTTCATTACTATTGGTGTAAGAAAAACATCATGTGCGCCTTCGTCTAAAAGTTTGTCAATTAGGTAGTCGTAATGCTCCGGTGGCATATCGTCGATATTGCATTCGAGTATAATGGCCGCTTCGGTATTTTCAGTATTGGCAGTTTCTGACAGGTGCACCCTCAATACGTTTGGAATTTCCAAATCGCGGTGGCCTATTCCGTATGCTGTTTTTGCAATGCTTAGCCTTGGGGTATCGGTAAAAGTTCCAACCAGGGTAGCAAGTATTGCTGCACCCGTTGGTGTGGTTGTTTCTGACTGCACCCTGCCAAGTTTAACCGGAATATTTCGGAGTATTTCGGCTGTTGCAGGTGCCGGAACCGGAAACATACCGTGTGCGCATTTTACAAAGCCCCCGCCAAGTTCTATGGTTGAGCACAAAACTTCATCGGGCTTCAAATAATGATAACAAATTGCAGCACCCACGATATCAACAATTGAATCGACTGCGCCTACTTCGTGGAAGTGCACAGAGCCAACTGTTTTGTTGTGTATTTTGGCCTCGGCAACGGCAACCTTTTCAAATATGGAAATACTTGTTTGTTTAACATCGCTGCTGAGCGCAGAGTTTTCGATAAGTTTTTTAATATCGCTATAACTTCGGTGCGAGTGTTGTTGTATGGTTATATGGTTCTTTTTATGGTTTTTGCCACTATTTCCCTTAGTATCTATGGAAAGCGATAGCCCGTTAGAGGCGGGTTGACGTATATTCTGCGAAGTTATTACATCTACCTTGGTTCCGGCAATTCCCATTTTTAGTTCTTTTTTTATGTCGATTTTGTATCCATCGACAGGAAGTTTTTGCAGTTCCGACAGCAGAAAACCGGCAGGCACCCCCAAATCGAGCATGGCTGCCAGGTTCATATCGCCGCTTATTCCGGCAAAACAATCGTAATAAAGCGTTTTCATGAATATAATTGAAATTATTAAAGCCGATGTGCAAAATAAACTTGAAATAACAAGCGCCACCGCAAAAATGGGTTAATAATTTGTTAAAATTAAATTGAAATCCTGTTTTTTATCAGCTTAAATAAAATAAATACATTAATTTTCTACCTGCTAAACAATAATATAAAGATGAAAAGAAGGGATTTCCTAAAAAAATCGATTGGTGCTACTGTGGCATCTGGCACATTTTTATCGTTAGGAGGTATGAACAGTGCTTTTGGCGCTGGTGGTTTTTTTGCAGCCCCTGTTGATTTGGTTGCGGTAAAGGGTGGTGGCCCCGAAGTTATGTTCGACAGGGCTATTGCCGAACTTGGCGGCATGAAAGCATTCGTAAAAGCCGGACAAACTGTTCTTGTAAAACCAAATATCGGCTGGGATGCTGCACCTGAAAGGGCTGCCAATACCAACCCGTTGCTGGTAGGGAAAATTGTTGAACACTGTAAGAATGCCGGGGCAAAGCGGGTAATTGTTTTCGATAATACCTGCGATGAATGGACACGCTGTTATAAAAACAGCGGAATCGAAGCGGCTGTGAAAAGCGCTGGTGGGGAAATGGTTACCGGCAAGGACGAAAAAATGTACCGCGAAGTTACTGTTCCGAAAGGGAAGGTGCTGAAAACAACAAAGGTACACCAGGCTTATCTCGATTCGGATGTTATTATTAATGTGCCTGTTATGAAAAACCACGGAGGCGCTACTATGACCCTCTCCATGAAAAACCTGATGGGCGTTGTTTGGGACCGTGGGTTCTGGCACCGTAACGATCTGCACCAGTGTATCGCCGATTTTGCAACTTTCAAAAAACCAACACTTAATGTTATCGATGCTTTTAATGTTATGAAACGTAATGGCCCTCGTGGTGTTTCGGTAGATGATGTTGTGAATATGAAGTACCTTATTTTAACACCCGATATGGTGGCTGCCGATACTGCTGCTGTTAAGGTTTTTGGAATAGAGCCTTCGGCAGTAAAGCACATCGGGCTTGCTGAACAACTCGGGGTTGGAACAACAAAACTGGATAACCTGAATATTAAGCGTATAACAATTTAGTTGGTTATGCAACATTATTTTAAGAAAATCAGGGTATTTGTTGCCCTGTTTTTTATGCTGGCTTTTATTATTGCATTTTCCGATATTAAAGGCACTTTGCCCTCGTGGTACTACAACTCTTTTTTGTATTTACAGTTTGTGCCCTCGGTTTTAAAATTTATTACCCCAGGCCATATTCTTGCTGTGGGTTTTATTATTGTTTTATTGTTTACCCTTGCCGGTGGACGGGTTTATTGTTCTACTATATGCCCTTTGGGCACTTTACAGGATATGGTTATTTTTCTTCGGCGCAGGTTCTCTCCAAAAAGCCGTTTGCGTTTTAAGAAGGCTTTAACGGTTATGCGATATTCGGTTTTGTCCATTACAATTGTTTCACTTCTATTTAGCGGTATGTTTGCCCTGGTGCTGCTCGACCCGTATGCTAATTTCAGCCGCATAGGCACACATATTTTACAGCCGGCAATTTTATGGGTAAATAACCTGCTTGCCAGAACTGTGCCCGAAACCGGCCTGCATGTGTTTGAGTACCGGCCTTTTCATGTTGCTTCTTTTACAATAAGCGCTGGTATGCTCATGCTGGTTTTTATTATGTCGGTATTTCGCGGCCGTTTGTATTGCAATTCGATATGCCCGGTTGGCACACTTTTGGGGCTGGTTTCGAAGCTTTCGTTTTACAAAATCCAAATTGAACCTGCTTCCTGTACAAAATGCGGCAAGTGCCAGGCAGTATGCAAAGCAAACTGCATTAATATAAAAACGCTCGAAGTCGATTCGAGCCGTTGCGTTGCCTGTTATAATTGCATTCCGGCCTGCAACGATTCGTCTATCGGGTATATTTTCTCTGGAAAAAAAATCTTGAAGTTAAATGAACCAGCTTCGGATAAACGCCGACGGCTTTTTATTGCAACAATTGCTGGTTACCTGGCTTCGAAAACCCTTCCCCTGAAAGCTTCGGGTAAACCTGGCGGCAACCGTGTGGATAAGGGCTTTTACGAAAGGGGCACTGTTTCACCGCCGGGCTCACAAAGTATTGAGCACCTTCACGAGCGTTGCATATCGTGCCACATGTGTATATCGGCATGCCCGACCAAAGTTTTGCAACCAACCTTTTTGGAATATGGTTTTACAGGTATGATGATGCCAAAAATGGATTATTCGGTACATTTTTGCAACTTCGACTGTACTGTTTGCGGCGAAGTTTGCCCAACCGGTGCCATAACCAGGCTTACAAAAGATGAAAAAACTGTAACCCAGATAGGTAAGGTTGTATTTCAAAAAGAAATTTGCATTGTTGAAACCGATGGCACTGCATGCGGTTCATGTTCTGAGCACTGCCCGACACAAGCGGTGAAAATGGTGCCTTATAAAAACGGACTTACAATACCGCATACCGATGTGTCGATTTGCATTGGTTGTGGCGCCTGTGAATATGCCTGCCCGGTTACGCATCCGCACAAGGCTATTTTTGTTGTGGCAAATGCAAGGCACGAAAAGGCACAAAAACCACAGGCAGAAAAAATTGAACACGTCGAAACCGATGAGTTTCCATTCTGACAAAGCTTGATCCTGCCCAGGTGAAAGGTTGAGGTTAAGAAATGAAGGAAATGAAGGGAATTAATAATAATTGATAAACTTCAAATCAACAAATCAACAAATAAACCAACCAGCAATAACTTTTCACCGTTCACCGTTCACTAGAATTACAAACTTTAAACTTTAAACTTTGAACTTTGAACTTTGAACTAAGAATAACCATCACCGTATAGGCCTGAACATCCTGTTAATCCTGATGTTTGCCGGAAATTTCTTGTCTTTGTTAAGCGACAGCCAAATAAACCTGGGAGTGCCAATAATGTGGTTTTCCGGAACATACCCCCAATAGCGCGAGTCGAGGCTGCTGTGGCGGTTGTCGCCCATCATCCAGTAATAATCCTGTTTAAAAGTATAGCTGGTTGCAATTTCACCATTGATATAAATTGCACTGTCTTTAACTTCAAGCTTATTGCCTTCGTAATGGCCAATAATCCGATTATAAAATGGAAGCGATTGCATGTCGAGGGCAACAGTAACACCGGCTTTTGGAATATAAATAGGGCCAAAATTATCGAGCGACCAGGGGTATTGTGCATCGCTGGGGAAAATGTTGTAATCGACAAAATCCCATTTGAATTTTTCAATTTTCGATACGTTTTTATATCTTTGGAGTGTTTCAATCATTTGTTGTGTCAGTGGGGCAAAAATGGTATTGCCGCTTTTGTTTATTTCGTCGGAATAGATACCCATTTCTTTCAGCCTTTTATTGCTTATGCCACCTTGCGTATATACATAGTACAAAAACTGTCTTCCTTCGAATGCGGGTTCTTGTTCGCCATTAATGTACACAATGCCGCCAATAACCTGGAGGCTGTCGCCCGGAACGCCTACGCAGCGCTTAATATAATTATCTTCTTTGTCTATGGGCCTGTAAGCAATGTCGTGATTTTGCCAGACAATTTTCCGGCCAAGGGCATAATATTCATTTTCTGGCTTAAGTGGCCGGCCCGAATTGAGATCGCTTTTTTTTAGGTCGTTGGCAGCATCGCGAACAACAGAGTAATAGCTAACATTGGTTCGATCGAGGCAAACTGTGTCGCCTTCGGGGAAGTTAAAAACAACTGGCTGCCAACGTTTAACTTCACCAAAGCCTTTTAACCTTTTATAGTCCCATTGCGGCCAAACAGAGTACGATTTTCTGGTTGTACCCGGTATGGTATTCTGCATAAAAGGTATGGAAAGCGGTGTCATGGGCAGTCGGGGGCCGTAGGCTACTTTGCTTACATATAGATGGTCGCCAATTTGCAGCGACTTTTCCATCGACCCTGTTGGAATTTTATAATTCTGGAAAAGAAAAATATTGATAATAGTAACGGCAACTACTGCAAATATAAGGGCATCAATCCATTCAATAACTACATGGTTTTTGCCTTCGCGCTTTTTCCAGGGGCTCCAGTTTACTTTTTTTGTAAAATATATATCGAATACTACCGGTAAACCTATTAAAAACCAATAATTGCCCAGCCAAATTACCCAGAGCAAATAAACAGCTATCCAAAATAGCCCCCTGATAAGGCTTTTATTGTCGTATTTCTTAAGAAAATCAGTAATCATTATATAGTTTTTTATGTTATTGTTTAATTAGCGTATGAATTTAAACATTTTGTTCCACCTAATATTGTTTGGGAACTTTTTATTTTTATCAATCGACAACCAAACCATACGGGCACGGCCAATTATATGGTCTTCGGGCACAAAGCCCCAGTAGCGCGAGTCGTTTGAGTTGTGCCTGTTGTCGCCCAGCATGAAATAGTAATCCATTTTAAAGGTATAGGTATGGCTGGCCACGCCGTTAATATAAACCTGGTTGTTATATACCTTAAGTTTGTTCCCTTCGTAAACCGAAATAATGCGGCTGTAGAGCGGAAGGTTTTGCAGGTTGATATCGGTAACATAGCCACGCCTGGGCACAACTACAGGGCCAAAATTGTCTTCGGTCCATGTAAAGCGTTTATCGAAGGGAAAAATCTGCCGGTTAGCCTCAGTAGGGTCGATGCTTTCGTAGCGTGTAAGGGCTTTAATATTCCCCGAATCGATTAGCGATTGGTATGCCTGGGCAGTCAACGGCAGCGTGTAAATTGCATTGAATTCGTTAACCTGAATGTCGTAGGGCGATATGTTGAGGTTCCTGAAAAACTGGGTGTCGGAATCGTTTATAATTTTAACCGAATAGTTGTATTGCAATCCATCGGGCAGTACTTCAGGTTTGCCGTTTATGTATGCAGTTCCGTGTAGGATACGTATGGTATCGCCCGGCAACCCTATAAGCCTTTTAATGTAATTGTCGCGTTTGTCAACAGGGCGTGCAATAAGCTGTTTTTTACCGACAATACTGTTTTTTCCATATTGCCTTACCATTGAATAGTAACTTTTTTCGGGCATGTTCCCAATAACAGTGTCTCCTTCGGGGTAATTAAAAACAACCACATCGAAGTGTTTCATCGCCGAAAGCCCTCTTAATCGTTTATAGGGCAATTGCACAGAAGAAAGAAATGATTTTTTTGCTTTTGTGAAGGGCAAAGTGTTATGTGTAAAGGGTATGGTTAAAGGGGTAATTGGATAGCGTGGCCCGTAGCGCAATTTGCTAACCAGTATATAATCGCCTGCTAAGAGGGTCTTTTCCATCGATGAGGTAGGTATTGAATATGCCTCAAAAAGAAAAACCCTGATAAAAACGGCAATCATTATTGCCCATATAAGCGAATCGGTGAGCTCTGTTGCGAATTTATGTTTCTGTCCTTTGGGTAAACGCTTTCGCCAGAACCGCCAGTTTACAAAGCGTGTCGTAAAAATATCGGCAATAATTATGAGCCCGAAAAAAAGCCAGTAAGTTTCGAGCCAAAGCACCCAAATGGTATATAAAACCGATACAATAAACAGTTTAAAGAATGGATCTTTCAACAATTTTCTAATATTATGTATTGGTTTTATTGCCATTACAATTTCTGAATGGATTTTAAAAAATATCCAACAGATCGTCCATCGACCGGAACCCGGTTTTTTCTTTCATGTATTCAGCAGCCAATACTGCCCCCAAAGCAAAACCCTGCCTGCTGTATGCCGAATGCTCGATTTGGATAAAATCTACAGATGAATTATATTTTATACGGTGTATCCCGGGAACTTCGCCTTCGCGAATTGCCTTAATGCCAACAGTATATTCGTCCGATGGCTGGTTTAAGGCCCAGTTTGTTTTTTGCCCCATATTTTCGATAATGCCTTCGGCAAGTGTAATGGCTGTACCACTGGGGGCATCGAGCTTATGGATATGGTGTACTTCTTCCATTTCTACCTGGTAACCGGGGAACTTGTCCATTATGCCAGCCAGGTATTTGTTAATCTTAAAAAATATATTTACGCCCAGGCTGTAATTCGATGCATAGAAAAAACCTTTATTTTCGGTAAGGCATTTGCTTTTTACCTCGTCCATTTTTTCGAGCCAGCCAGTTGTGCCGCAAACTATAGGTATGTTTGCTTCGAAACACTTCAATATATTATTGTATGCCGATGAGGGCACAGAAAAGTCGATGGCCACATCGGCTTTTTTCAGGTTTTCGGCAGTTAGTTCGTGCTGGTTGTCGATATCAATAACCAAAACTATATTGTTGTTTCTTGACAGGGCAATTTTTTCAATCTCTTTACCCATTTTTCCATATCCGAGCAGGGCTATATTCATAGTGAATTTTGAATTATGAATGGTGAATTTTGAATGTTGTTTCAATTTTAATACCAGTTGCTTAATACGTTAAGATAAGTTTTACAGGCAATAATACGGTGAAACTACAAAGTTGTGCGTAAAAATAAAAAAGGGAAGCCGTTTTTCAGCTTCCCTTAAGAAATATTAACAGTTTTGTTACTTCACTGCGTTAACAACAGCTTCGAAAGCTTCGGGGTTGTTCATGGCAAGGTCGGCAAGTGCTTTTCTGTTAAGTTCAATACCTTTCTTGGCAAGCTTGCCCATAAATTCGGAATACGACATATCGTACTGGCGTACGCCGGCGTTGATACGCTGTATCCATAATGCGCGGAAGTTGCGCTTTTTTGCCCTGCGGTCGCGGTATGCGTACTGCTGGCCTTTTTCCCATGAGTTTTTGGCGACTGTCCAAACGTTAGCCCTGCTTAAGAAGGCCCCTTTGGTGCGGTTCAGGATTTTCTTTCTCCTGGCCCTTGATGCTACTGCATTTACTGAACGTGGCATTTTTTTCTACTTTTTACGAACGTTTAGCGTCCCGGCTTTACAGGAACTTACTTGCTAACACATTCCGGTTAAACAATTAATTAATGAATTACTTCATTGCCAGCAAAAGCTTGGCATTTCCAACATCTGCTTTATCGACCATTCCAAAATAGCCAAGGTTGCGTTTACGCTTGGTTGACTTTTTTGTTAAAATATGGCTCTTGAAAGCATGCTTACGTTTGATTTTTCCCGAACCGGTAAGCGAAAAACGCTTTTTAGCACCGGGATTCGTTTTCATTTTTGGCATAGCTAACTTTTCTTAAAAATTAAATATATTAGTTTTTCTTCTTTGCAACTGCTTTAGGAGTGACCATAATTGTCATTCGTTTTCCTTCGAGCTTGGGCATCATTTCAACTTTTCCGTATTCTTCAAGGTCGTTGGCAAATTTCAATAATAAAATTTCGCCATCTTCTTTGTAAACAATTGTACGCCCTTTAAAAAACACATAGGCTTTTACTTTTGCGCCTTCCTGAAGGAACTTCTGGGCATGTTTTAACTTAAAGTTATAATCATGCTCGTCGGTGTGTGGACCAAACCTTATTTCTTTTACAACAATTTTTGTTGAATTGGCTTTAATTTCCTTCTGTTTCTTTTTCATCTGGTAAAGAAACTTCTGGTAATCAATAACCTTGCAAACTGGTGGAACGGCATTTGGGGAAATCTCCACTAAGTCGAGTTCCTGTTGTTCTGCGAGAGCCAGGGCATCTCTGAGGGAATAAACGCCGGTTTCGATGTTTTCACCGACTACCCTTACTTCGCGGGCCCTTATTTGCTCATTTACCCTGTACTGAGGGCCTTGTTCCCTTTGCCTGTTGTTGAACTGTGGCCCTCTGCTTTGTGGTCCTGTTATGGCTATGTCCTCCTAATTTTGTTAAACAAAAAATTATATTTCAGCAATTTGTGCTTCTATTTCAGTTTTTACCCTGGCGACAAATTCTTCGGGTTTTACCGATCCCTGGTCGCCTTCTCCTTGTTTTCGTACCGAAACGGTACCATTTTCAGCTTCTCTTTCCCCTACTATCAGTAAGTATGGGATTCGCTTCAGCTCGGCATCGCGAATCTTTTTGCCGATTTTTTCAGCCCTGCTGTCAATCAGGGTGCGAATATCGGAATTATTTAGAAATTTTAAAACTTTTTCTGCATAATCGTGATATTTTTCGCTGATAGGCAGAATAATAGCCTGATCGGGGGTGAGCCACAAGGGGAATTTGCCCGCTGTATGCTCGATTAAAACGGCCACAAAACGTTCCATAGAACCAAAAGGTGCACGATGGATCATTACAGGGCGGTGGCGCTGATCGTCGCTACCGATGTATTCAAGTTCAAACCTTTCGGGCAGGTTGTAATCGACTTGTATGGTACCCAATTGCCAACTTCTGCCAATGGCATCTTTTACCATAAAATCGAGTTTAGGCCCATAGAATGCGGCTTCACCATATTCAACAATGGTTTTCAGCCCTTTTTCTTCGGCGGCTTCAATAATTGCCTGTTCGGCCTTTTCCCAGTTCTCGTCGCTGCCAATATATTTTTCGCGGTTTTCTTTATCGCGCAGCGAAACCTGGGTAGTAAAGTCGGCAAAGTCGAGTGTTTTAAAAATATAAAGTATAATATCGATAACTTTTTTAAACTCGTCTTTAAGCTGGTCGGGGCGGCAGAATATGTGCGCATCGTCTTGTGTAAAACCGCGCACACGTGTGAGCCCATGCAGCTCGCCGCTTTGTTCGTAACGATAAACGGTACCGAATTCGGCAAAACGCAGGGGAAGGTCTTTATACGAACGGGGCTTATTGGCATATATCTCGCAATGGTGCGGACAGTTCATTGGTTTCAGCAAGAACTCTTCGCCTTCCTGCGGGGTATGTATTGGCTGGAACGAGTCTTTTCCATATTTCTCGTAATGGCCCGAAGTTACATACAGTTCTTTCTGTCCAATATGCGGGGTCATTACCAGATCGTACCCGTGTTTTTTTTGCACTTTTTTCAGAAAGTCCTGCAGGCGCTCGCGCAAAGCGGCACCCTTTGGCAACCATAATGGGAGCCCCATGCCAACCTTTTGCGAGAACATGAAAAGTTCAAGTTCTTTTCCGAGTTTCCGGTGGTCGCGTGCACGTGCCTGTTCTAAAAGTACCATGTACTCGTCGAGCTGGCTCTGTTTTGGGAATGTAATGCCATAAATGCGGGTTAATTGTTTCCGCTTTTCATCGCCACGCCAATATGCCCCGGCTACACTTAAAAGTTTTATGGCTTTTATAAAACCGGTATCGGGCAGGTGAGGGCCGCGGCATAAATCGGTAAAATTACCATGCCTGTAAAGTGTTATGGTGCCATCTTCGAGTTCCGATATCAGTTCGGTTTTATAGTTGTCGCCTTTTTTGTTAAACAGTTCCAGGGCCTGGGCTTTGGTTATATTTTCGCGTGTATAGTTGTTTTTAAGCGAAGCGAGTTCTTTCATTTTCGCTTCAATTTTTGGCAGGTCGCCTTCGGTAATGCTAATGCCATCGCCGGGGTCAACATCGTAGTAAAACCCGTTTTCTATTGCCGGCCCAATGCCGAACTTTATGCCCGGGTAAAGCGCTTCGAGTGCTTCGGCCATCAGGTGCGCCGATGAGTGCCAGAAAGCGTGCTTGCCTTCTTTGTCGTCGAACTTGTGCAGTTTAATGCTGGCATTTTTCTCAATAGGCCTGGTAGTGTCCCATATTTCTTCGTCAACTGTAACTGAAACCACTTCTTTGGCAAGGCTGTTGCTAAGGCTTTTTGCTATATCGAGCCCGGTAATGCCTTTGGGATATTCCCTTACACTTTTGTCGGGAAATGTAATTTGTATCATTATTCTTATACCTTTCTGATATTTTAAGTTTGCAAAGATAAAAATAATCCGGCAACTGTTAACGGCTTTGTGCCATAGTTGTTATATTTTTAAGCAATTATATATTTGTCAACAAAAAAAGGGGGCAACATGTTTAGAGTATTATTTTTTTTCATATCAATTTCTCTTACTGTTCAAAATAGCACAGCACAACCGGCAATAACACTTGAAGATATTTTCAGCAAAGGCCGGTTTTATCAAAAGAGTGTGGATGGAATTATTTCAATGAACGATGGTAAACATTTTTCATTGCTCGAAAATAACCGTTCTGTTTCGGCATTCAGTTATGCTTCGGGGGTTAAAACGATTGAACTTTTTTCGCTTGACAACTATTCTATCGACAGCGTTTCGGAAATTACGTCGTATGAATTCGACAACAGCGAACTCAATATGCTTATTACTACCGACCGGGATTATATTTACCGGCATTCGTTTGTGGCGTACAATTATATTTTCGATATCAAACAAGGCAAACTTATTGAAGTAAGCAACGAAAAGTTGCAAATGGCCAAAATTTCACCCAACGGTAAATATGTTGCATTTGTTTTGGGCAACAACATATACATTAAAGACTTAAGCACCCTGGTCACACATCAAATTACTTTCGATGGCAGGCATGGTAATGTTATTAATGGCATGGCCGATTGGGTTTATGAAGAGGAGTTTGCCCTGACTTCTGGTTTTTTCTGGTCGCCCGATTCGAAATTTCTTGCTTTTTACCGCTTCGACGAAAGCCGTGTAAAAGAGTTCCAAATTGAAGAATATACTGGTTTATACCCCGAACGCTTCACCTATAAGTACCCAAAGGCTGGCGAAGAAAATTCGGTTGTCGAAATCAGGGTATTGCATGTCGAAAGTGGAAATGTTCAAACTATTGCTACGGGAGAAGAAACCGATGTTTATTACCCTCGTGTTAAATGGACCGGACATTTCGGCAAATTATGTGTTGTTAGGCTTTCGCGCTTGCAAAACAAAGCCGATTTATTGCTTTGTGATGCCCTTAGCGGAGTGTCGGAAATTTTTTATACCGAAACCGATGCAAAATATATTTCGCAGTTTACCGACGATTTTGCCTGTTTTATGCCATATTCCGGCGAGGTAATTATTTTAAGCGGTAAAGATGGGTACATGCACCTTTACAGGTATAATCTTTCAGGTGAACCCATAAACCAGGTTACGCATGGCAATTGGGAAGTTGACAAAGTTCTGGCAATCGACCCTCTTAAAAAAGTGGTTTATTTTACCTCTACCGAAGAATCGCCTCTCGAAAGGCATGTTTACAGGGTATCGTTCGACGGGGCCAACAAGAAGAAAATTTCATCAGGGAAGGGAAGCAATTCGGCAGTTTTTAGCAGAACATTCGAATACTATATTCTTTCGCATTCTGCTTCCGACATGCCTTTGGAGGTTAGTGTATTTGACAGCACGAACCGTAGGTTGCGCATATTGGAAGATAATACAGTTTTAAAGAAAAGTACCAGCGATTACCAGTTTGCAGAACAGGAGTTTTTCAGTTTTACCGGTCCCGGCAATAATATACTTTATGGTTATATGTATAAACCCCATGGTTTTGATCCGGGGAAAAAATATCCATTGTTAATGTATGTTTATGGAGGCCCCGAATCGCAGGAAGTACTCAATGAATGGAACCAAAGGCAGGCATGGTTCCAGTATTTGTGCCAAAACGGTTATATGGTTGCATGTGTTGATAACAGGGGCACAAACGGCAGGGGCGAAGGCTTTAAAAAGGCTACTTATATGCAGCTGGGCAAACTGGAGACCGACGATCAGCTTGCAGCTGCCCGGCACCTGGCATTGCTACCTTATGTCGATAATGGCCGGATAGGCATTTTTGGCTGGAGTTATGGCGGGTACATGAGCCTTTTATGCCTGATGAAGGGCAACGGGCTGTTTAAAGCCGGCATTGCCGTTGCCCCGGTTACCAGTTGGCGGTTTTACGATACTGCTTATACCGAACGTTTTATGCGCAGGCCCCAGGATAATTCAGGGGGTTACGACTTAAATTCCCCCTTACACAATGTTGACGGGTTGAAAGGAAAACTTCTTTTGGTACATGGCACTTCGGACGATAATGTGCACTTGCAGAATTCCATGATGCTTGCCAATGAACTGGTTAAACAAAACAAACCTTTCGAGATGCAAATTTATCCGAACAAAAACCATGGGATATACGGTGGCAATACCCGGCTGCATTTATATACCCGTATGAGCAGTTTTATTTTTAATAATTTGTAATCCATATAGGTTAATTTTATTTTTTTGGTTCCATTAATTGTCAGTAAATCATTCTATTAGTATTTAGGGGCTTAATGCCATGGCAACTTTGGCACAAGCTTTGTGTCTTTAGTATGCAACAAGCTAAAAAATCAGGAGCCATGAAAAAAATATTACTCTTGGCAGGAATTGCCACACTAGTTCTTTCCGGATGTGAACGTGAATACCGTCCGATAGCTAATTTCTCTGTAAACAATTCATTGGTTATACCCGGTGAAATCGTGAACTTTTATAATAACAGCAGCTATGCCGATTATTATGAATGGGACTTCGGCGACGGATATATTAGTAATGCCCCTAACCCAAACCACTATTATTCGGGCGAAGGTGTTTATGAAGTTCGGCTGACTGCTTATAACGATGGTTTGGCAGATTATACGTACATGCAGATAGAAGTTTATGAAACTACCCTTGAAATAGAAGTGAGGGAGTACTACTCCGATGAAATTGTGCCTTATGTTGATATTACACTTTATAGTACCTACGACGATTGGTTGGATTTCAGCAACGAATTAGCAGGGGGCACTACAACCCGTAATGGCAAAATTGTTTTTAAGGGGCTGGATGACCATAGTTATTTCATTGATGCTTATCGTTCTTATTATGGCAACGAAGATTTGGGCTTTGAAGACATTAACTTTATAAAAACACTTCCCTTGTCGTACGCAACACATAATTTCTTTGTGGCGTATGTCGATTATTATCCCGAAGGAAAAGTTAATACCGAAGGATTAAAAAGTACCGAACGTGTAAGAAAACCTGTAATTAAAGAATTTAAAAGGGTTTATAAAGACAGGTCGCAATCGATTAATAATTAAGGGGTTTTGTATTTTGTAGTTTTGAAAAGGGTAGCGCCGGAGGTGCTATCCTTTTTTTTTAAGTCCAAAGTTTAATGTTTAATCGGTATAAATTACAAGTTTACATTGTTGTATTTTATAGAAAGCTTCTTTTTCATTCCATATATATACTTTCAGCGCCTCGGGAACAGAATCGGCAGGAAAGCTAAGCGACAAACGGCTGTCGGCATATTTACGCTTAACCATGGCATTATCGCCGTTTCTTGTCAGGTAAGCATTTTGCCATTTTAAGGTATGGTTATTCTTATCTTTAAACTCATATACAATCGAAGGGGTTTTATCTTTTGCCGGCATTTCCAGAAGTTCGCACGAGAATTCGCAGTAAATTCTTTCTTTTCCACAAAAATTGCTGTCGAATATCAAATCGTAGTACTTTTTCTTTGAGGCCAGAACCCCTTTGTGCTCAAAACTTTTAAGTATAGAATTATTAAAGAAATTAAAGAATAAAGTATCGGGCATTAACCTGTTTTCCCAGTTTACAAAATTGTTTATTGCTTTAAAGCTGCTGAGTTGTTCCCTAAGGATGCTGGCTTTAGAACTATCTGGAATTTCATGTATTAATATGCCATCGGAAATAGAATAAACAGCATTCTCTGATAAATATAATGTGTCCCTGACAAGATTTTCAATTTCCCTGTTATCGCCCATAATTGGAACAAAGCAGTTTGAACTAAATGAACCCAGCGTGTCGAGGCCTGAACCGATGAAAGTTGTGTAGGGGGGCACTTTTATTCTATGGTTGGCCTCCAGGTAAGACAATACCGAGGGGGCTATGTCAAACTGGCTGTTGAGGCTTTTGAATTGCGCCGGCCTATTGAGCAAGGGAGAATATATTATCAGGGGAACATGAAAGCGTTGTAGGGGGTTATCGAATGGGAGATCGGTTATAGGATGGTCGCCGGTAATAATAAAAATAGTGTTTTCAAAATCGGCCCGCCTGCCCATTTCTTCAATAAAAAACTTTAAAACATCGTCGAAATACAATATCGAGCGAATGTAGGTGCCATATTTCGAAAGGAACAAATTGTTTTCAGCACTTACATTCTTTCCTGTTATTAATAGGCCAAGCTTTTTTTTATAATACCCTTCGTTTGAGATGGCATACGGCGGGTGCATCGACCCGGTAAAAAACACATCGAAACGGGGTTTTTGCGGCAGGGTGTCAATTACATCGAGGTATTGTTTGAACAAATCCAAATCGCGATAGCCCCAAAAATAACCAGTTTCTTTAACAATTACACTGTCGTATTTTTCATTGTAATTGGTCATATCAACAATAGTTTCCACCCCGTTTTTGAGACAATAATTTATTTTTCGGTGAAACCATCGGCCTTGTCCATAGTAGAAAGCGGTTTGGTAGCCATTCGTTTTTAAGATGTTGTAAAGCGAGAAATGGTTGGGGATACGATCCTGTATAGTAAAACCGCGTTCGGCATGTGGCAATGAGCCTGTAATAGAAGGCAATGCCGCAAACGAGCGCTGGCTGGTACACAGGAAATTGCCCCAGTAAAGGCCCTTCTCCGACAGCTTTTTCGTAAATGGCATAAGGTTTATGCCATAGTATTCGTTCAGAAATTTGTCGCCAAAGCCTTCAACAATTATAATTACTATGTTGGGCAAGGTGCCGGATTTCTTAATATATGCAGATAAAACATCGTTATTGTTGTTTTTATATAGAAGCGGATACTGAATAGATTCAAACTGTTTTTCGGGGAAATTCGAGGTATATATCTGCCAATTGTTTTCATTTAACCGGGCATTTGAAGGCTGTGCCGACAAATAGGCACGGGAAACGCTTTTATAAAAATATATCGATTTGTTTGTCCTTTGAGCTATTGTTATATCTATACCTGTATATGTCGGGGGGTTAATAAATATCGATAAAAGTAATAATACGGTAAAAAGCAAAAAAACGAAACTGCTATACCTTTCAATCCATTTAAACTTTTTAAGTACAGTGTTAACCACCCAGGGAATAATTGCCGATACCAGCAAAAGCAAATACGACAACTTGCCTAAAGGGGTAGTTCTAACCGTAAACAATGCCTCTTGCAAGCTGTTTCCAAATAGCGATGAGTCGAGCATTTGTGCGGTGTATGCAAAGTAGCGGACAAAAGAAAAATGTATGAGGGCAAAAGCAGAGAGCATCGATAAAAACACAATATCTGCAAGCTTTCGGGAAAGAAATGACAATAAATATTGTAGTATTAACATGAATAACAGCCAGGGCGAAAATGTTATGCAATCTTTTGCCAACCCTATAATTTGATTTTTAAATAGATGTGGTATATGTTGCCCTGCTTTCAGGAAATAGTATTCTGCACAACGTAACAAGAATATTAATATTAGTGCAACTAACAGGAACCGGGAATAATTTTTTTTTGAGAAATAACTAAGTGGCTTTTTCATTTGTGGGCGATAAAAATATTAGTATTTCTTGTTAATCATTATGCAAATTTTTAATAACTCATAACGTCCATTTTCCTGTCTGGCTTTTGTGCTTTAAGGAGTTTTTCAGCATTTTTAAAAATTCAGGGCGTTCCATTTCAATGGCGCCCAGGCTTTTTAAATGCTTTGTTGGCTGCTGTGCATCGATAAATTCAAAGTTGTTCTTTTTGCAAAATTCTACAAGATGGAACAATGCAAATTTGCTGGCATCGGAAGACTTATAGAACATCGATTCCCCGAAAAAAGCTTTTCCAATTGATAAGCCATAAAGACCGCCAACCAGGTTTTCGTTTTGAAAGGTTTCAAATGAATGTGCAAAACCCAGATGATATAAACCGATATAGGCTTTTTTCATTTCTTCAGTAATCCAGGTGCCATTTTGCCCGTGCCGGGGCGCCATGGAACAATTTTCAATTACATCTTCAAAACAGGTATCTGTTTTAATGGTAAATTTACCACTACGTATTAGTTGCTTTAGGCTGCCACTTATTTTAAAGTTGCCGGGGAACAATACCAGCCTGGGGTTAGGCGACCACCATAGTATAGGGTCGCCAGGGTTAAACCAGGGAAAAATGCCCTGTATATAGGCCGATAAAATAAATTCGGGTGATAATTCACCGCCTATTGCAAGCATGCCATCATCATCGGCTGAGTTTGGATCCGGAAAAATTATTGTTGGTTTCATCCTTCAAACTAATGCTCTGTGGCGTTTTTTTATGAAAACCCAATAAAGGTAATTATTATTGGCATTTTTCTGAAGCTATACCCTTAAATGAAAAAACCGCTGGTTTTCAGCGGTTTTGTGCCCAGGACAGGATTTGAACCTGCACACCCTAAACGGGCGCTAGCCCCTCAAGCTAGTGTGTCTACCAATTTCACCACCTGGGCGTTTTTTGTTCAAAGTTTAAAGTTCAAAGTTATATGTTTTTGTTCAACTTAAAAACTTTGAACTTTAAAATTAAAGCGTGCCCAGAACAGGACTCGAACCTGCACAGCCTTGCGGCCACTAGTCCCTGAAACTAGCGTGTCTACCAATTTCACCATCTGGGCGAATTTTTTTTGTTTTATGTTTCAACCCTATGTATAAACCAACAAGCATGCCGGTTTAAAATAAGCTTAAAACACATTTAAAATAGATTGCTCAAAGAACATGTCCGAATTCTTACGGGCGTGCAAATTTAAAAATATTATTAAATAATTGATAAAAAAAAGTGGGTTTATTGTATTTTTTTTCTTCAAACTTTTGGTGCAGCTTATTAGCAGTTTTTTGCCATTTTAGCACTAGCTTTTCTTTATCGCATGACAATTATTTTTGCTGCTTTTCCTCAGATGGGCTGCGGTTGGGCCAATAAAATTATCAGAAATAAAAAAAGTGGTTAATTGTTTTATATTTTGTATATTAGGGATTCAATTATTAAAAACAAGGCCATGGGTATATGCTTAGCCGACCTGAATTACCTGGCTATATTGTTTGCTGCTCTAATAAACCAGGTATGGGGTTTTTTATGGTATTCCCCCATAATGTTCGGAAAAAAATGGGCCGAAGATATTGGCATTGACTTACGCGAAACAGACAAAAAACAGGCAACCCGGGGCATTCTGGCAGGAATGGTCTTGTCTGTTTTTATCTATTTTACCATTGCTGTCATCATAGAACTCACCCATAGCAGTGGTTGGTCAAATGGGGCCATCACCGGTTTTGTGCTGGCGCTGCTCATTGGTTTTCAAACGGCTGTGAATTATGTATATGAAGGAAAAAGCCGACGACTTTTTCTTATTAATACGCTATTTTATATAACTGCCTACACAATTGGTGGGGCAATTATTGGTTTTTTTTAGTGGTTTAGGTTTATATAAGTAAGTGTGTAGTTAAGGGCGGGATTTTACTGAAACATCCCGCTCTTTGCTTTGGCCTATATGAAAAAAGGCAGGCAAAAATGCCTGCCCGTTGTAAGAACATGTCTGCCGCATTTACTAAACAGCTTTTTTAATATCGTGTTTTTGCATTTCATTTTCAATCTGGCGGCGGGCTATATTCGGCCTTGCTATTGTGTTGCACCCGCCAATGCACCCGTTTTCGCAACTCATAACTTCCAGAAAGTTAAAATCGGGGGTTTTATGGGTTAAAGCCTTTAATGAACGAACTTCTTCTTTACCCAGCCCGTTTATGTTAAATGGTTTCAGCCCGGAATTATTGGGCAGATAATTTTTAACGGCGTTGGTTACACCTCCTGCCAGTGCATATAACCTCGAGTCGCAGCCGGCCAGGTTACGCGCAGGCGGCAAATTGCTGTTTCCGGTTTCGATACCCTTAGCCAGCATCCATGCGCCCAATTCTTCGAAACTTACTACATAATCGATAAGCCCCCCCTGCTGCGCTTCGTGTTTTTTTGCAAGGCACGGACTGAAAAATACCATTACGGCGCCGGGGAATTCTTGTTTTGCCAACTGAGCAGAGTAAAACATAGGCGATTTTGTACCGGAAACAAATGGTTTTAAGTCAGTAATATGCTTATCGACCAAGTTAACAAACGAGGGGCAGCATGACGTGGTCATAAACGGCTGGCCATTGGCTGTTTTGTGTTGCCATTCGGCCGCCTCGTTTTGGGTGGTTATTTCAGCGCCTTCGGCAACCTCAATCACAGCATCGAAACCAAGTATCTTTATGGCATCGATAATGTTGCCAAAATTGGTTTTAAACTGTCCTGCCAGGGCTGGGGCAACCAGGGCCACCGTTTTTTTTTGTTTTTGAATGCCTTGTACTACAAGAAAAACATCGGAACGCTCAACAATTGCCCCAAAAGGGCATGCCTCGGTACATTTGCCGCAGTATATGCAGTTTGATTCGTCGATGTGTTCTTTGCCATTATTGTTTTTATTGATAGCCTTTACAGGGCACGCCTCTTCGCATGGCACCGGCGTATAAATAATAGCATGGTACGGACAGGCCTTTTGGCAGAGGCCGCAGCTCACGCATTTTTCCTTATCGATTATAGCCTGCCCTTTATAGAAATCAATAGCGTTTTTATTGCAATTCAGCATACAGGGGCGGCCAACACAGCCCCTGCACATATTTGTAACCACAAAGTTGCCGCTGTCGCATGAGCTGCAGGCTTCGTCAACCACCGAAAGAATTTTATTTACCGTTCGATGGTTTTCAAGCATTTCCATAAAGTACTTGTGCAGGGGTGTTAGCTCGTCGGTTTCGTCGGATGTGTCGAACCCCAGCAACCCCATAATCTTATATTTCAACACAGCCCTGTCTTTATGTATGCAACAGCGGCTCGCATTTCCATTTTTTGGCCTTATAAGCAAAGGTATCCTGTCGGTTTCGCCAATATTGCCATTTAATTGAAGTTTAATCAATTTAGACAAAATGTCGCGACGGATCAATGTTGCATTGTTGATAAAGCTCATCGTGTATATAACCTTTTCAGATGGTTTATAATTTTTTCAATGGTGGCATCAGGAATTAATTCGTTGCCAACCATAACGCATGGAGGGTTCTGCTTGTTTTCCCCTTCGCAAAAGCCCAGACAAGTCGATGCTTTAATGCGTATTTTATCGTTGTACATTTCCGATAATTTGGTTTCGATTTCGAAAATATCGGCTCCTCCCATAATGTAACATAGTGTTCCGGAGCAAATAGTTATTTCTGTCATGTCAGTTGCTATATATAGTTTATGTTAATTGTTTTTAAATAATTGTCTTCGAGTTCGCGTGCTATTTTTTTTATTACGTTTCGCCTGATTTCCAGCTCAACGGGCAGCGAAGGATCCTGATGGGCCTCGTTTACTTTTGTGCCAACCACAAATACTATCTCGTCGTGCAGCAGGAAGTGGTTGCAGAGCATAACTGCCGGGTCTTTTGAAACCAAATCGGGCTTAAAGCCTTCTTCCAGCAAGCGGTGTGCTTTGCCAAGAGTTAAAATTCCTTCGGTAATCAGGTCTATATTATCCATCGACGATACCGGCGGCAGCTGAAAGCTGGTATGCGATAAATTGGTGCATATTTCGCGGTGCATTTCACGTGCAATTATATTGGCTGTGGTTCCCCCGCAAATAATTTTTGTGCCGGCAAACCTGTCGAGATCCCGTGCAAGCATCGTGTCTTTGTTTTCATCGTATGGGGGCCCTGAGCACACCATTAACCTACGGGCCTCGCGCAGGTAAACAACACCTGCCGTAATATCGTCTTTGGCTTTAAAAGTATCGTTTGCAATTGCATTAGCCAGAAGCTTCCGGCATAGGTCGAACGATGAAATTCCTGGGTGCCTGGAAATTTCATCCCTTATATATGCATTAACATTCTTAATGCCCCAGCCAAACGGATAAGCCCTGCTGCCAATGCCCGATTGCGAAATGCCATCGCTGCAAACAACAATACGGTCGTTTCTCCTGCCCGTACAATTGCTATAAAAGAGAGGTTGCTTTAAACGAAACCGGTTTTTTATGGTAACCGGCGTTTTCTTTAGTTCCAATGTTTCATTTTCCCTGAAATAGAGTATTTCAGGATTGCCATATTCTACAAAATGAATGGTGCCCCCGGCTTCTATGTCGATAATGGTGAACGACGAATATCCCACTTTACGTTCGCGATCGACAGGCAGGGTACTTAAAATTATTTCGGCAGTGTGGGCAAGAGGGGCATTCATACTGGTAAAGTTGACGGCCATTGATGCGGTCACCGATGCCAGGATATTTGCTTTGATACCACTGCCAAGCCCGTCGGACAGGACTATTATTGTCCGGTCTTCGGCACTCACTTTTTTTGTAAGAAAAACATCGCCGCAGATTTCGTTGGCATGCTTCTCTTTCTGAATGCTGGCCACATCAATATAAAAATTGCCGGTGTTATTTTCCATTTTCTTTAACATCGATTAAAGAGTTTAACAGGGCTTCGGTTTGCGAAGCGTTTTCGCCAAGGAGCAGGGCAATCTTTTGTACTGTTTTCAGGTTCAGTCCGATAACCTGCCTTGTGCGCCGTGCCAGTTCGGTTTTTGAAATATCGCCATTGCTAAACGTATGCATAATGCCACATACCAATTTGTGTTTATGTATGGTGAAAATAGAAAGGTGGGCAGCCTGGCCGTTCACCCTTATGTCTTTTTCAATAAGTTCGCTGCCGGTTTTTAAAAGGTTGTTGAAATACCGGTGTTCTGGCAATATTTTCGAGAGGTCGGCACCAGGCAGGCCGGGTTTGGCCCCAAAGGCCAGTTCTGTGTCGGTTCCCAGCATGCTGGCAAAATTTTGGTTTGCCTCGATAATTTTAAGCTGGTCGTTGACCAATACTACTGCATAGGGCATTTTTTGCATCAGCAGAGACGCTTGTCGTTGTGCTGTTTGCCGCATATACGATACACACATGGTTGGTTCGGCAATATTGTTGAGCATAGCAGCGGCAAAATCGGCACAACTCTCGTACCCGCAGCCACTGCAGTTAAGTTCGTCTTTTTCGGAGTATTTTCCCACCGACCTGAGGGCTTCGCATATCTGTTCCCGCGTATAGGCGGCATTATCTACAGTTTGTATGTAATTAAAGTTGTTGTATAGCGAAAATCCGGGGTTCGCATCCCATTTGGTTTTCTTTTCGTTTTTGTTACAGGCTGAAATAATATCGCTACGTTTCCAAACTGTGTTTTTTTTTGAGGAGGTAACAGGGCCGTTAACGCAACCGCCACTGCAGGCTAATAGTTCAAGAAATACTGTTGAACTGCTTTGGAACGAGCCAAGGTTTTGCAGTATATCAATTACATTTCCAAGCCCGGAGAAGCACATATAGCGGGTATCGGTAAGTGTTGCGCCCCGGTTCAGGGTGCTAATCATGCCCCCGTCAATCGGGTATAATTTGCCTTTTCCCGGGCTGTGAGGGTAGAAATTATCAGACGCACCTTGGCTCTCGGCAGGGTTAATCCCCGATTGCTGAAACCAATCCCTGAGCTTTTCAAATGTAATAACCACATCAACAGCACCTTTATTCTTTTCGGCTTCTTTCTTTTTGGCAATGCAGGGGCCGATAAATACAACCCGGGTATTTGCGCCCAGAAGTTGCTTGAGGTATTTTCCGTGAGCCAGCATAGGTGTTGTTACCGGTGCAATTTGATGGTTGTGCTGGGGATAATATTTTTTAATCAAATCGACAATTACCGGGCAGCACGATGAAATATACACCCCGCCATGTAAGGTTTGCAGCCAATTGTTAACCGTTTCCGAGACCATTTCGGCCCCCAGTGCTGTTTCCGATACATAACTGAACCCCAGTTTGAGCAAAGCCCCGGCCAAAGCCCTGTCGGAATATTCGCTAAACTCGCTCCTGAACGATGGCGCAAGAGATGCAACTACCGGATACCCCATTTCGAAATAATACTTTACCGTTTTGATATCTTCCCTGACTTTCTTGGCGTTTGCCGGACAAATAGTTGTACAGTGGCCGCAATAAATGCACCGGCTGGTAATAACAGAGGCGCTATGGTTTTCAATTTTTATGGCTTTAACCGGGCACTCGCGTACGCATTTGTAACAATCCTGGCAGTTATTGGCTTCGGTGTAAATAGGATGTACCTGCATGACTGTCGGTTATGCTTTAATTCCAAAATGTTCGGCAAGTATGGCCGTAACCGACACCGAATCGACTGTGCTGTAAATCGATTTTCCAATACGCAGGTTTGGCCCGTTTTTACAGAGCCCCGAACAGAGTTCGCCCTTGAAAACAACCTGGTTGTCTAAGCCGTTTTCAATTAAGAAATCTTTTATTATTGTAAGAGTTTCGTTGTTTCCGCGGCTATAGCACGAACTGCCCATGCACACAACAATTTCAATCATATCATCCATTTTTCTGTAGCTTTTAGGATGATGGTATAATAAAACTATGCCATAAATTGTAATAAATTAAATATCAACATATAACACAGTGCTTAAGAAAGCAGTGCAATTAGTAAGTGTTCGAAAACAATACAGTTTGTGTTTTAATTGTGTACCGAATATGTACAGTGTTCGAAATTCGAACGGCACTTGTTTCTCTTTTTTTTGCCTCGCGTCTAAAATCTAGACACTTTTGGTAAAATTTAATCGGACAATGTGGTGTTTTTTAATTTTTTCGTACAGGGTGTTTCGTCCAATGCCTAAAGCTTTGGCCGTAGCTGCAATGTTCCAACCGGTTTGCTGCAGCGCATTCTCTATGGCCTGTTTTTCGACATTCATCAGGGGCTCAACAGGCAATGTCTCGTGGTTATTGCTTTTAACATGGCCGGGCGGGTTGCTTATTGCATTGTCGGGTAGCAGGTTTTTTATTTCCTGTTGGCCGTAGAAGAGAACGATTTTCTCTATGGTGTTTTCTAACTCTCTTACGTTGCCGGGCCACGAATAATTAAGCAAATGTTGTAATGTGCCTTTATCAATTTCTGGAATGGGCCTGTTCAGCAATTGGCTTTTTTGTTTCAGAAAGAAGCGTATCAGCAGAGGAATATCGTCGGTACGATGTTGCAACGATGGCAGGTGTATTGGCACAACACTGAGCCTGTAATACAAGTCGGTACGGAAAGAGCCTTTCTTAATTTCCAATGGTAAATCTTTGTTGGTTGCGGCTATTATCCTTACATCAATGGGTATTTCCCTGCTTCCGCCAACTTTTGTGATTTTTTTTTCCTGAATGGCCCGTAACAGTTTCACCTGCATTTCGTGTGGCATATCGCCAATTTCGTCGAGAAAGATGGTACCGTTATCGGCCAGTTCAAATTTTCCGGGCTTTCCTTTTCGCAGTGCCCCGGTAAACGCACCTTCTTCATAACCGAAGAGTTCGCTTTCGATTAAGGTAGAAGAAATTGCCCCGCAATTGATAGCAATAAAATTGTTGTTTTTTCGGTTGCTGGCATTGTGTATGGCTTGGGCAAACACTTCTTTGCCGGTTCCGCTGGAGCCGGTAATTAGTATTGTTGAGGGGCTCCGGGCGGCTGTTTTTGCCATGTTAACAGCGTATTTCATTGCTTCGCTTTGTCCCAGTATATCTTTGAACGAAAAGAAAGCATTACTGGACGAATAGCGCCCGATTATTTTCATCATTCGGCTAAACGGCCTTATGGTAATTACGTAGCCCAAAAGCTGGCTACCTAATCCTTTTATTGAATATGCATTGATGATGTATTTCTCTTGCGAGTTTGAAAACACTAAATCGTGCTCTTCATCGGTTATTATTTTATCGGAGTCGAGTTCTTGCCTGATTATTTCCCAGTCGGGCAGAAAATCTATCATATCCCTGTTGAGCAGGTGTGTCCTGCGGATATTTATTGCCCGGCAGGCTGTATCGTTTACCCAGTAAATTTTTTGTTCGAGGTTTATGGCAAACAATCCGTATGTAAGGTTATTGATAATATTAAAGGCATATTGGCGCTCGTTGTTGAGTTGCTTTTGAATAAGGTTGTTCCATATCCGATCGGCAATAACATGGGCTGTCATAGCCACAAGCGCCTGTATGCCGGGGTTTAAGTTGCCATTTTCTGTGGCTATTGAAATAGTCCCGGATAACCTGTTGTTATAGTTTATAACCGGTGCACAAGCCATGTCGAGGCTTTTAAGGGCTTCAATGTAATTCTGGCATCCTTTAACGAAGAAAATATGTTTATGGATAAGTGCAAGTGCCACGGCATTTGTTCCTGCGTATTGTTCCGATAAAACAGTCCCCGATTTCAGGTTTATTTGGTCGACGGCAAAAAGCAGGGAGGTGTCGCCGGAAATGTGCAAAACAGCGCCTTCAGAATCGGTAAGTATGGTAAAAAGTTTTTGTTGCCTTTCGAATGTGTTGAAAAGATGGTGGATGACAGGTATGGCATGTTCCAGCAATTCGGCGTTAACAGCCGAAACATTTTCGAGTTCTTTATCAGTCAGGCGTTTTGGCAGGATATTGCTGTTCGAAATTATGTTGTTTTCCTTCGAGCGTTGTGCCGATTCTTTATAAATGGCGGCTAATGTTTCTGCATCCATTGGAGATACGCCGGTTATTGTTTGTTCTGCCAGTTTACGATGTTTTGGAAAATTCCTTCTACAAGCTGTTCCCTGGCTTCTTCGCTAATCCAGGCAATATGCGGGGTTATCAAAATCTTTTCGGGGTTCTTAATTTTCAGCAGGGGGCTGTTTGCTTCAATTGGTTCTTTTTCCAGTACATCTATGCCGGCAGCAGCAATAAGGCCTTCATCGAGGGCCTGCGCCAGGGCTGGTTCATCGACAATTTTGCCCCGTCCTGTGTTTAAAAGTATTGCCGACCGCTTCATTTTTTTTAGCTGTTCGTAGCCGATGAGGCCCTCTGTTTTTTCGTTCAGTGGGCAATGCACCGAAATAATATCGGATGTTTCAAGTAACTGCCCAAAAGAAAGGAGAGGGTAGGGGCTTTTTGTGTTTTCTCCGGATGTGCTGTAATAAACGACTTTTGCCCCAAAAACGCCGGCTATTTCGGCAACCCTTTTACCAATTGTCCCCAAACCAATAATGCCAAACTGTTGTCCTTTTAGTTCAGTAAACGAGCGGCCATGGTGAGTAAATATGGCACTTTTACTGTATTCGCCGGTTTTAACGTAATTGTCGAAATACTGCATTTTCGACATTAAGTAAAGAAGCATCGAGAAAGAATGCTGGGCAACGCTTTCTGTAGAATAGCCTGCAACATTTTTAACCACAATTCCTTTTTGGGCTGCATACGGCAAATCAACATTGTTCATACCGGTGGCTGCAATGCAAATTAACCTTAGTTCGGGACAGGCATCTATAACTTCTTTGTCGATAACTACCTTGTTGGTAATTACAACATTATTGCCTTTTATTCTGTCAATTCTTTGCGATGGCAATGTGGTGCTGTACGAAACATATTTTCCCAGAGAAGCAATTTTATCAATGGTTTTCACCTCGCCAATAGTTGACGAGTCGAGAAATACTATGTTAAGCAGTTTATCCATTGTAATTGAAAACGTGAATTATTCACAATAAATAAGTGTTGCCAGCCTAATTGCCGGGTTCTTTATGCAACCACTGCAAAACAGATATCCGTTTACTTATTGCAGCAAGGGTTACTTTCGTTTTTTTGCCTGTTGTTGTTGCATCTTTTGCATATCTTCAATTCGCTGTTGCCATTTCGATTTTTTGTGAGGTTTAGCCTTTTTGGCTTCCAGCTTTTTCAAAAGGGCGTTTTCATCGATAAACATTTTAAACAGGTAATTCTGCCCGAAAGTTATCATATTGGCCAGAAAATAGTAATATGTAAGGGCTGCCGAGAACCGGTTCAGGAAGAACATGAAAGTAATAGGCATAATATACATCATAGTTTTCATGCCGGGCATTTGCTGGTCGCTCATTTGCCCGCTTCCGCTGGTTTTAATTGTAAGCAGTGTGGTAACGGTCATTAAAATAGTAAAAAGGCTGATATGGTTACCATAAATACTGCTTAAAATTGGTATTTGGGCACTCCATTCAAAAATTGAATCGTAGGTCGATAAGTCGGTTGCCCATAAAAAGCCCTGTTGGCGCAGTTCTATTGAAGTGGGGAAAAACCTGAACATGGCAAAAAGTATGGGCATTTGCAGTAACATGGGCAAACAACCGCCAAGGGGGCTAACGCCAACTTTTTTATAGATAGCCATTGTTGCCTGTTGCCTTTCCATGGCTTTTTCTTTCGGATATTTTGATACAGCCTCATCGACCATAGGTTTGAGTACCCTCATTTTTGCCTGAGATAGGTACGAACGGAAAGTTAAGGGCAATAATATAAGTTTGATAATAATTGTCAATAACAGGATGATTATGCCATAGTTCGCAATACTTTTGTTTAACCAGTTGAAAATGTTTATTATAATGCCCTGGTTAATCCATTTAATAATGCTTTTTCCAACCGATACCATATCGTGCAGTTGCTGGTCGGCATATTCCTTTTTTAGTAGCTTATACTTCACCGGCCCAAAGAAAAAGCTTACAGAAAGCGCGTTGTTTTTTTCTGCCGAAAAGGGCAAACCTATTACCGATTTAAAGTGTTTTATGTATTTGCTGTTTTCGGGCTGGTTAACCGATTGCATTGCTGCATTAGAGAAAGGTTGGTCGGAAGCCATTAGCACCGACGCAAAAAATTGATCTTTATAGCCAATCCATTCTACCTGGGTAGGAATTTCTTTCTCCTGGACATCTTTTTTCGAGCGTGCGTTAAAAAATTCAACATCATCGTTTGATGGTTTAAAGTATAGCGAAGTATAGGTGGCCTCGTTAGTCCAGCCTTTTTCCTGTTGCGGCGACAGTATTTCCCAATTTAGTTCGAGGTTAGACATACGATTGGTTGGATCGGGTATGCCATGAAACGCCATTTGCATGTCGAGCTGGTAAGTGTTGGGCTTCAGGGTGTATGTGTATTCAAGATACTGGCCGTTTTCTCCTGTTAGCCTGAACTTAACCGATTCGGGCCCATCTGTGGCGAGGGTTGTTTTAGAAAGCGCAGAGTCGGCTTTGAAGTACAAATTATTGGTTGCTACGGGGGCATTGGTACGCGAATAGAAATTGATATTAAATACGGTAGTGTCGCCGTCGAACAGAACTAGCGGCATTGAATCGAAGCGTCGGTAATCTTTGAGCCTTACCGAATATGGGCGCCCGCCTTTTGTTGAAAAAGTAACGGCAATGAGCTCGTTTTCGAGCGTATAAAACTCGTTGGCCCCAAAAACAGCTGCGGCAAACTCGCCATATCGTTGCGAGCTGGCAATTAATGCCAGAGAATCGGCAGCCTGGGCTGTTCTATCAGGTTCGGCAAGTTTGGTTTTATTGAGCTCTTCATGTTGTGCCCTTACGGCTGCAACCGAGTCGTTATAAATTTTTCTGCGTTCGAGTTCTTCTTTTCCGGGCTGGTTAAAAATGCCCATTACAATAAAAATAGCTGCTATTAATATTATTCCAATAATCGAATTTCTGTCCATTGGCTATGTGTCGTTTTTTAAGAAATAGTTGCTTTAATAAAGTTTACAAACAGAGGGTGCGGGTTTATTACGGTACTTTTATACTCGGGGTGGAACTGAACGCCAACAAACCATTTATGTGAGGGTATCTCCATAATTTCTACCAGGTTTGTTTCGGGGTTAATACCAACAGGTACCATTCCGGCTTTTTTATATTCGTCGATATACAAATTGTTAAATTCATAACGGTGGCGGTGCCGCTCCTGGATATCTTCAATTTGGTATGCTTCAAATGTTTTGGTGCCCTGGCTTATTTTGCACGGGTAGGCACCCAAACGCATTGTTCCACCTTTTTCGGTTATGCCTTTTTGGTCTTCCATAAGGTCGATAACAGGATACGGGGTTTTTCTCGACATTTCTGTTGAATGGGCCTTATCGAAATGAAGTACATTGCGGGCAAATTCTATCACAGCGCACTGCAGGCCCAGGCATATTCCAAAAAAAGGTATATTGTTTTCCCGTGCGTAACGCACCGAAACTATTTTCCCTTCTATGCCGCGGTCGCCAAAACCCGGGGCAACCAATAATCCTTTTAGCCCTTTAAGTTCTTTTTCAACATTGGTTTCATCAATATTTTCGGAGTGGATATATTTTACTTCAACGTCGCATTCGTTTATTGCCCCGGCGTGTTTTATGGCTTCATTAATCGATTTGTATGCATCGGGCAATTCAACATATTTTCCGACAAGGCCGATTTTAACTTTTGTTTTCGGGTTTTTTAATTTTTTCAGGAAGTTTTTCCAGGGCTCTAAATCGGGTTTCTGGTTTGTGTCGAGCCTTAATTTCTGAAGAACTGTAAGGTCGAGTTTTTCTTTCTGCATAAGTATCGGGACCTCGTAGATGGTCGATACGTCAATCGATTGTACAACAGCTTCGTGATCGACATTGCAGAAAAGCGCAACTTTTCGCCTTAAATCGTCGGTAAGCTCCCTTTCGGTGCGCAATACCAAAATGTCGGGCTGAATACCGTTTTCGAGCAGTTCTTTTACCGAGTGCTGTGTGGGCTTGGTTTTAAGTTCGCCAGAGGCTTGCAGGTAAGGCACAAGTGTAAGGTGGATATACAGAGTGTTGAACGATCCGAGTTCCCATTTTAGCTGGCGTACTGCCTCAATGTATGGCAACGATTCGATATCGCCCACAGTGCCACCGATTTCGGTAATTACAAAATCGAATTTATTTTTAGTGCCCAACAATAAAATGCACCTTTTTATTTCGTCGGTGATGTGCGGAATAACCTGTACTGTTTTTCCCAGGTAATCGCCACGGCGCTCTTTGTTTATTACCGATTGGTAAATACGCCCGGTGGTAATGTTGTTGGCCTGCGATGTAGGTACATTTAAAAACCGTTCGTAATGCCCCAGGTCGAGATCGGTTTCTGCACCGTCTTCGGTAACATAACATTCGCCATGTTCATAAGGGTTTAATGTTCCGGGATCGACATTTATATAGGGGTCGAGTTTTTGGATAGTTACTGAATAGCCCCTGGCCTGAAGCAATTTGGCCAGCGAAGCTGATATAATGCCCTTGCCTAATGATGATGTAACCCCCCCGGTTACAAATATGTATTTTGTTGACGACAAAACTATAAATTTTAAAATATTATATATCGAATAAAAAACAATACCTGCCTATTTCCAAACTAAAAATTGGCAGGTTTTGATTAGGCAAAAGTAAAACAATTAATTGAAAAGCAGAAAAACATTTAGGTGAGTTTCTGTATTATTCAATATCGTCGATAATATTAATTTTCTCTTTAATTAGCTCTATGCGCACTTTTGCTGCCTCAATTTTTTGTTCGACATCGTTTATCATTGATTTGGCATTTTTGGAGTTGGCAAAGAAACCAATGTTGTTTTCCCAAAGGGTAATATCGTTTTCGAGTTGTTTAAGCTTTGTATAGAGTTTATCGCGTTCTACCGAGAGGCGCCTGTCGGAATTTGGTTTCGATGCTATGCCCTCGACCCTGTTCCTGAATTTAAGAATCGACTTTTCTTCATCATCGACCTTTAACTGGTCGAACTTTTTATTGATAATTTCGCGGTATTTTTCCTGTATGGATTCTTTTTGTTTAATGGGCACAAATCCAATTTCGGACCATTGCCGCTGGAATTCCTTGAGTTGTTCAAGGTTTTGGTTTTCGTTGGCCGAAAGTTCGAAGTTTTCAATGGCCTTAATCAGTTCTTCTTTTTGTTTAAGGTTTTCTTCGTAAGTCGAATCGATATTTTCAAAGAATTTCGATTTGTTATTAAAAAAGGTATCGCAGGCAGCACGGAAACGCTTCCATATTTTGTCAGACACTTTAACCGGCACCGGCCCAATGGTTTTCCACCTTTTTTGCAGCCGAATGAGTTCGTCGGTGGTTTTTTTCCAGTCGGTGCTGTTTTGAAGGGCTTCGGCCTGTATGCAAAGCTCTGTTTTTAACTGAAGGTTATTTTCCTGTTCTTCGCGGTTTTGTGCAAAATATTCGCGTTTTTTGTCGAAAAAGCTGTCGCAGGCTGCCCTGAAGCGCTCGTAAACCTTTGTGTTATATTTTTTCGGGGCAAAGCCAATGGATTTCCATATTTTCTGAAGTTCAATAAGCTCTTTTGATTTTTCTTCCCAGTCTTTTGCGCTGTCGATTTCAATTGCAGCAAGTGCTTCGGCTTTTTCGCAAAGGGCTGTTTTTTCGTGCAGGTTGCTTTTTTGTTCGTCTTTAAGGGTTACAAAATATTCCTGGTGCCGATGGTTTATTTTTGATGTTGCATCGCGGAAGCGATCCCATATTTCGGTGCGCTTGTCGGAAGGTACAGGGCCTATTTCGCGCCACTGGTCGTGCAACAATTGTAATTTTCTGAAAGCCTCAACCACAGAAGGTTCAAGCAGTAATTCCTCGGCTTTTTCGCAAAGGGCAATTTTTGCATCAAGGTTTTTCTTAAAGTCGAGATCGCGAAGTTCTTTATTTATCTTTATAAAATCGTAAAAGGCTTCAACGTGGTAATGGTAGCTTTCCCACAGGTCTTTTACATTTTTTTGGGGCACTGGCCCAATTTCGCGCCAGCGCTCCTGCAGGTTGCGGAAATCCTGAAAAGTTTTGTTGAGCGATTCCTGGCTGTTGACCAGTTCTTTAATGGCTTCAATTATATCGTATTTGGCCTGAAGGTTAGTTTCTTTCTGGTCTTCTTGAGATCGGCTTAACTCGTTTCGTTTATCGCGATAAATATTAAGGAGCTCTTTCATATTGATATCTATCGGCGATTCTTCAACTTTAAAATCTTCGGGATGGCCTCCATCGGCTATGAAGTTTTCCTTTATCGATTCAATTTCTGCATTATGTGTTTTGTAATATACCGATTTTATGGCCTCGACATGATCCTTAATTGATTCGAGAGGATATTCCGAAATGTATTTCCTTAGGGTATCGACAAGCTCTGTTTTTCCCATATCAGAAAGGTTAATTTCTGAAAGTGCTGGTGGATGGTTAGCTGGTTCTTCAGCTTTTGGTATTTCTACGTCTAAATCTGGGGCAGTTGCTGCTTCTGGTTTACTGGCAACATCAGTTGGCAGTGTTTCAGGAATATCTTCTGCCGGCGATGATTTATCTTCTATACTGTTTGCACTCAGGTTATCCTCCTCTGTAACTTCCGATACTTTTTCTAATGGGGGTTCTTGCTCTTCAGCTTTTTCAGCCTGTAAAACAGGTTTTTCATCGTCAATGCTATCCTGCCGGGTTTCTGAAATTTCGGGAAGTTCATCATCCGGTTTAAGACTTTGTGTGTTTTCACTACTGGTTTCGTTTGTTTCGCCAGCAACAGGTTCATTTATATTTCCGGTATTGCCGGATTGTTCATTAAGAACAGAGTCTTTTGGGTCAATTTCAGCCATTTTGTACTGATTTATTCAAAGTTTCGATACTGGTACGAAAATAAGTATTAACATCAAAACCAACAAGATTTTTACTTATTCTTAACGAAGATATTCATTTCGGGATATATTCTGTTCGCTTTCGGTTTTTTTTCGGGTAATTTTATATGTGCCGGCAAAATATAACTGTTTTGGTTCCGTTTACCGATTTATTGTTGCCATTTATCAAAGCATGGCAGTTATATTGGCCTGAGTTTTTAATTTTGCTTAAAAGTTATGGTATATGAAATCGTTTTTTAATTGTACGTATCACATTATAATTGCTTCTTCAGGCGACAAAAAATTTCTGACCAGGGTAAACCAGGATATATTGTTCAATTACATCCGGGCTATGCTTTTAAGTAAGCACTGCACGCCATTGGCCATTAATGGGCACAGCAACCATATACATATTGTTTCAGAGGTACAACCCGACCTGGCAGTACAACGCCTTGTTAAGGAGATACAGGTGAACACCACCGATTTCTTAAGGCGCGAAAAGTCGGTGTTCCCTGAATTTATTGGTTGGGATTTAAATTACCTGGTGCTGAGTATCCATAAAAGTCAGGCCGGGGAGCTTAAAACCTGGCTGGCCGATCAGTTTAACTACCATAAGCAGGTTTCGTTTAATGAAGAATTACAAATGCTCGAAGTAAAGGCCGAAAATGCTATGGGCTGATAATTAATTTACGGGCTCTTCTTAAATAGCTATATTTGCCAAAAAATAATATTCATGCGCATTGATATCTTAACTGTTTTGCCTGAATTGCTAAAGGGGCCATTTGAACATTCAATACTCAAGAGGGCAATTTCTAAAAATCTTGTTGAGGTACATGTTCACAATATTAGGGATTATGCTTCCGGCAGGCACAAGCAGGTTGATGACTATGCTTTTGGCGGGGGGGCAGGCATGGTAATGATGGCTGAGCCTATTGATAAAGCTATTGGCAGTTTAAAAGGGAAAAGAAATTACGACGAAGTTATTTTTATGACCCCCGATGGCGAAAAGTTTGATCAGAAAATTGCCAACAACCTTTCGGTTAAAGAAAACATAATTATTCTTTGCGGGCATTATAAAGGAGTCGATCACAGGGTGCGCGAGCATTTAATTACCCGCGAAATTTCAATTGGCGATTATGTGCTTACCGGCGGTGAGCTTGCCGCGGCAGTTGTCGCAGACAGCATTGTCCGGCTTATTCCCGGGGTTATTTCTGACGAAACTTCAGCCCTGAGCGATTCGTTCCAGGACGGGCTTCTTGCACCTCCGGTTTATACCCGGCCTTCGGAATATAAAGGGTGGAAGGTGCCTGATGTTTTATTGTCGGGGAACGATAAACTTATTGGCGAATGGCGTCATGAACAGTCAATAAAGCGCACTATAGAAAGACGGCCTGAATTATGGTCGGAAGGTTCTGATGATTATTCGGAATAAATTTTGCGGAGAATAATTGATATTGATGCCAAAAGTAAGCCAATAGCAATACTGAAGCCGCCAACAAACATATAATCGGATGCCGAAGAGAAAAATGGTTTCAATAACAAAACAAACGCCAGTAAAATAACACTTATTCCACAGGCAAAAGCAATCTGGCCTGTAGGTACGTATTGTTTTAACCTGCGTGCCGAGGCAGAATGAATTATCCCGTGTAAAACAGCCCAGAGGGCAACTATCTGGGCAAAAAACAGGTTTAATATATGTGGTTTAACTAAATTGGTCATGTATATAATAAAAATTCCTGCAATGCCAATTACAAGGTCTAGTATGCCTTCGATTAACCAATATATCCAATGCGAGTTGTGCTTAGGGTAAAAAAAAGTGCCAAACAGTATAATAATACCGTTTGAAAGCATAAGAATGAGAAAGATATTTACATAAAGCTTAAATTTAAAAAAATCGGGAAATTTAAAGATAAGGGCTATTGCACCAAATGCTATTATCATTAAACCTTTTAACAATAACAACCACCAGTTTTTAAATAGGCGAATATTTTTTATTTCCATTCTATGATGTCATTCAATATCTAAAGTTAACAGCCTTTTCCGAAAATTTGCACATTAACTGCTTAAATATAATAAATTATATTTTCAAATATAACACATACTTATTACTGTTGTTGTTTTTTGCATTTATAACAACCTAAGCACCATTGTAATAAATCTGGTAAAAAAATACAATAAAAAACAGCAGTAACCAGTTTGGGTTACTACTGTTAATATTTTTAATGGGGCAGGTTAAAGTTTGTTCGCAGGGCGGCCCTGTCGCCAGTGTTCCTCAATTTCTTCGAGGGTTTTTCCTTTGGTTTCGGGAATATATTTGTACCCCCAGATAATACCTATTATAGCAACGGCAGCATAGATAAAGAAAGCACCTGCAGGGTTAGGGTCGGTTTCGGTTTTAGCAATACCGTCAACTATAACCTCTTTGGTAATTTCCATGCCTTCGCCTGTAAACAACCAGGCAAGTTTCAAAAATGTAAACGCCACTATGGCATTGAAGAACCAGTTTGAGAATGAGCCTATGCTAACGCCTACCCCGCGGTATTTTGTGGGGAATATTTCTGAAATGATAAGCCATCCGAGAGGGCCAAGGCTTAGGGCAAAGAAAATAATATAAATTAAGATGGAGGCTACGGTTGCCCATTTTAATGAGTCGCCCAGAGTATCTTTAAAGAAAAAGAACGAACCTAAGGCTACCAGTGATAGGCACATTCCAACAAGACCTATAAAATACAATTTTCTCCTTCCAAGTTTATCGATGAGGAACATCGATACCACAGTTGATAAAACATTTATTGTGCCCACGCTCACTGTAGCAGCTATTGCAGCTTTGGCACCGCTAAAACCTGCAAGAAGGAAAATAGTGGGGGCATAGTATATTACTGTATTGATGCCTACAAACTGCTGGACAAACATAATGCCTATTGCAATAAATATAGGGGTTTTCCAGGTTGCAACAAAAATATCTTTAAACCGGGCTGCCGATTTATCTTTTTCAATTTCCTCATTAATTTTTTTAAGAGAGTCCTGAAAATCTGATGGGTTCTCGACTTTTTTCAACACTTTTTCGCCTTCTTCGTTACGTCCTTTGCTAAGGAGCCAACGAGGGGTTTCGGGCATAAATATCATACCTACAAATAAAACAATGGCAGGAAATACACCTACGTAAAACATCCATCGCCACGAGAAGGGGTTCGATTCATCGGCAAAGGCCAAATCGCTGAAGTACGATACCAGAATGCCAATGGTAATCATTAATTGAAACGACGAAACCAGGGCACCCCTGATTTTTGCCGGCGAAATCTCAGAAATATAAAGCGGCACAGCTATGGAAGATATACCAATTGCAACCCCAATAAGTATTCGGCTCACAATTAGAAATGCAGGACTGGGGGAAATTCCGCATAATATCGAGGCAATAGCAAAAATAATTGAAGTGTAAATAATAATTTTTTTACGGCCTAAGATATCGGTAAGCCTGCCTCCAAATATTGCACCGAGAAATGCCCCAACCAGCACAGCTGTTGTAATCCATTCCTGTTGCCCGGTGGTAAGCGCCCAACTTTGTTTTAAAAATGGCAGTGCCCCCGAAATAACTCCGGTGTCGAAACCAAATAACAGCCCGCCTGTCGAGGCTATTATAGCAATAACAATAAGATTCCAGTTTATTGATTTTTTCTCTTTCATTGGTTTAATAGTTTTTTTTCGCAGGGCAAGGTAGTAAAAATAATTATAACATTTAGGGGTCGTCCCCGGCTAATAGGGCAATAATAAAAACAAATGACCATTTGTGTTTAGGCAACAATAAACTTTAAATTGTAGAGCGAAAGAATGAGGTTGAGGCTAAGGTTTAGAAATGAAAAACTGAAAGAAAAGAAGGAAATGAATAAATTTCAGATTTCCATAATTCTAAACCTTGAACCTTGAACCTTGAACTTTGAACTATAAACTTAAACCCTTTCTGGTTTGCACAAGTGTTTCTTTTTATGGGCTGTTTTCTTGCATTCTTTGCATCGGAAAACAACTTCTTTAGCCATAATTTTCTTAATCTTTTTTTTAGGCTTTCGGCACATGGGTTTTGTCATATCTTTCCCTTAAGTTTAATTCGCGATGGTATAACCGCAAATTTACCTCAAAGTTCGTTTTTAGGTACCGGTATATTGTTTCGGCGCAAAATACCGAGCGGTGCCTGCCGCCAGTACATCCAAAACTAACCGATAAATGGCTGAAACCCCTTTGTTGGTATTTTTTTACAGTTGCCCCAATTATCGATTCGATATGGTTAATAAAATCTGCTGTTTCGGCTTCTTTCTCAATAAAATCGGCCACCTCTTTGTCTTTGCCGGTAGAAAGCTTATATTCTTCGTAAATTCCGGGGTTATGTAATACCCGGCAATCGAAAACATAGCCACCTCCATTGCCCGACCAGTCGTCGGGGATACCGTTGCGATAAGAAAAACTGGTAATGGAAACGGTAAGGTCGTTATTAATATCGGGTTGTTCGAATTTATGCCTTATTTTTTCTATCGATTCAATTAACCGGCATAAATATGGAAAATTTGACATAATTGTTTCCTGGCCTGCGGCCCAAATCAGGCTGTCGATGGCCGGGTTTATGCTCTGCACAAAAAAAGCCTTCTTCTCGAAAATGCCCCTGTAACCATAAGCCCCAAACGCCTGAAGCAACCGTATAAGCACAAATGCCGGGTAATAGGTTAAAAATTCACCGGGTTTAAAAAAAGCGTAGTGGCTAAAAACCTCAAGGTAATAATCGAGTATTTGCTGGCGGAATTGGTTGTTAAGGTTTGTTCTAGATTCGAAAAGCAACGAGGCCAGGTCGTATTGCAGGGCGCCACGCCTTCCTCCCTGAAAGTCGATAAAATAGGGCTGGTTTTTATGCCACATAATGTTCCTCGACTGGAAATCGCGGAAAAGGAAAAAATTTGAAGGGGCTTGCAGTAGAAACTCGATTAGTTTTTGAAACTCATCTTCGAGCAATTGTTCATGAAATGGCACATAAGTTGTTTTCAGAAAAAAATACTTGAAATAATTTAAGTCCCATTGCATCGATTGGCGCCCAAACGATTCGCGGGGGTAACAAATAGAAAAATCGAGGTTGGCGGCCGATTTGTATTGTAAAACAGGCATTTGGTCGATAACCTTTTTGTACATCGATAAAATCTCGCCTGGGCCAACAGCAGGGTCGTTCACATACTCGAAAAGCGATTTGTCGCCCAAGTCTTGCTGAACATATACCCCCTTATCAGAATCTTTATAATAAATTTCCGGGACATTTGCCCCATGGCTTTTCAAATGGCTGGCCAGATAAAGAAAAGCATAGTTTTCGGGTTTATCATCGTTGTACGTGCCAATGAGGCTGCCTTTTTCACCTTCGATTCGGAAATATAGTCGGTTTGAGCCTGATATTGGCAATCGGCTAACGGCAAAAGCTTGGGAATTTGTAATTTGTTTATATAGATCTTTAAAAACCGGAGTAAGCTCAGTAATGTTCATTTTAAGGTTTATTTTTTCTTACAGGATATAGCACAAATGTTTTGAGAATTTTTTATAATAGCTGTTTTGCGGTTTCAGAGATAACCTGCCATGCCAGATCGACATGCCGTTTCTCTACATTGGTTTGTCCGCATACAAACCTTATGGCAAACTTATCATTGATAAGGGTGTGGGAAATATAAATTTTTCCTGTCTGGTTAATTTTGTCCATCAGTTGTTGGTTAAGCTCGTTGGTTTGTTGGTGGTTGCCACCGGTGAACCTGAAACAAACAATGTTTAAGTTGCGGGGGGCGGCAAGTTCAAAATCTGAAGAAGAAGTTACGAGGCCCTCGAAATATTTTCCCAGTTCAATATGTTTGCGAAGTATTTCCTGCAACCCTGCCACGCCATAGCTTCGGATAACAAACCAAAGTTTGAGCGAGCGGAACCGTCGCCCAAGCTGTATGCTCCAGTTACTATAATCAGTTTCGTCGTTGTGGCCCGTTTGCAAATATGCCGGAACAAGGCTAAAGGTTTTGGTCAGTAATTTTGGGTCGCGCACAAAAAAAGCCGAGCAATCGAAATTGGTAAGCAGCCACTTGTGGGGGTTAAAAACTATGCTGTCGGCCATTTCGTATCCATTAACCATTTTCCTGAATTCGGAAAGGATAAGGGCATTGCCGGAAAATGCCGCATCGACATGATACCATAATTTATATTTACGGGCTATTTGTGCAATTTCTTGCAGGGGATCGACAGAGCCTGTGCCAGTGGTGCCCATAGCCCCAACAACAAAGCTTGGAACAAAACCATCTTTTAAGTCTTTTTCTATTTGTTCCGACAGTTTGGAGGGGATCATGCACAAATTGCTGTCAACCGGTATTTTAACCAGGTTGTTGCTTCCGATTCCGGCAATTCGTACGGCCTTTTCTACCGATGAATGAGCTTCTGAAGAACAGTAGTACCGGAAAACTTTCCCTTCAAAGCCTTGTTCGTTTATGCGGTACACCGATGCTTTTTCCCTTGCAGCGAGAACAGCACAGAGGGTCGATACCGATGCAGTGTCCATTATCACACCTTTAAATTCTTCGGGCAGCCCTATCATTTGGCGCAGCCAGCACATTACCACTTTTTCGAGTTCTGTTGCCGCCGGAGAAGTAACCCATTTCATTCCTTGTACCCCCAGCCCGGAAATAATAAAATCGGCCAGCACCGAAGGATAACTATTGTTTGCCGGAAAATATGCATGAAAGCCCGGGTGTTGCCAATGTGTTATGCCGGGCATTATTTTTTTGTTGAAATCGGCTAAAATATTTTTAGCATTTTCAGGCCCCAGAGAGGGGGCGCCCGGAAGTGTTTTCTCAATATCGCCAGGTTTCAGGATGGGTTTCACCGGAAATTTTTCAATATCCCTGAAATAACTGGTTAACCATTCAACCAGTTCGTGGCCAACAAGGTTAAAGCCCTCTAATGTGTTCATGCTAGTGTGTTTCAATTTTTAAAATTTTTTGTGTTGAAGGTTGGCTTTTGTTTTTTTTTTAATAAATGTTTTATTTTAACTGCCGGAAACCGATTATGAATTTGCAATAATGAAGTTCCTTCAGAAATATGCCCGAAAATTATTACTATTAAAGAAATGTTAAAAGGATTTTCTTAACATATATTTGTTATAATAACATTTATTAATAATTTTAGACAGAACCAACACAAATGCTATGAGACTGGAGATATACGATGCGAAAGCCCTTAACTTTGTTGAGCTTAATTATACCGGCGGAAACGAAACCCTGGTGCGTTGCGACAAGGAATCGAAATATATCGATAGTGTTGTGTTTAATTTATACTCGCCCTGTTTTGAAAATGCCAATAAACTATATGAATATTACGGGCCTACAAAATATAACTCACGAAAGCTTATCCCTTTAAGGAACGAACTGATATCGCACCGCGAAGGCCTGGCAAAATTAAATTCATACCACTCGTTTGAAAAACATATTTCATCGCACTTTTTGGGCGCTGAGCTATTGGAAGAACTTAAAAAATCTGATCCGGACCTGGCCGAAAACTGGAAAACCTGTCTCGACAAACTTTTATTAATAAATAATGAGCTGATAAGGCTTTGCGAAAAATGTGCCGATGAAGAGCGTATATTATGGGTGGTGGGGTATTAGTTTAAAGTTCAAAGTTCAAAGTTCAAAGTTTAAAGTTTAAAGTTTAAAGTTTAAAGTTTAAAGTTCAAAGTTCAAAGTTTTTTGCAAAAAAAGTTATTGTTATTTAACGAGAAACAGGGTTATATTTTCAGCAGTTTAGATGTAATTAAAATGGTATGTATTTGCCCTCAATTTATGCAGGAGCTAATTATTACTTACTTCCACGAGTATAAATATTAGTTGTGTGCCATTAAAAAACTGACAATGAAAAAACTATATATCTTTTTATTGATAATGATTTTTCTAACATCTTTTTCGTGTGATAAAGATGAGCAAAACATGGACTATAGTGGAATAGATATTATTAAAAAGGAAACTCTTTCAGCTCATAATTTTGATGAGAATTTTATTAACGAAATTGAGCAAAGAATCGTTGATGAAGATTTTGGAAGTATCAACAGCTTAATTATTATCCATCAAGATAATTTAATTTATGAGAAGTATTATGGTGTGTGGAGCAGATCTGACTTGCATTATATTGCATCGGATACGAAAAGTGTAGCCTCATTACTAGTGGGGATAAGTAAAGATAAAGGAAAGATAACTTCCCTTGATGAAAAGATTTATACTATTTTTTCTGATTATAGTATTGAAAATCTTGATGAAAGAAAAAAATCAATATCAATAGAGCACTTATTAACAATGTCTGCAGGTTTTGAATGGGATGAATGGATCCCCTACTCCGATCCTAATAATTCAAATACCCAATTAAAACAAAGTGATGATATGATTCAATATACAATAAATAGACCCATGGCAAATAATCCGGGAACACAATTTGTTTATAATAGCGGGGCATCTATTCTTCTTGGTGGAATCATACAAAGAAAGACAGGGAAGAGTGTTATAAATTTCGCTATTGAAAATTTATTCAATCCTCTTGACATATCAACATTTAGATGGGATTCAAAAAATGGTATTACAGACTGTGGTGGAGGGTTATATATGCGACCTATTGATATGGCCAAGATTGGTTACCTTGTGCTTAATAAAGGAAATTGGAATAACCAACAATTGATTTCAGAAGAATGGTTAAAAGCATCTTTTGAAAATAATATACCAGCTGTTAATCAATTTAACTATGGTTTCCAATGGTGGAATTTTGAGACAGCATTAGATCTTATAAAAGATATTGGACATGCAAGCGGACATGGTGATCAATACATATTTGTAATTGAAGAATTGGAAATGGTAATAGTTCTAACAGGAGAGAATTATGATAATGAAAAAAAGTTCAGTGCTTATGATTTGTTATTTGAGATTTTAAAAGCGAATCCTGACTATCATAAAAGAGTAATTGATATGGGCGATTGGATAAAATCGATTAACATTGTTGACTATAACTATAAAGGATGGGAATATTTAGGAATTGTATATGAATTAATTTCTTATTCTGAGTATGAAACAGCAATTGACATCCTAGACAAACTAGACGAAAATTCCAATCACGATAATTGGTTTTATTATTATCTATACGGAAAAGCATACTATGAATTGCACGATAATGAAAAGGCATTTTATTATTTAAATAAACATGCGCAATCAAATAATAGAAGTTCTTTACATGAACAAGCATATTATGATTTAGCAATGAAAATGATTGAAGAGATTAATAATTAACGGCATGTAACAGCTGGTATAAGCAATACCAGGGGCTTCAAATATTTTAAGGTTTTCCCCAGCCCGTAAAGACGGTGTACACTGATATGTTGGCGCTCCGCCTAACCGCCACAGCTCTAACACGCAAACTGTTGTGCACCATTTGAAAAAAACGCTGCATACAAGGATTAATCAGCTGAAAATGACTAAATTTGTAATGATTAATTGAATCAGATAGGATATGTTTAATACTATAGAAATAGACCGTAACAATCTGACTATTATGGGAGTGAAATTTCCCAATTTAAAAACTTTGGAAAGTACCGCAAATGCAATCGGAAGTAATATGTTTGAAGGTTTTAAACCAACTCCCAAAGGTGTTGAGATAATTCGAGATTATTTGATTGGAAAAATTACATTGTCAGAATTTATAAAATTTGCTAAGGACAAATCGTATGCCTGATTCTTACAAATACGTTGATCTTGATTATATTTATACTGACCCTAAAACTGGAATTCTCAGAAATTTAGCGGACATAACCGACCCAGATGTTTTACTCTTTTTTGAAAGTGGAGCTGTTGCAAAACGGATTCAAGAACTTTACGAAAAACCTATCAAGATAAAAGGAGCTGATAGTCTTTTGAGTATTCATAGGTACTTATTTCAAGATGTTTATTCCTGGGCTGGGGAAAGACGAAAAGTTGAGATAAGAAAAGCAGGTAAACAATTTTTTCCAACGACACATTTTGACAATGCTTTTCGTTTCATTGACACATTAATTTCGGATTACAAAAACATATCAAAAGCAGACAAACTACAGATAGCGGAGAAATTAGCTGAAATTTTGGATAATGTAAATTATTTGCATCCATTCAGAGAAGGAAACGGGCGAACGCAAAGAGAATTTTTAAGATTATTAGCATCGGAGAAAGGTTTGACTTTAAATCTGAATCCACCCGACAACAAAAATGTTTATGACCAATATATGCAAGGTACAATAAACAGTGATGTGAAAATCCTGACAAAATTGATTTTAGAACTAATTGAGACGTAAAGAAAATAAAAAACGGTGCACAACACATAACACCGGCCATGCATTCAATAGTAAGGGTTTTGGGCGTTTATGTTCCGTAAATGTAACTTGGTGTACCTTGATAGGTTGACACTCCTCCAACCGACTTAGCTCTGGCACGCAAACCGGTAGTGCAAAGTGTAAATTACTGCTATCGGATTTCTTTATCCGATAAAAGAATAATACATTGGTATATCCATTTAATGATAATATTAGATTAATTTTAATGCTATTAGATATGAAAAAGATAAAGTTTTGTGGTGCATTTTTATGCTTAGTACTTTTTAGTACATCAATTTTTGCTCAGAAATCTACTCTTCCTAAAAAAGTTTCAGAGACTTTTGAAAGAAAATTTCCGGAGGTAGAAGATGTGGCATGGGAAGTAAAATCAAAAGGTGATTATAAAATTAAGTTCGAATTAGAAGGAAAAAAAACTGTTGTAGAGATTGATGAGGACGGAACATGGGAAAAAACCTCTACTCATATATCATTTGATGAGCTACCGCAAGTTGTTCAAACAACTGTTAATGAACAAAAAAAGAATTCGGAAATCACCGAAATTAAGATTGTCATAAATGATGATGACGAGATATATTACAGAATTGATTTAACTGATGAAAATAAAACTATCAAATTAGAAATTAGTAAAAAAGGAAAAATTATTAAGTCTGAAACTGAAAAATAGCAAGTATTATAAACAATTGGTATAGATCAATTTGTATATCTGGGGCTTAAGGTTTTCCCTCGTCCAAAACATTGGTGTTAATTGTTTAGCGGGTGCTCTGCCTAAGTATCACAATATTATATTACATACCAGCCATTATCTGGTATAAAAATAAAAGTTGTATTTAATTATTTTACATGCAGCCCACATTCTTTGTGCTCAGGTAATTCCCACCACCAGCGTCCGGCACGGATATCCTCACCTTTTTCAATGGCACGTGTGCAGGGTTGGCACCCAATACTCGGAAACCCCTTGTCGTGCAACACGTTATAAGGTACGTTATTGTTCCTGATGTATTGCCATACCTCTTTCTCTGTCCATTTCAACAAAGGGTTTACCTTAATTACCTGGTTTCCTTCGTCCCACTCCACAAGCGGGGTAAAAAAACGGGTTACCGACTGGTCTTTTCGCAGGCCGGTTACCCAAACGTCAATTTCTTTTAGTGCCCGTTTGAGTGGTTCTGTTTTTCTAATGTTACAGCACATTTTCCGGTTTTCGACACTTTCATAAAACAGGTTAATGCCTTTAGTGTTTACCATATTTTCAACCTGTTCATTATCCGGAAAATAAACCTCGATATTAATTTTATATTTCTTATTGGTTTCGTCTAATACTTTGTAAGTTTCAGGAAAAACCCGGCCGGTATCGAGGGTAAATATTTTAGTGTTTTTATCAATTTTAACAATCATATCGGTCAGAACCTGATCTTCAGCGCCCATGCTGCTTGCTAATCCTACTTTTCCTTCGTTGCCCTCTATAAAATACTTCAGTATTTCTTCTGCTGTAGAGTTGTTAAATTTTTCGCTAAGCCTTTTTGCCAATTCTTCCATTGTTGCCTGGTTATATTGTGGTTCTTTTTCTTAAGGGGTTTAAACCTAAGGTTTGCAAAAATAGCAATGAAAACTATAATGGGCAACACTTAACCTGCCCTATTCATAGATTTTGACAATAATTAGAGCTAAAGCAGGTTAACCCGATTTAGTTACACTTTTTTTTGCTTAAAAAAATTA
>JAFGQZ010000028.1 GCA_016935435.1 Bacteroidales bacterium
ATTTTTTTATAAAAAAAAAAAAAAAAATAAACACAAATAAATAATGATATGAGAGCAAAATTTACCTTTATCTTATTTTTGGCCATCATTATAACTTCATGCAGGCACAGCGACAGGCAAAACGGCACAAACGGCCTCGACAGCATCGATTTAAGCGAAAAAGAACCTAAACTTACTGAAATCGACACCACAGGTGCAGGAATACCAATATTTTACAACATGTACCTGTCGGTGGAACTGTCATCGTTATTTGAAACTGCCGGCGCAGTGTTTACAAAAGAAATTCTGAACTCGTACGATAAAACCAGCGACTATATTATTAGCTATAAAAAAGCCATGAACCTCGGGGTATATGCAGTTGACCTTAGCTATTGCCGGGCGTTCGAGCAATACGAAATTGCCGGGCGTTATTTTTCTGCCATGCAAACCCTTTCGTCTCAGCTTGGCATACCGCAGGACTACTTTGAAGAAACTGCCAAACGTTTCGAAAAAAACCTCACCAATAAAGATTCGCTTATTGCCATTGCCAACGAAATATATTACGAAACCGAAAACTACCTTAAAGAAAACGAACGCTATGCCACTGCGTCGGTAATAATTATGGGCGGATGGGTAGAGGCCATTTATATAGGAACCGTTGTTGCCCTTGAAAGCCGCGACCACGAAATTCTCGAGCGCCTTATCGACCAGAAATATTCGCTCAACAACCTTATGGTAATGCTCAAAGAATATTCCGACAACGAAAACGTAAACGAATATATTGCAAAGCTAAACGAACTGCGAAAAGTATTCGATTCCCTTTCGGTTAGTGTTCCGGCAGGCTTCCAGGGCAAATCGGAACCAGAAAAAGCACAACTCGACAAATGGTTGGCAGAAATAAAGAAACTCCAAAACGCCATTTTAAAATTACGAAAGGATATTATTGAGTAAGCCGAATATAGGTTATTATTACAAAAAAAGCCGACTCTTACGTGAGAGTCGGCTTTTTTTGTAATAATATGCCTTTGACATCATCATGGTAAACTGGCATTTTTCAAAAGTAAAGACTACTGAAATTTATTTGCAATTTTGGCGAGTGGATACTAAGGTGTGTGTTATTTTCATTACCCTTTAACCTTTTGCTTTAATCTTCGGAAAAAGGTATCTGCAAATAAAAGTAGTAATACTAATAAAGCAATGTATATAAAGAAGAAAAATGGTCTGTACGTTTCGAAAGAGAAGATTTTTAAAATATTCTCACTGTCAAATTGCATATTTAAGTAAGCTTTTAAAACAACAAATACAACAATTATCATTAATACCGAAATAGCCGAAACCAATATAATTTCCCATCGTTCTGCTCTGGACTTATTCTTCTCAACTTCACGAAAGATTTGGTTCATTAGCTTCGTCTCAAATCCATAAGTCAAGAACTCATTTTCTGCTTTCTGCATAATTTTTCTAATACCTTTATCTGTCTTCATCATCGTTTAATTTTATCAATGTAAACAATTTTCTCCGTACTCTGAAGAGTTTGGTCTTTACATTGGACAGCGATATATTCATTATTTCAGAGATTTCCTGAACCTGTTTGTCGCTGTAATAGAACAAAGTTATTAAAGTTTTTTCTTCGGGATTAAGTTGTTGTATGGCTTTTTCAAGTTCTTCTAAAAGTGCTTCATCGTCCTCCCGATCAAGTAAATCATCGACCTTATCATCGCTTATAGCATTCAATACCGAATCACTTATCACAGGAGCAATTGTTTTTTTCTTGCGGGTGGCTGAAATAGCTGTATTGTATGCTATGCTATACAACCATGTGGAAAACTGCGATTTTCCCTGGTATTTTTTCAGGTTATTAAATGCCTTAATAAATACCTCCTGGGTTAAATCTTCACTTTCGGACTTTGATTGAACTATTTTATGAATCATACCGAATATTTTTCCGGCGTATTTCTCAACAAATACGGAAAACAGGGCGGTATCGCCATCGATTATCTGCCTTATAAATTCTTTTTCCGTATGTTGTCCCATTTTTTTTAGACGCAACTATCTTGTTCTGGTTACACTCCTATTATGCATAAAGCATTCAACCGAACGAAGACAATCCAGAATTAAGCTTGAGGTTGAAGATAAGAGAATTGTGAATGGTAAATTGATGACTGAATTGTAATTGACCAACAACCCCTAAACTTTAAACCTTTAATCTTAAACTTTGAGCTATTCATTCTCGCATCCACTCATTCATTCAACAACGGCCTTTGCCATCATCGAAGATAATTAATATGACCAAAAAATTATGGTGCTAACAAAAGACAAAAAGTTTCTAAGCTTGTAACCAAAAATGCAATTCAGCGTCAAAAGTCACAAAATATAAAATTAAAAACGTGAAGCTATGATGGATTTTATTACTATCCCGATTGTTGTTGGAACAATAACCTTGGGAATTTACAAATTATTCGAATTATTTGTGAGACGTAAAGAACGCTTACAGATTATTGAAAAACTAGGGGATAAGCTGGATGCAAGCTTTATGCAACAGGAGCAAATTTCGCCTATTCGCATTTTTAATAATTTTTCAACAGGGGCATTAAAAGCAGGTTGTTTGCTCATTGGTGTGGGGCTTGGATTGTTGGTAGGATTCATACTCATGAAAAATCTTTATCCCAATTTAGGAATGATGTTTGACTACGAAACCGGTGCAATACAAATTGCCAGTATTGTATTTGGAGCTTCGGTGCTGCTCTTTGGAGGCATTAGTTTATTAGTATCCTTCTATATTGAAATGCGCTTTTCATCAAAACAAAAGTAGGGGATAATTTTAATCCAAACGACTTTTAAAATTAAAAAGCCGTTTGGATTAGAAAATCTTATAATTATAAATAGAAATTTGTTCTTCTTTATCGTAAGCAGTAAAATATTGATATCCTAAGATAGTATTGTTAGATATATATAGGGCATAATAGGGTTTATTGCCCAGGATTTAATCAAAAACTACTTTTTTATAGTTTTAACTTGTCCTATGCAAGTTTAAGAAAATTTTGGGTTTCGAAAATCAAATGAAACTTGTGCTAATCTCTAATTGTTAAGTGCTTGTATGTATTTATCCCGTGACGTTTAATATATTTTCCAGCTTTATTTAGCTTTGAAATTTAGTTTCATAAATAGGAATGAATATTATGCATACAACGGATGGTGTGTTAGAGCTGTGGTGGTTAGGCGGAGTGCCAACCTATCAGTGTGCACCGGCTTAACGGGCAAGGGAAAACGAATAAATACTTGAAGACCCCGCCATTGCTTAAACACGCTGTTGTGCTTTCGGGCATTAATATTTTAAACAGTTTGGTAACATTTCAAGAAATCCAAGACAATTGTCATAATTGAGTTCGTAGAAATTAACTCCGAGATTTATTGTCTCATAGTATTTTAGTTGATTTGTTTTGTAGTATTCTTCGGAAGGAATTTTCCAAAAATTCTGTCCCAATTTTTCTGATATAAACCATTTTTCCAATAAACGCGCCGCTCTGCCATTACCATCTCTAAATGGATGTATATGAACGAATATCAAATGTATAAATGAAGCAAAATAGAATACTTCCTCTTCTGTCAACTTACTTTTGAGTAATTCAGAAATATCAGTAAAAAATATTTTCATTTCCTTTTCAACTAACTCTGGTTCAATAGCCAAATATGCAATACCCGATTTTCCAAATACCCCAACCTGTTCAATTCTATATTTTCCCCGTTTGCTTTTTATCAATAACGTCTCTGATATTATTTTGTGGCATTTTAAAAGGTTTGCTTCAGTTAGTTTATTTTTCTGAGCAAATCTATATGCTTTAATTAGGTTCTCAATTTCTTGTATTTCTTTTCCAACTTTAAACTTCTCTTTACTAAGCTCATAATTCATATAAGAATTCAAATCGATACTATTTCCTTCTATATTAGATGAATATACTGCTGAAGCTTTAGTTAAATATTCAAAACCACCTTTAGAATCTGAAAAGTCAAATTTTTTAATCAAATCTAAAATTTGATTACCTATTAATTTTGAATATTGTTCTAAATATTTTCTTTCTGTAACTTTCATTCAATCAACATTAAACACCTTTCAAAGATAATCATTCTCAAAGATATTTCCTGTTTGTTCAGGGAGTTTCTACGCATGAAGCACAACTTTCTGTTTATAGTGTTTGATTTCATTGATAACCAGTTTGGCACAAGAGTAAAAACTATAGATTACCCTCACTATCGTTCTTTTAGCTTGTATAAAATATGCTTTTAATAATTCTCCCTCGCACGGATTTTGCCAAACATAATCCGTATGTATTAAAAGAGTTAAAATTTAAGCATTTGTCATGCGGTTTGTTTACTCTTAAGCTTCAAAAACATTTGCTTTCTGCTGAACAACAAGTCATGCGTTACACTTCATTAAACGCGCGCCATTGGTGGATGACAAAAATTGTCGGCTTTTTGGGGTTATGTATCAGGATAAATCTTATTAAGTCGAAAAAACTTTTTTTACAGATTTTCGTATCCCGAAATAATTATTGTTATTTTTGTAACAAAAAACTGAGGGGCCGGAACAATTCCCATCCCGAAGCGTTCAATAAACATAGTCTGATCCAAAAGAAATTGCTGATGGAAAAGAGAATAGGGGCAGCCGTAATATTAATTGAAAACAAAGAACAAATCGACATGTTGAACCACATCATGTCGGCGCATGCTTCTATTATTGTAGCCCGCCAGGGGGTACCTCTCCGCGACAAGGGTATAAACATTATTACCCTAATACTCGAAGGCAATACCGATCAGATTAGTGCGCTTACCGGACAAATCGGGAGGTTAAATGGCGTACAGGTAAAATCGGTATTAACAAAATACGAGTAAAAACCGGAGGAAAGAAAATGATTTTTAAGCCGCAATCTTATAAAATTGCCGATAGGCCCATGCAGGGGTTTATTGATGTGGATGAAATTAACAATTACCTGGCAACAGCCAATACCGACAAGGGTTATGTGAGGGAAGTTATAGCCCGCTCGCTCGACAAAAACCGTTTAACACTTGAAGAAACGGCAGCATTGGTAAAAACAACCGATCCGGAACTTATAGAAGAAATTAAAGATGGGGCACGGAAACTGAAAGAAAAAGTTTATGGCAACCGTATTGTACTTTTTGCCCCGTTATATGTCGGGAATTTATGCACCAACGATTGCCAGTATTGTGGTTTTCGTACATCAAACAAATCGGCAGTACGCACAACCCTTGAAAAAAACCAACTTATTAAAGAGGTTGAAGCACTTGAAGATAATGGACAAAAGAGGCTCATACTGGTGTTTGGCGAGCACCCGAAATACAATGCCGAATTTATTGCCGAAACAGCCCGAACAGTTTACAGTATAAAAAAAGGAAAAGGCGAAATAAGGCGTGTAAACATAAATGCCGCACCCATGGATATCGAAGGGTTCCGCACCGTATCGCAGGCAGGCATTGGCACCTATCAGGTTTTCCAGGAAACCTACCACCCCGAAATGTACAAAATTTACCACAAAGGGGGAAAAAAGACCGATTATGCTTACAGGCTTACAGCTCTCGACCGGGCCCAGGAAGCCGGACTCGACGATGTTGGCATTGGTGCGCTTTTCGGATTGTACAACTGGCAATTCGAGGCATTGTCGCTGGTAAGGCATACAAACCACCTCGAGGCATGTTACAATGTAGGCCCCCACACAATTTCTTTCCCACGCATAAAAGATGCCTCAGACATAAACATCGATGGAAAATACTTTGTAAACGACAATGAGTTCACACGCCTGGTAGCTATTTTAAGGCTTGCCGTGCCTTACACCGGGCTTATTCTTACGGCACGCGAAAATGCACAGATACGAAAAGAGGTCATGCGTTTTGGTGTTTCGCAAATCGATGGCGGCACAAAAATTGAACTGGGCGCTTATTCAGGCAGTGGCTGCGAACAAAACCTCGATAAGGAACAATTCCGCATTAACGATAACCGCGCGTTAAGCGAAGTAATCGACGAACTATTAAGCGACGACTACCTGCCATCGTTTTGTACAGCTTGCTATAGGCTTGGCCGAACCGGCGAGCATTTCATGGAATTCTCGGTGCCCGGATTTATTAAACGGTTTTGCTCGCCCAACGCCATACTTACCCTGGCCGAATACCTCGAAGATTATGCCCCGCTGCATGTTTTCGACAAAGGTTGGCTAATGATCGAGAAAAACTTGTCCACGCTCAACGGAGAGGCCAATGTGCCTGAAATCAGGAAACGGCTTGAAAGGATCAAACAAGGCGAAAGGGACATTTATTTTTAAATATGGCAAACATGGCAGACATCAAAGAAATACTTACAAAAAGCGAGCTGTCGCGCACCGATATTGTTAGTTTGCTCGAAGCCAGGGACGAAGACAAAACACTTCTTTTTGAAAAAGCTGCGGAAGTAAAACAAAAAGCTGTTGGCAATATAGTTTTTTTCAGGGGACTTATCGAATTCTCAAATATATGTTCAAAAAACTGCTATTATTGCGGAATACGAAGCAGCAACCCCGGATTCGGGCGCTACAATCTTGCTGACGATGAAATTGTGGAGGCAGCCCGCTTTGCCCACCTGAACCAATATGCATCGCTTGTACTGCAATCGGGCGAACTTATGTCGAATGTATTCACAAACCGGGTTGCCCGCCTATTGGAAAAAATTCACAATGCAACCAACAACGAACTGCGCATTACCCTTTCTTGCGGCGAACAAACACGGCAAACCTACCAAACCTGGAGAAATGCAGGTGCCCACCGCTACTTGCTGCGCATAGAGGCTTCGAACAAAAAACTCTACGAAATGCTGCACCCCAACGATAGCAACCATAGCTACGAAAAACGGTTAGAGTGCCTTTATCTTTTAAAAGAAACCGGCTACCAAACAGGCACCGGCGTTATGATTGGGCTGCCCTTTCAAACCACCGGCGACCTGGCCGACGATTTACTGTTCATGAAAAACTTTGCCATAGACATGGTTGGCATGGGGCCTTACATCGAACATGCCGATACACCTCTTTATAAATACAAAAATCGACTATTGCCATTGGAAGAGCGTTTTCAACTTGCCCTGAAAATGATTGCCGTATTACGGTTGCTCCTGCCAAAAATAAACATTGCTTCAGCCACGGCCTTACAGGCAATTGACAAACTTGGACGCGAAAAAGCCCTGAAAACAGGCGCCAATGTAATTATGCCCAACATTACCCCCGGCAGTTACCGCAACAATTACCTGCTTTACCAGAACAAACCCTGCACCGACGATTCGGCCGACGACTGTAAAAATTGCCTCGAAGTGCGCGTGGCCCTTGCAAACAACACCATTGGTTACGGCCAATGGGGCGACTCGGCATATTTCACCGAAAAAAAACAGCACACAGGCTAATTCTGCTACACAAACCTTAACCCGATGGCAAAGGTTTATGCAATTGCACTACTGGAAAATTATATCAAAATGATGTGCCATGTACTTCCCAATGCCAGCCTATAAAGGTTTATTATAGGCAAACATAAACTCATTGATATTTATACCATACCGGTTTTTCTCCTTTTCGGTAAGACTTTCGGTATAGTTTTGTCCTTCTGCGGTAAAGCCGGCCCCTTTTATTATATCAGGATAATCTCTTCCATAAACCCTCAGGTGATCGTATTGGCCAAATATACGCGAACGCTCGGCCTTATTGGTAATAGTATGGTCTTCGAATGTAGTCGCTCGCGAAAAATCTACAGGCACCTGAAGGATGGCAAACCCACCGGGTTTAATAACCCTGTATATTTCAGAAATTGCTTTTTTGTCGTCGGCAACATGCTCCAATACATGGTTACAAATAACAATATCGTATTCCGAGTTTGTAAAAGGCAGATTTTGCACATCGCATTTAAAGTCGGCAATAGGAGAAAGGAGATCGGCAGTGTGGTAGGTAAGGTTTCTAAGTTTTCTGAACCTTTTCAGGAAGCATTGCTCGGGAGCTATATGCAAAACTTTCAGGTTTGAAGAGAAAAATGAAGTTTTATTTTCAAGAAAAAGCCATAACAGCCTGTGGCGCTCCAAGGCAAGACAACCCGGGCAAAGAGCGCCCTGCCGTACATTTACATAACCGTAAGGCAGGAACTTCCTGAACCTGCCGCCACATACCGGACATTCAACCCTGTTCCCTTTATAGTATAACCTGCTGAACCAGACAAACAAGTAACTAAACCTGATTAATATTGGCCTTGGCAAAGCATTGAGTATTATTTTTATAATTTTCATGGGGCAAAAGTATGCAAAAACCTCTTTTTATCGAAATTCGTATGTTGTTTACTTGAAATAATTTTAATAAGCGCCGGCTTTTTTTTATTTTCGCATGGTTTTAAATTAAGAGTCATAAATCAAAATTATTATATATGAGGCCATTTAAAGTATTAGGTATCCAGCAGGTTGCAATTGGAGGTGAAGATAAATCGAAACTGGCGAAATTCTGGGTCGATATCATGGGGCTTACCAATGTAAAAACCTTTAAAAGCGAAAAGGAAAACGTGGACGAGGATGTTTTGCGTATGGGTAAAGGCCCTTATGCTGTTGAGGTTGATATAATGCAGCCGCTCGATTTTGAAAAAAAGCCCAGGGTAGATCAGCCTAAGTTAAACCATATCGGATTGTGGATTGACAATTTGCCCAAAGCTGTTGAATGGCTCACTGCCCAAGGCGTAAGGTTTGCCCCGGGAGGTATCCGTCCGGGTGCCAGCGGTTACGATATTTGTTTTATTCACCCGAAAGAAAACGAAGAATTCCCTTTGTGCAGCGAAGGTGTGCTCGTTGAATTGGTGCAGGCCCCGGAAGATGTAATTAAGGCCCTTTCTTAAAACAAAAAAGGGGTAAGCTACTTATATCGCACCGCTACAACCATCTACCCTTGCTACCTTCCGGTCCTGGGGGAGTTCAACAGGAGCTGGCCGTATAAGACTTACCCGGGCGCAAAAGTATAAACTTTTCCGGATACTGCAAAAGAAAATGAAATATTAAAGAGTTTTATTGATAATTAATGAAGTTTGATAGAATTTGGACAAACCACATCCTTACACATGGAATTGTATTAGGGATTTCGTTATCGGCTGTCGAATTTGCAGCCTTGTACATGGGGCTGCTTTTCAACTCGGCAATGTTTAACATTTTTGTTTTGTTAATAGCATTGTCGGTTTATATTGCGGTGAGAAAATTCAGGGAAACAGCACTTAAGGGGCTTATTAAATTTGGCGAGGCATTCGTTACTGGTATTGTAATGTGTGCTGTTGCGGGATTTATATGGGCCGTTTATCGGTTCATGCAGTATTCTTTTGCGCCGGGTATTATTGAAGAACTCGTACGAATAAAATCGGCTGCCTTCGAGCAAACCGAAATGGCTGCTGCCGATAAGGAGTTGTTCCTGAAACTTCTGCGTGCTTTTTCCACTCCCTTTAGCCTGGCGTTGCTTAACACATTTTTCATTAATATGATATTGGGTGGGGCATTTATTTCAATGCTAATGGGGTATTTGCTCCAGCGGAAAGAACTTCCCCGTTACCCCGAATTTTAACCCCCTGTAAAATGGAACTTTCAATTGTTATTCCACTGTTAAACGAGGCTGAATCGATTCCTGAACTGGTAAGCTGGATTAATGCAGTTATGCTCAAAAACAACTTTACCTACGAAATTATCTTAATAGACGATGGCAGTAGCGATTCGTCATGGGACGAAATCATTAAAGCCCAAAAAGCTAACCCAAACATCAGGGGCATAAAATTTACCCGTAATTACGGAAAATCGGCTGCATTGCATACCGGTTTCAGGGCTGCCAAAGGTAATATTGTTATTACTATGGATGCCGATTTGCAGGACAGCCCGGAAGAAATTCCCGGTTTTGTGCAAATGGTTCAAGAAGGTGGTTTTGATTTGGTATCGGGTTGGAAGAAAAAGCGCTACGACCCTATATTTTCGAAAAACCTGCCCAGCAAATTCTATAACTGGACTGCCCGCCGTATGACCGGAATAAAGCTGCATGATTTCAATTGTGGTATTAAAGCATACCGGAGTAAGGTGGTTAAAAGTATTGAAGTATATGGCGATATGCACCGTTACATTCCGGTTCTTGCAAAATGGGCCGGGTTTAGAAATATAGGAGAGAAAGTGGTCCAACACCAGGAACGCAAATATGGCCGCACAAAGTTTGGTATTGAAAGGTTTATAAGGGGACCGCTCGATTTAATGTCGGTGATGTTTATCTCTAAATTCAGCAAACGGCCTATGCATTTGTTTGGGGTACTAGGCTCGCTGATGTTTTTAATTGGTTTTGTAACAGCCCTTTATCTGGGAATAAACAAACTTATTGCGGTTTACTCAAATAAACCTGCTGCACTTGTTACCGACAGCCCTTATTTTTATATTGGACTTACCTGTATGATTTTGGGCACACAACTTTTTCTTGCCGGTTTTATGAGTGAGCTTGTTTCGCGTAGCGCTACAGATAGAAACAAGTACCTTATTGACGAGGAAATCTGATTTATTGACTCTTTTTCTTCACTTAGTGCCTGAATAATTGTTGCATGTCATTTTTGTCGGACGATAAATCAGACATACGCTTCTTTCAGTAGTAAAGCAACTTTTCTGTCTATCGGAAAAGTTAAGTCGTTTGAATTTAATTGTTTAATCGAAACCCAGCGAAAAGACATCTTACCGTTTTCGGGCTTTCCGAAATCAAATGGTTTGTCTGACACTTTAAACATTATAGGCCCCTTAAAGCGCACCATGTAATAAATACTAATAAGTTGCATATCGGTATAAAACATGGCCTGTTGAAAAAAGTCGGTGGTATAAAAATGTTCTATAATTTCAATCTCCTGGCCAAATTCCTCTATAGCTTCCCTGCGTATGCAATCGGCTGTTCCCTCGCCAAAATGAAGACCCCCACCCGGAAATTTTGTCATTTTTGTGTCGAGCATATATTCGTCTGAAAGGAGCACTTCGTTTCTTTCGTTCAGAACAATACCATAAACCCTAATATTGAACTTATTGATAGTCATAGCTATAACAAATTGTTATATATAAGCTTATACATTTCACCATACTGGCCGGGGTTCAACCAATAAGCCCCGGTATAACGCCTGAACCAGGTAAGTTGCCTGCGGGCGTATGCCCGGCTGTGGTTTTTTATTTGCTCAATGGCTTCAACGCGTGTTATTTTGCCATCGAAATATTCAAACAATTCTTTGTACCCAACTGTGTTAAGTGGCCTTAGGTCTCGAAAGGGCATCAGGTTCCGGGCTTCGTCTTCCAGTCCGGACGCAACCATTGTGTTTACACGCTCATTAATACGGCCATAGAGTTCATGCCGATCCATATCCAGAAATATTTTTAAAATATCGAAAGGCCTTTGCTTATGTGAGTTTTTTAAAAACTGGCTGTAGGGCCTGCCAGTTATTTCAAATATTTCCAGTGCCTTTAAAATGCGTTTATGGTTGTTTAAATCGACTGTTGAAAAATACCGGGGGTCTTTTTCCTTTAATAATTCCTGTATATTTTTTAACCCATGGTTTTGGTAAAGCAGGTTATATTTATTCCTTACATCTGTCGGTACTGAAGGCAAATCGTCAATACCGTTCATAATAGCATCGAGATACAGGCCTGAGCCGCCTGCAACCATAATTACCTTGTATTTTTCAAATAATTTAGTTAACAGGTTGAGCACATCGTTTTCAAACGCACTGGCATTGTAGTTTTGGGTAATCGACAAATGTTGGATAAAATGATGTTTTACCAGCGATAATTCCTTTACAGATGGCACGGCTGTGCCTATTTTCATTTCGCGGTAAAACTGGCGCGAATCGGCCGATATTATTTCGGTTCCGAATTCTTGCGCGAGCTGAATGGCCGTCGCTGTTTTTCCAATGCCGGTAGGGCCTCCTATTACAACCAAAAGGGGTTTCATTCTTTCTCTTTCAATTGGCACAAAATTAGGTTTATTTTTTATTTCAGGGGCTGTGCTAAACCCTAAAAACAAAAAGGCTGCCTATTGCGGGGCAGCCTTTATATGTTTTTAGATAAATGTTATTTAACAGAATCCATGTATTCGATAAGTTCAACAACTTTGGTCGAATAGCCCATTTCGTTGTCGTACCACGAAACAACTTTAACAAAAGTTGGCGAAAGCTGGATACCTGCACCGGCATCGAAAATCGAAGTCCTTGCATCGCCAATGAAATCGTTCGAAACTACCTGATCTTCGGTATAGCCTAAAATTCCTTTAAGTTCACCTTCAGAAGCTTTTTTCATTGCTTTGCATATTTCGTCGTAAGACGTAGCTTTTTCTAAACGGCAGGTAAGGTCAACAACCGATACATCGGGGGTTGGTACGCGGAAAGCCATACCGGTAAGTTTGCCGTTAAGTGCAGGGATAACTTTGCCTACTGCCTTTGCTGCTCCGGTAGATGAAGGAATAATGTTTTGGCCTGCACCACGTCCACCTCTCCAGTCTTTTGCCGATGGGCCGTCAACTGTTTTTTGTGTAGCAGTTGTGGCATGTACGGTTGTCATTAAACCTTCGAGAATGCCAAAATTATCGTTCAATACTTTTGCAATAGGTGCAAGGCAGTTTGTGGTACACGATGCGTTGGAAACAAAGTTCATGTCATTTTTGTACGAAGTGTGGTTAACACCCATAACAAACATAGGGGTATCGTCTTTTGAGGGGGCCGACATAATTACTTTTTTTGCGCCAGCATCAAGGTGGCCCTGGGCTTTATCTTTCGACAAGAACAATCCGGTTGATTCAACAACGTATTCTGCACCAACTTCGCCCCATTTCAGATCGGCAGGGTTTTTCTCGGCAGTTACCCTTATAGCTTTTCCGTTTACAACCAATTTCCCGTCTTTTACCTCTACAGTACCTTTAAACTGACCATGGGTAGAATCGTATTTCAGCATATATGCCATGTAATCGACATCGATAAGGTCGTTGATGCCTACTACTTCGATATTGTCTTTAGCCACAGCTACGCGGAACACGAACCGACCGATTCTACCAAATCCGTTGATCCCGATTTTTATTTTTCCCATTTTAAAAAGATTATTAAAAATTAATAAAATATACAATTTGAAAATCAGAGTGCAAATTTATAAAATAAAATAACATTAGCCAACGGGTTTAACTTGCCTAAGTGTAAAAATTGTGAAATAAATAACAATGATTTGATGTTAACTTACAGGCTCATGGCTGTAGAATGTCTTCAACCCGGTTACTCCTGTTACTGTACTGGGCATCGATTACTTTCCCAAATCTATAACTGATAAAAAGGGTTAAAACAAAATAATTATCGGGAAGTATAAAAAACACCTTCCCGGGTTTTGTATCCATTATTTTTAATTCCCTGAAATAGGCATCGAATGCTAAACCAAGTTCCAGCGCATGATATACCTGATCGATGCGGCTATATTCAAAACTAAACCCGTATTTTCCATATATTCCCGGCGATAGCGATGTTTTATCAAGCCCTTCGGACAAGGGCGCCTTCCCGATAAAATCGTATGGGCTAAGGTGGCTTTTGAATTCATCGGTATAATAACCACCCTTGTTATCGCTGTATTGGTAATAAATTGGTTTTTGAATTGCCAGTGCAGGGCCAAGGTTGTAAAAACTCCGTATAGATATTCCTCCCAAATCCCTTTTTTGAAATAACTCTTTCTGGTATCCGATAGCGCCCTTTAGAACTATTACAGAATTAAGCTTTCCGTAAACTATGCGCCGCTCGTACGCTGTTAAAACCCTGTATTCCTTAGGGTGCTTAAGGTAATTAATTTCAGCCTCGACAAGTGTTTTTCTGAATGCATCAATACGTTTTGCATATCGATAACCAACACCTACACCATTCGAGTTTAATAAAAACGAAAAGGTTCGCTCGTTACGGTAAAACAATGTTTGCTGGTCGTCAATTTCTCCCTGGCCGAACAATATATACCCGTGCAAAACAATTAATATAAATGCAAAAGCCTTCATTTTCTTTTGCAAATGTAGTTAATCTGCAAAAAACATTGTACGTTTTGAGCAGAAAGCAAACTGGTGTTGCTAAACTTTAACTGCAACTTCTTCTACATTACACTTAGTTGTATATGCTGGGCATGTGTGTTTCGAACATGCCGACAGTGTTAAAACAACAACTGCTATTGCTATAATGATGAGGGATTTTGTTTTCATTTAAGATTGATTAATTATTTGCACGTTTCGTATTAAATGCCTACTAAGCAATTAGCACCCGGTAATGTCAACTTCAACCTGTTGTGTGGTTTGGGAGTAAGCCGGACAAACATAATTGTTGCACGATGTTGTGAAAATGCCAATAACCACAAAAGCTACAATTGCAATCAGAAACCGTTTCATATTCTTTAATTTAAAGTTTGTTTACTACGAGTTTGTTTTACGAAATACATATTGCTTTGGTTGACATAAAGTTGGTTTGCTTTGATAAAAGTAAAAAAAAAATTGACGTATAGCAATATCCATTATTTATATCTTTGCCCAGGTTAAGATAAATCTTTTTTTTTATGCAAAATACTATTTTAAACCACCGTTCTATACGAAAATTTAAAGCCGATACTATTCCTGGCGATATGCTTGAAAGAATACTTTTATCGGGATCCCGTGCTTCTACAACTGGCAATATGCAAGTTTACAGTATGGTAGTGACTTCTAAAGCGGAAATAAAAGATAAACTATGGGAAGCCCATTTTAAGCAGGATATGGTTAAGCAGGCCCCGGTAATTATAACCTTCTGTGCCGATTTTAACCGCTTTAACAAATGGTGTACCCAACGAAATGCCAGCCCAGGTTATGATAATTTTCTTTCTTTTTTTACTGCTGCCATCGACAGCCTGCTGGCTGCGCAAAATGTGGCAATAGCTGCCGAAGCTGAAGGATTAGGGATTTGCTACCTTGGCACTACTACTTATATGACCCAGCGAATTGCCGATATTCTTGAATTGCCCCGCTTTGTTGTACCTGTAACTACACTGGTTATGGGTTACCCCGATGAAACCCCTCCGCTTACCGACAGGTTGCCATTAGGGGCTGTTGTGCATTACGAAAAATATATCGATTATTCTTCTGTCGATATTGATAAGCTTTACCTAGAAAAAGAAAACCTGGAGACAACCCGGAAATTACTTGAAGTAAACAAGAAAGAAACACTGGCCCAAATATTTACAGATAACCGTTATGCTAAAAAAGACAATGTGGCTTTTTCCCAATCGTTGTTGGCTTTCCTGGAGAAACAGGGGTTTATGAATAATATGTAGCTGCCTTAGTAATTTTTTTTGTAACGGTATAAAAAAAGCGGGGCAAGTCCCCGCTTTTTTTATTGTATGAACTTAATACTATTTTCTGATAGTAATAATTTGCCTGTAAACATTATTGTCGGCGTTAAGCTCTACATAGTAGATACCTTCTGCAAGGTTCGACAGATCTAATGAAACAGCCTGGTCAATAGCTAATTTATCGGTGTAAACAATTTCACCTTTCATGCCAACAACATTTATTTCAACCATTCCTGAAATACCTGGTAATTCAAGATTGGTCAAACCTGCTGTCGGGTTGGGGTAAATTGTAAACCTGTCCATGCCAGTTTCATCGTTGCCTGTAAGGCAAGCATCGGCTACAAGTTCTAATGGCAACGAGAATGCACTGCGAACTGTACCATCGGGATAGTAAGTATATCCGTTGATGAATTTATATCCGTTCAGATAGCCGTCATAGTTCCAGGTATCGCCCCAGAGGTTGCGATCGTCATAGCCTAGTATAGCATCGTGTTCTATTAAACCTTGAACAGTAAGGGTTAACGGACCATAGAAGTTCTTGTTGAATGTAACTTCAACAATCGAACCATTGCCTTTTATGCTACCTGCACTGTCGGGTGTAAGTACCCAATTGTACAGTTCAGCCTGTGGCAGGCCTAAAGTTGAGAACTCATAAGTTTTGCTGTTGCAAACAATGGTTTCAATAGGCTGGTGAATGGACGGACGGTGTACAGGAAGGTTAATCACTTTAATATCTTCCATATACATATCAAAACCATCTTCGCTTCTTCCGGTAATCAGGCTAATCTTAATTATAATATCCTGGCCTTCGAATGCAGACAAATCGGCATAAGCAGTACCGTAATCAGCATCTTCATAGATATCCCAGATATCTACATCAATATCGATGTTGTTCACGGCAGTAACGTTTACCTTAGTGAATGTTGCGCCACAATCTGTCGATACTTCAACAATAACCTGTTCATTGAAAATGAAGTGGGTTATCATGTCAATATCCAAATAATAGTCGAACACAAGGTAAGTTTCGTCAGTAACACCAGTAATTGTCGGGGTTACAGCCCATGCCGAATCAATAGTGCCATAATTGTCGGCACCATCTACCCAGTACGATTGGATGCCGAATGTTCCGGAGCGGTACATTTCGCTAAATATCCATTCGTCGAATACCCAGTCTTTTGTAAAGGCTCGGTAAGGTACCTGAACCGGCTGGCGGGTAATTCTGTATTGAACCGAGTCGTTCGAAGTGTTAATATCTGTGGCAAGATTGGTAAAGGCAATTACTTCAACCACCTGATCAACAACTGTTGGAACAGTGCCCAGGAACAACGAGTCGCTGGTGCCTGGTTCAAGTGTGCCGGTGTAAGTAAGGCTCGTTGCATTGCCATCTACTACAAACTGTACCGGAATGTTTGTAACAGCATACAAACCGTAGTTTGCAATTTCTGCATAAACACTGTCGATTGTAGTGCCACAAAGGTCATCATTATCGGTAAGCGAGGTGTAAGTGTAAAGATCTTCAATACCTACATCAGGGTTGCTGATGCTAATATAGTCGATATCGAGGTCAAGTTCGCCTATCTCGCCTTTGATAACTTCAACTTTAACAATAATGTTAGAGCCGGCAAAGTTGGTAAGCGGAACAACCAGCTTAACATAAGCGTTTGTATCGGGGTGGTTTGTTGCATCAATAGTGTGAATAACTGTTTCGCTTGCAAAGCAGTCGTCGCTAACTATAATATTGATGGCATCGCCCGGACGCAGGTAGTTACCTGTCTGGTTACTGCTCAAATCCCATGCTTCAACCATGTAGCTCATTTCAAACATCGAAGCGGCATCGATTAACCCAATAGAAGGTGATACAATAAATGCGGTATCGCCATTCCTGTTGTTGTCAATCATTAGCCTGCCAGGATTGTTGTAGTTAATGTCGAAATCGGTGTTTCCATTATTGGTTTCGTTGTACCATTCGCCATAATACCAAGTCTGGTACCACGCAAAATGTTCCATAAATGGAAGTTCGTGCGGGATTGCCACATTTCCGTATTCATATACAGGGCCATTGTCAACACTGTCGCTGGCAAGGGTTGTCATAGCTTCGAACATGTAATAGCCCGGCATTTCGGTGTTAAAGCCCGATACCCAAAGTGTATCGTAGGTATTGTAAAGTAACGAACCGGTATAAACGGCTTCAGTTGAATCAACTTTCACATAATCAATATCGTATTCGCCCATGTAGTACATGATAACTTTAACCGGTATTGAAGTAAGTTCGTTCAAACCATCGTTATAAACAACAACCAGTACAGAGTCGTTGGCAGAACCACACACACGGTGATCGGCGTTGGTTAACCATTCAACATCGTCAATAGCTGCATTGTTGGCATAGTCAATTGCATAACAACCGAAGTTAAAGTCGGCCTGGCCAACCTCGCCTTTCACAAACCTTACTTTCGACCAGATAGTTTGGCCTGCATAAGCTGCAAGGCTTTCACCAACCATGGTATAGTAATCGTTGTTGTGATGGTTATTCATGTCAATGGTTTGTACCACATCGTAATTGGCGCCGCAATCGGTAGAGATAAGTATTTCTATCTTATCGCCTGTACGCATATAGTTGCCAATTTCAGTACCTGAATTGTCTTCCGATTCGTAGTAGTAATAGATCCCTACCATGTGGTTGGCTGCTATAGTGCCAAATTTGTAGGGAACAGTTATTTCAATAGTGTCGAGGTATTGAACATCGTTATACGTGTAGTAGGGGCACCATGTAAATGGCACTTGCTGCGAAACGGTGGTATAGGCATCATCGCTGCCGGCATTGTTGCCTGCGTTATTGTCGATAGCGCTGGTTGTGTATGCATCAACATGGTAGTCGCCTTCCATGGTGGTGTTAATTGTATCGGCAACAAAAGTGTACGACTGGCCACCAAGCAATACTGTATCGAGAACAAAGTTCAGCAGGTAATCATCGTAATTGGTGAAGGTAAATTCAACCGTTACAGGAATGTCGCTGATAGGCAGGTTGCCGTAGTTGTAAACTGTTACATAAACAGGTACTTCTTCGGTACCGCATGCCGGGTCGTGAACACCCGAAATGTAAACATCGGATATTCCTGCATCGCTTACGCCCCACGAAACATTGTCGATATAGTAATCGAAGTAGTTATTGTAAACCTCCTGGCTTGGGTATTTGAAGCCAACAATACGAACATTGATGTCCATTCCGACATAAGCCGAAAGATCAACATTGTACAATACCCAGTCTGAAGTATAGAAGTAGTTAGTGCTGTCGATAACTAATACTGTTGTATAGCTTCCGCCACAATCGGTAGATATCTGTACCAGAACACTATCTTCTGCGCTCATTCCGTAATCGGGAGCATCCGATTCGGCGTAGTAAGCAAACGAGAGGAACTGCCCTTCTGCAACCGGCCCGAATTTCGGTAAGCCCATAATTGCAGTATCGCCTGAAACTAACACACTACTTGTATGAATCAGCCAGTAGTTGTTGTACATGTTTTCAAGGACATACCCGGTTGGAGTCGTGCCATAGTCGAATGTATGGGTGAACGGTGTGTTAATGAAGTCTTGAACCAGCAATACATCGTCGGTATGGTTGTTCATGTAACTTCCGTTAACAGAGTCGCCGGCAAGCGAGGTAAAGGCGTGGAATTCGTAAGTCCCTTCAACCGAAGTGTTTACATTGCCAACAAACAATTCTGCCGATTCGTTGCCAGCCAAAGGCCCGGCAAGTGTTGCAGTTAGTGTTTGCAACAATACATCTTCATCCGATTTGTAAACTTCGAGGGTAACCGGTATGTTGCTTTGTGGCAACGAACCGAAGTTTTTCACCATAACACTTATTGGTTCTGTGCTGTTTCCGCAATTGGCAACAGTGCTCGGGCGGATAATTTCGGTAATGCCAACATCAATGCCATTTGTAATTTCAAAATTATCGATATTCAACCGGTAATATGCCCTGGCATCGAGGTTCAGTTCATTGTTTACAGCAACAATGGCTAGAATAATATCGTTGCCGATATATGCACTTAGATCAACTCCATAAGCCTGGTATTCATTCGATTCAATGTGACTTGCTTTGGTTATGGCATCGATTTGCTGGAAGGTTTCCCCGCAATCGGTCGATATCCATATTTGTAAAGTGTCGCCTTCGTCAATACCGTTGTCGATGAAAATGCTTGAATTATCGAATGCCTGAACCATGTAATCGAATTCAAGTCGCGACAATCCTGCGGTTAAACCGGTAATTTTCGGACTTACAACTACATTGCGATCGCCTGCATAAACATCGGAATACAGGTAATCAACACGGTTGAAATCAATATAGTCCCATTCCGGGTTGTCATTAGTAAATGTTTCAATGAATGGTGCATAAGTATAATTGCTGATATACCTGTTGTAAGTTCCAATGTAATTGTTCCAGAGGTTGTCATCAAGTTCGTATGCAGTCCATGCCTCAAAGTTATATTCACCGGTAGATACGGAGGTATTTACCAGGAATATTGCGGTATCAACAGAAAGAGGTGCTATGGAAGCAATTGTGTCGTGCATTTCATAGTATTCGCCGGTGGGGGCGCTTACCGCAAGTACAACAGGCACATTGCTTACCGGATAGCCCGAGTAGTTGTACACTTCTACCCAAACAGTGTCTTCTACAGAAGAACAATAGGCGCTTTGGGTTATAAGGTCGGTAGCACCAACATCGGCACCATTATTAATGGCAAGGTTGTTAACAAAGAATTGGAACCATTGGGTTGAGCTTCCTAAAATATCATGTTTGCGTGCTAAAAAGCGGATATTGATATTTTCACCTGTAAAGGCAGCAAGCGATAAAGTATCGAGCTTATAAGAGCCTCCCAAATCTTCTACATTACCAGCATGGAACTGTTTCAAGGTAGTATAGGTAATGCCGCAATCGGTAGAAATCTGTAAATCAATGGTATCGCCGGTGCCTAATCTATAATTATTTGCGAAGAACTCTGGTTCGTAGTTATACACATAATAATTAAACGACAATTTTGAGTTCGCTGTAACACTTCCAATTTGTTTAGAAGTCATGCTTGCCTGGTTTCCGGCAATTAATTGGGTTGTTATGGCGCCACTGCTATATTGGTATGCGTTTATATAATTCCACGCAACCCCGGCAGTCCAGTTATTTGCGTAGAATGGCAATGCGAACCTGTCGAGTGTTTCAGCACTTGTAGTTACGGAATTGTTCGAATTGTCAATATCGGTATCGAGCAGGGTTGTTGCAGTAAATGCATAGTTGCCCGGGTACGATGTGTTGATACCGGTGAAGGTTAAATCAGCTATAGCTCCGGCTTCAAGGCTTGCGAGGGTATCCATGAAGTGGTAGTCCCAGTTGTCGAAATGCATGGTAAGCCTTACAGGAATGTTGGTAAGATCTTCCATACCGTAGTTTTCAACAGAAACAGTTACTTCGTCATTTTCGTCTCCGCAAGTATTGTTTGAGAGGGTAATAAACCTGGCCCCTGCATCGTAGAATTTGCCAATGCCAAAGTTGTCGATTACGAAAGTAAACGATGAGTAAGTTACAGCATCGATTTTATGCGATGCAAAACGTACAAATATCTGGTTTCCGTTATAAGCCGAAAGAGGTATGTATATACGCTGGCGTGTGCCGGGTATGCCGGTTGGCAGGTGCGAAGCTTCGTTAATGGTATCGACATTTACGAAGGCAGCATTGCAACTGTTGGCAATTTGTATATACATAAACTCGTCAACCGAAATTTCGTCGGTCCCCAGATCGTTAAGCACATAATAGTCGAAATACAAATAGTCATCGGCTTCTATGTTGGCATAGCGGCTTGTAAGAAGTGTACCTTCCTGTCCGTCGGCCAAAGTTGAAGCGTAGGCACTACCGGTATAGAAGAACTGTCCGTTTGTTTGCCAGTAAACCGGCTCACCGCTTTCGAGATCTTCAAACTCCGGAACATTAATGGCCGTAGAATATGATTTCGTTACAGACCATGGGGCAGAATTATTGCCACTGTAATTGTCTGTTGATAAAGCTATTTCGGCATAAAACTCGTAAGTGCCCAATATTTCGGTATTAACCGTTACGGCAAGGGTGTCTATAGCTCCGTATGCCAAAGGCCCTGCCAGCGAAGCGGAAATAGTAGATACCTCGCCATAGGGGTTTTGTACGTTTAGGTTAACCGGTATCGATGCAGGAGAACTGGCGCCTGCATTGCGTATTACAACATAGGCTGCATCTCCGGCATCTCCGCATAGCCTGTTCGAGGCAATAACCTCGGTTACAGCAAAATCGTAATCGGGGGCATCGAGAACTTTAATAAAATCGAATATCGGTCGGAAATAAGTAATTTCGGAACCGGCAGGCTGTTCGTGTTTTGCATAAAGCATTACAAACACACTCTGCCCTGCATAGGCCGAAAGGTTTACATTTACAACCCTTAAATTGGCAGCGCTTAAATGCTGTGCCGAATCTACAACAGCAATATCGTTCCAGGTATTTCCGCAATCGGTGGATATACGCACGATAATACTATCGCCAACACCCATATAAGGAACCCAGTCCATAGTCACACCATTTTGCGATTGGACTTTATAGGCAAAGCTGTATGTTGAACCGGCGTTTACCGAGAACTGCGGGGAAGTGATGTAACCATATTCTCCTATAAAATTGAGGTTCATCCGCACCGAGTCGTTATTCATGTAAGCGGTATTGAAATTATCCCAATAGTTTCCGCTTTCGTCATCGAAATCGCCGTCTAAAACCTGTACAAGGGGCATGGCAACACCTATACCACCACTGGTGTTTTTATAAATTGCATCATCGTTATTAGCATTGTTTGCATCGTTGAGCAATGTGCTGGCATATATTTCGTAAGTGCCGGCCACAGTTGAATTAAAGGTGCCAACATAGACATTGGCCGGGCTGGCCATGTTAACTGTAACAGGTATGGTTTGTATAAGCACTTTGGTTTGCCTGTCGCGTATTTGTACTTCAACTGGCACTGTAGTTAAGGGGTTTGCACCATAATCGGTTACATCGAGGTAAATGGTATCGGTTGCCGAACCGTTGCAAACATCGGCTGTAGTGCGTAAATTGGTTACACCAAAGTCGAAATCGTTCCAGAAAGCAAAGTTGTCGATGCCGAATTGCATCCAGTCGGAAAGCACGACATCATCGGTAACGCCCCTGAAGCGGATAGTTACCACGCTGCCTGAAATAGCTGCCTGGTCGAGCGGGATAACAAAGTTTTGCCAGCCGCCAAAATAGTCGCCGGCAGTAATTTCTGCAATATTGGTATAGCTTGTGCCACAGTTTGTGCTAACATCAACATAAACATGGTCTTCGGCAGTAATTGTGCCTCCGCCCAGGTTGGTTTCCACATACAGATCGAAGCTTATTGCAGATAAGGTGCTATACAATTGTAATTTAGGTGTAAAGCCTGTAGCTGTATTAGTATTGTCGATTCGTTCCGACATTACATAACCGTTAACTTCATCGTAATCCATGTTTATGCCCCTCCAGAATGTGAGGTCGGCTACCGATGAAAAGTTTACGCTATACCTTGATTTGTAAGGGTCGGACTGTGTAACAACAGTAGTATTCCTTATATGGTTTACAGCATTGGGGAATTGTGTTACAATGCGGAACTTATATTCTCCTGTGGCTGTTGTGTTTATGTTGCCCAGGGTAAGTGTTTCGGTGGTTTGCGGGTTAATAACACCGTTATAGGTACCGTTTAGTGTGGTTGTGGTACCGTTGGGATTTGTAATGGTAATATTTACCGGTACATTGCTTATTGCATAGTCGAGGTTGTTTAATATCTCAACAGTAACACTGTCGGTGGCCCTTCCGCAACTCGAATGTATTGGCGAAACAAGGCTTACCGGCACAATACCCTCTACAGGCATCATTAAAAATTGTACCTGCGGCCTGTAATTTCGATCGGTAGTGGTTGCAACACCACAAGTGTTTATTCCGTCGGAACGATATGCATGTAAACCATAGCCGTTATCGGTATAGGTTAGTACAGTGCCGGTTGTAGTATAAGTCGGCACCTGGCTGAAGCAGATATCCACAAGTATATTGTCGGTGCCGTTCCACTCAAAGGGAGTGTCGAGGGTAAGCATATTAAAACTACCGGCTGTGGGGGTATATGACGGGCTGTAAAATACCTGCGATAAACCGGTGCCATCGTAGCTGTCGGCATCGAGGTCGGTGGTATGCTTCATATAAATTGTGTAGTTCGGGAGGCTGTACGAAGGCACCTGGGTTACATAAAAGCCCAGTTGCTCTATTATTTGCTCTCCCATAATGCCCTGCGCATGAATTTCTGCAGCAGTGTATATTACCTGCATGTGCAGGGAGCGGTACCAGATATTAATGGGGCCATAATCTGAGTTCGAATGCGAAGCACCTCCGCCGCTGGCTCCCAGGTGTACGTATGTTTGTGCCTGAAGGCCCATTCCTGCAAGTAGGAACAGGAACACCAGCGACACAATACTTTTTTTAAACCTCGAAAGGCAAAAAGATATAGTATCTCTCATAATGTATGTTTTTTTTGGATTGATATTACTGGTTTATTTTGGTCAGTTGCACCACAGCTTCGCCGCCGCCGGCTTTTTCGTAACGTATAGCAATTGCTGCTGCGGAGAACGAACCTTCGATCATTGTTAAACCGTCGGCCGAAACAAAATCGACAGTGCCATATTTTGCCGGATCGTGGTTAAGTATTATGCGAACATTTGAACCAGCTTCGTTGGCGAAGTTTTTTATGGTTAGTTCATGGTTTACTGTTTCGCTTAAAACAATTTCATCGGTATAAACAAGGGGCTCTGTTCCCGGGTAAGGATCCACCAGTTTGCCTTGCACAGCGCCTTCAAATGACCGGCTGCTGTTGACAACCTCAACATAACGATAAGCTGTGTCGCTGTTGAGTGCCTTGTCGGCAACTGTGTACACTATTTTCTGTAAACCTGCCTGGTTCATGTTGGGCTGTGCTTGCACCACAACACTTGCAGTAAGTTCGCCGTCTTGTTTGTCCCAGGCTTCAAAGCCCGGTTCTTCATAAGTGCCCTGTAATGGCAGGGTAATCCATGTTGATCCGTGGAGCCAAAGTTGAGGGGCTTCTTTGTCTTCATCGTCTTTCTTGCATGACGAGAGGACAAGTCCACTCAAAATGACCAAAATAGCTAACTGCTGTAGTATTTTTAGTCTCATAGGTGTTGAATTTAATTATACATTAATTTATAGTTAATAAAAATTTTTCTTTAATAATGGGAAAAGCAAGGCGAAATGCCTTAGGTTGAAAAAAAATACATATAAAACATATTAAAAAGATTACGCATATACTGGGTTTGTTAATGGCATTGTTGGTTAATGTTACTAAAGATAGTAATTATAAAACATCAAACAAAAAAAATTTTATCACAATGGCCCTTATTTTGAGCAAACTTTAAAATTTATTGTGTTAACCGAATTCTTTTTGACGAAAAGTTTTTTGTTCAGCGAAAGGTGAACAGTTAACAGTGAATGGTTATTTTTAATTCAAGGTCGTTTAGTTAACGATATTTTGCCATCACACACCCTTGTCATCCCTAAAGGGATCAGCGCACAGGTCTTTCCCTTTAGGGGATTTGAGGGGTGAGTGTAAGTGTTTCGTCCATTACTTTTTTTTGTCTTAACTAAACGACATTGATTCTTCATTTTTGATTTTTGAAAAAAAAGGCATAGACCTATGTGTTGTTTTCTTTCATTTCCTTCATTCACCTCAACCTTCAGGTTAACGCCTGCACCTCCATAGCTATATTCAGCTATTTGTTCATTTTCGGCTTATTTCAGTTCAAATTCTATTCCCAGTTGGTTGGCAATTTCTTTTAGGTCGGCAGCAATGGCTGGTATTATGGTAATGCCTTCGGAAATTATTTTGTGTTCCTTTTCCCTTTCAGGCTCCCCTGGTATTATTACTTTTTCGCGATTGGGGGCTGGCTTGGCCTGTTTAAATGTATCTATCCATTCATCCATTTTCGATTTAAATTCAGAAGCGGGCTGGAAAGCATCGATGCGCATTGCACCAAAGAAATGCCCGGTGCCTTCTCCCACTTTCCTGTCGAGAACAGGTAAATAAGCTACCGAGGGGGGGACAAAGGGGCCAAAATTTGCGCCGGAAAGAACAGCTGAAAAGATATCGACTATAGAGCTAAGGCAAAAACCTTTATGGCTGCCATGTTCGTAATCGCCGCCCAGGGTAACCATAGACCCCCCGCGTTTTAAAACAGTTGGGTCGTCGGTAGGGGTGCCGTCTTTATCCTGAACATATCCCATTAAAGTTTTTTCACCTTTCTTTTCAGCTACGGCGAGTTTGCCCCGGGCAATAGGGGTTGTTGCAAAATCGGCTACAAAGGCGGGGTGCCTGCCAGCAGGAATTGCAACGGCAATTGGGTTGGTGCCAAGCATGGGGCTCACCGAAAAGGTTGGTGCCACCAGTGGGTTTGCATTCGTCATCGACATGCCTATCATATCGTGTTCAAGTGCCATCATAGCATAATATCCGGCTATTCCGTAATGGTTAGAACCTTTGGTTGATACCCAGCCGGTACCTACTTTTTCTGCCTTTTCAATAGCAATTTCCATAGAGCGTGTTGCAGCTATCATACCAATTGCCCCATCGCCATCAACAACAGCTGTGCTCGGCGTTTCGTGCACAATTTTTATGTTCGGCCGTGTATTTATACGTTTTGCTTCCCATAGCTGGTAGTAGTCTTTTATGCGTATCATTCCGTGCGATGCCAGCCCGCGCAATTCGGCAGCAAGGAAAACTTTGGCGGCCTTTTCGGCATCTGCGCGGGAGCAACCCATTTTTATAAATACTTCGGAAGTAAAACTCAAAAGGTAATTGTAAGTGTACATTTTTTTCTGTTTTGGGCAAAATTATAAAAACTTCGCTTAATGGTTGGCGGAATAAATTAACAACAGTAAAACCCCTTTGCATGTTTTGTTAGAAAAAATACTATTTTTGGCATTGAGGCGTTCTATAATGAAATTAGGTTATTAAAGTGAAGAATTTAATTACTCTGTTGCTATTATTGGCTGCTATTAATGTGCCGGGACAAATGGTAAAAGTTAAAAACGATCCGACACACGACGATAAACCAATACATTTCGGGTTCTCTCTTGGTGTTAACTTTATGGACTACCAAATTAGCCAGTCGGTTAAACTGGTTGATGACGACAGTTACCTGAATAATTATTACGCAGGGGTAAATGAAATAAAGCCAGGCATAAATATTCATGCCATTTCAAACCTGCGGCTGGGCGAATTTTTCGATTTGCGCTGCCTGCCGGGCATTTCGTTTGGCGAGCGACAAATTTATTTCTACGATAATTTCGACTCTCTGCTGTACGGTAAAAAGACATACCAGATGGAGTCGTCGTACCTCGAGTTGCCATTTTCAATAAAGTACAAAGCAAAACGGGAATATAATTTCCGCCCATATCTTATGGGGGGGGCTAATTTACGGTACGATTTGGCTGTAAAACGCGAATACGATTATAAGGAACAGCTCATAATGGTTAACCCGTTTGATATTTATGCCGAATTTGGGGGCGGTTTCGATTTTTACCTTCCCGATTTTAAATTTTCAATTGAGTTAAAATATGGGGCAGGAATGACCAATATTTTTCGTTCTACTAACCCGGCAGGCGAATCGTTTATCGATTATCCGGAATATACCGACATAATTGATCGAATGAAATCAAATATCTTTATTATCTCGTTTCATTTCGAATAATGCTGTAACCTTCTAAACTCGCTCAAAACTATTGATGTAGCTGCCGAAACATTTAACGATTCGGTTTTTTCAGGTTGGTGGCTGTAATTTGGTATAAAGAGCTCTTTTGTAAAATATTCCCTTAAATTGCCTGTTATGCCTTCCGATTCGTTACCCATTACTATAATAGCAGGCATTGTTGGTTTTGTAATATAAATATTGCTGCCGGCTAGTGTTGTTCCATATACAGCAATACCTTTACCTTTTGCATTGTTCAATACAGGTTGAAGCCCGGCATAAAAAACCTTTACCCTTAAAATAGCTCCCATACTTGCCTGAACGACCTTTGGGTTGTAACAATCGACACTGTCGGGCGAACAAACAATTTTCGATACCCCAAACCAGTCGGCCAGCCTTATTATGGTACCCAGGTTTCCCGGATCCCTTATTGAATCGAGGGCAAGTATTATATCATCGGAGGTATCGGACATGAAATTGCCTTCAGGTTCCATGTTCAATACCACCATGCATTCCTGCGGGCTTTTAAACGATGAAATTTTCTCAATTGTGCCTTTGTCAACCGTGCAGGAATTAATGTGAGGCCCCAGTCTGAGTTTGTTTTTTACGCCATCGGTAAATAGTACCAGTTCTATCAGATCGGCGTGTGAGGCCATTGCTTCATTTACAACTTTTATTCCTTCTGCTATATAAAGCCTGGCCGATTCTCGGCATTTTTTTTGCTGAAGCGATTTCAGTTCTTTTATTTTTACTTTGCTTATCACAGTATAAAAAAATTATAATTGATGTAGTTGTGAAAGTTATTTATGGTTTGGAAAATTATCTTTGTTGAAAAGTTGCAGTAAAAAAAGTAAAAATTCCTGTCAACCTCTACGAAAATTCGTAAAGTTTTACTGATTTTTGAAGGTTGTTTGGTTACATAATATAAAAACCTTGCTTAGTACAACCTGTAGAATTGAAAACAAAACATCAAAATATAAACTTCAGTTTGTTACTTTTCACAGCAATTAGCCTGCTGTTTTCGTGTTCACCATCGAAAGACCTGGCTGAAGGGAAATACCTGCTGAACAAAAACCATTATAGTTTTGAAGGCCAGAGAATTGATCCTGCAACATTAAAAAGGTATGAACGGTTGTCGCCCAATAAAAGAATTTTTGGCATTCGCTTTCACATGCACCTGTATAACCTTTCGAACCCATCGAAAAACAAAGGCTTACACCCCTGGTTAAGAAAAATTGGCGAAGCTCCGGTTTTGTTCGATTCAAACCTGGTAAAGCTAAATATTGGAAATTTCACAAAATACCTGTCGGACATTGGCTACAACAGTGCAACCGTAAAATCGAACTTAGTAAAAAAGAACAATAAAAAAATTAATGTACAGTATAAACTTAATTTAGGCGAACCAACCATAATTAATTCCTTTTTGTATAGTTTCGAGGATGCCTCGATACAAGGTTATATTTTTGCCGATACGGCCAATGCCTTGATAAAAGCCTCCATGCCTTTTAACAAGCAGCTCTTGCAGGCCGAAAGGGCCAGGCTTGAAACCCTTATGAAAAACAACGGATATTACAAATTTTCCAAAGAGTATATATATTTTAATGTGTCGGAGTTGGGCGCCCCAAACAAGGTCGATGTGCAGCTTATAATAAAACAAAACCTTTCGGGGCAGTTCGATCCGGTTGCACGTGTAAGGCCCCATCGGCAGTATTTTATCGATAAGGTTTATATTATGCCCGATGTGAATAAGGCTCAGGATAACGAGCTTCCCGACACTGTTCAGTATAACCGCTATACTATTCTTTATAACGGAGAAAAAATAATCAACCCTTCGGCACTTTCATCGGCCTCCAGGTTACAGCCCGGAAACCTTTATGCTTTGTCGGATGTGGACAAAACTTATTCAAACTTTTCTGCCCTTGGTTTGTTCCGCTTTATTAATATAAGGTTAATCGAAAATAACGATGATGACGACAAGCAAGCAAGTCTCGATTGCAGGATTGATCTGTCGATGCGCGAGCGGCAATCGTATGGCTTTGAGGTTGTAGCCACCAACTCATCCGGCGATTTGGGCATGCGTGGAAATTTAACCTACCATAATTACAACATTTTCAGGGGGGGCGAGCACTTTCAAATAGGGGTTTCGGGAGCTGTTGAATCGTTGAGGAACAGGTTAAACCTCGACCCAATGCAGGAAATAGGAATTTTTTCGAGGTTTGAAACCCCAAAGTTTTTCTTTCCCATATCGGGTGAAATTCAGCGAAAATACTCACCGCGTACTGCATTGCAGCTTGCCTATAATAACCAGCAACAGCCAAAATATACCCGAACAATTGCCAATGCATCCTTTGGCTACATCTGGAAAGGAAATGTCTATAACAGGCATAGTTTCTACCCTATAGATTTTTCGCTTGTAAAAATTCCCGGTGCTATTGATTCGGCCTATTATGCCAATTATGTTAAAGGCAAAAGGCTGGAATATAGTTTCATAAACCATACTATATTGTCGATGCGCTATATATTTGAGTATAACACGCAATCGAGGGGCAATAACCGCAACTATGTTTACCTTCGTTCGTCGGTGGAGTCGGCAGGCCCCTTGGTAAGCCTGGTTAACCAAAACACAAACTGGGTGGCCGACTCTTTGTTTTTCGGCGTGCAGTACTCTCAATATGCCCGCAGCGATGTCGATTTTAGGTTTTTTAATGTTATAAGCCCATCTACCAAACTGGTTTACCGTTTATATGGCGGGGTTTGCCTGCCATACGGCAATTCAAGGGCAATGCCCTTTGAAAAAATGTTCTGGAGCGGGGGACCATACGGAATAAGGGCTTGGGGCGAAAACTCGCTGGGGCCTGGCAGTACACCCGATTCGATGTATATGAACAACCAGGTGGGAGATATTAAGCTTGAAGGGAACATCGAATATCGGTTTAAACTCTTCTGGAAACTTGAGGGGGCACTCTTTGTCGATGCCGGTAATGTGTGGTTGCTGAAAGATGAAAACCTTAGCCCGGGGGCAGCCTTCCATGTCAATAGTTTTTTAAACGATTTGGCAATTGGCACTGGCTTTGGCACCCGCTTCGATCTTTCATTTATTCTTTTAAGGGTCGATTTTGGCTATAAAGTTAAGGATCCTGCAAGGTTAGCAGGCGAAAAGTGGATTTTTCGGAACGACAATTACAGGCTTAAAAATATTTCGGTACAATTTGGCATTGGTTATCCATTCTGATAATATTAATAATTCTTTACCAAAAACCTGCCCGGCAATTATCAATTGGTCCTCATCGGGGCATTAATTAAGCACTTGTATATACAAAACAACAAACAAAAGTTGAATTATTTCATAAAAAAAGGCATCGATAACCGATGCCTTTTTTTAATATTCTATACTAAAAAATTAAGCCTGGTTGGCTGAACCAAGAACATGAATATTTTTATGCTTGTAAAGCTCTTTCAATAAATCGCGGGCTGGCCCTAAATACTTGCGTGGGTCGAATTCGCCCGGTTTCTCGGCAAATGTCTTACGTATTGAGGCTGTCATTGCCAAACGGCCGTCGGAGTCGATATTGATTTTACAAACAGCCGATTTGGCAGCCTTTCTCAGCCATTCTTCCGGAATACCTATAGTGTCTTTTAGTGCACCACCGAATTTGTTGATAGTTTCAACATGTTCCGGTGGAACAGACGATGAACCATGCAATACGATAGGAAACCCGGGGATGCGTTTTTCAATTTCTTCAAGAATATCGAAACGCAGCATTGGTGGTATTAATACCCCATTTGCATCTTTAGTGCATTGTGCTGGCGTAAATTTGTTGGCCCCGTGCGAGGTGCCAATTGAGATTGCTAATGAATCGACACCGGTGCGTTTTACAAAGTCTTCAACTTCCGAAGGTTTTGTGTATGTTGAGTGCTCGGCAACAACATCGTCTTCAACACCTGCCAGCACACCAAGTTCGCCTTCGACAGTAACATCGTGGGCATGGGCATATTCAACAACTTTTTTGGTAAGGGCAATATTTTCTTCATAAGAGTGGTGAGAACCATCAATCATTACTGAAGAGAAGCCATTGTCGATACATTCCTTGCAAAGTTCAAAAGTGTCGCCATGGTCGAGGTGAAGCACAATTGGGATATTATAGCCAAGTTCTTTTACATATTCGGTAGCCCCTTTTGCCATGTTGCGCAATAAGGTAGCGTTGGCATATTTGCGGGCACCCGAAGAAACCTGCAAAATTACCGGCGATTTTGTTTCAACACAAGCCTGAAGTATAGCCTGCATTTGTTCAAGGTTGTTAAAATTATATGCAGGAATTGCATAGCCGCCTGCAACTGCTTTACGGAAAAGTTCTTTACTGTTTACCAGTCCTAGTTCTTTATAACTAATAGCCATTTTTATTGATTTTATTATTAAACTTACTTTCGAATTATATGAAGGCCCTGTTTTTTTGATTATTGCAAAACAGGCAGGCAAAATTAAAAAATACTGGCTATTTATACAATGTTATTGTATTTATTTAACCTGAAATTATGAATTGCTTAACATGTTGTTAAAAAATATTCTTTTCCGATGAGAATTATAAGCGCCTTAAATTCTTTTATGGGTTTCACCCCCGGCGAAAGGCGTGGCATAGCAATGCTCATTACAAGCATGTCGGTATTGCTTGCCATTCGTATCTTCCAGCCCGGAAATTCTTATCAAGAAAACCATCAGGTTATTACTGCTGAAATTCTTGAAGATACAACCAATGGTTCTTTGGCCCGCAAGGTTTCAAACAACCACAGTGTTAACTTATGCCCTAATGTTTCGGGTTTTGCGGTAAAAAGCATTCAGTTAAACCATGCAAGCGCCAATGAACTAATACTTGCCGGTTTTCCGGAATTTGCAGCAAGAAATATTATTAAATACCGCGAAAAGGGAGGTTTGTTTTCTTCCAGAGCCGAACTGCTTAAAATATATGGGCTCGAAGAGAAAATAATAGAAGGAATTGAACAGAATTCACATCTTATTTATCGTAACAACACCAATACAGAAAAAACAGCCGTGGCCGAAAACAAAATTTCCCTGCTTGAGCTAAATTCGGCCGATACTACTGAATTGATGAGACTTACAGGCATTGGACCGGTGCTGAGCAAGCGTATTGTAAAATACAGGGGTATGCTTGGTGGTTTTTATTCTATAAGTCAACTTGCAGAAGTTTATGGCATCGATAATGATATGGTAAGCCGAATAGAAAACAGGCTTACAATCGACTCCGATAAAATTAACAGGCTGGAAATAAACCAGGCCACAGAGGCAATATTGTCGGCACACCCGTATATTTCAACATACCAGGCAAAAGCCATCATAAGTTACCGGAATCATGCTGGTGCTATCAGGAACAAAAATGAACTTCTGGAAAATAAGGTGTTAAACAGCGAAGACTTTGAACGGCTTTCAGAATATTTAAAGGTGCAATAAAGCATTATGCATTAAACAAGCTGGCAAAGAATGTAATTCGGATACCATATAAGGCCAAATAGTTAACTCCACTACATTCACATAGAAATGCACAGATATAAAACTTCATCTGGTTACTGTGCTTTTTAAATTATTTTTAGTACCTTAACACAACACAAAAAAACACATCGACAGAGAACACACTGGCACTATAAAGTATTTTTCAGGCAAATTTTAAAACAAAAAAGTATAATTATTTTGCGAAAATGAATTATAGGATTAAATTTGCGCCTCGTTTATTAAAAATGAATGTAATATGATAATCGTACCGGTAAAAGAAGGAGAAAACATTGAAAGGGCTCTTAAAAAATTTAAGAGAAAATTTGAAAAAACAGGAGTGGTAAAAGAATTGCGCAGTCGTCAGGCATTCAGAAAACCATCTGAAGAGCGTCGCGAAGAAGTAAAAAAAGCAATTTACGTTCAGAAACTTCAGATTATTGAAGAGTAAATTCACACAGGGAAAAGTCTGAAATACATTTTGGTGCCAGCCAATTGAGACAAAACTTCCCTGAGTATGGATTTAACAGAGCGTTTCTTAAATTATATAAAACACGAAAAAAGGTATTCGCCTAATACTATAAGGGCTTATACCGATGACATCAGGTGTTTTTCCGAATTTATAAAAGTCGGGGGCGGTGTTTCATTGCCAGGTGTTAAGCCGGCAGAAGTGCGTTCCTGGCTTGTTTATTTAGCAGGCACCGGCATTTCCGCCCGAACATATAAGAGAAAACTCTCATCGGTAAAAGCATTTTACAAATTTCTGCTGCGCGAAGGGGTAATTGAACAAATGCCCACTGAGGCTGTTATAATGCCTAAGTACCAAAACCCTTTGCCCGATTTTTTTAGCCATAATGAAATAAATGCCCTGTTCGACAACATAACTTTTAACGATGGCTTTACCGGGAAACGCGACAAATTAATTATGTTCCTTTTTTATATAACAGGTATGCGGCTGTCGGAACTGATAAATATAAGGTTGCGCGATGTCGATTTCAGCCTGCAGCATATCAGGGTTACCGGCAAGCGCAATAAACAAAGGGCCATACCAGTAAGCCCCGGCACGCTGAAAATAATTGATGGCTATATAAAAGCCAGGGGTGAACATCTGGGAAGTTTCGACAACAATGGTTATTTGTTTGTAAAAGAAAACGGAGAAAAGGTTTATCCACGAATGGTACAAAAACTCACTTCGAAATATTTAAGCGGGGCTACCACATCGGAAAAAACAAACCCGCACAAATTCAGGCATACCTTTGCAACACACATGCTCAACAATGGGGCCGACCTGAATGCAGTTAAAGAAATACTTGGGCATGCCAGTCTGGCAGCAACAGAAGTTTATACACACAATACATACGAAAAATTAAAATCCATATACAAACAAGCTCATCCGAGAGCTTAAAACCAAGGAGGATCAAATTATGAATATCAAAATTAATTCGGTGAAGTTTACAGCTTCTAAACAACTCGAAACATTTGTTGAAAGCAAAATTCAAAAACTCGGTCAGTTTTCCGACGATATTATTGGTGCCGAAGTGTTTTTAAAGCTTGAAAATGTTCAGGACTTGGAAAACAAAATTGCTGAAATACGTATCGATATCCCGGGCAACGATTTGTTTGTGAAGAAGCAAAGCAAAACATTCGAAGAAGCAACCGACGAAGCCGTTGATGCCCTTAAAAGACAGATTACCAAAGTAAAAGAAAAGCGCAGGGGGATTTGATTTCCGGCTAAAAAAAAAATTATAAAAAAAAGTTTTGTGGTAAACAAAATATTTATACATTTGCGAACCGATTTCGAGAGGTAAAAACTCCGAAATCGGTGTTCTTTCAAATGTTTGCCGATGTAGCTCAGTTGGCCAGAGCAGCTGATTTGTAATCAGCTGGTCGGGGGTTCGAATCCCTCCATCGGCTCGACATTAAAAGCAGGGGAGTTACCAGAGTGGCCAAATGGGGCAGACTGTAAATCTGCTGGCGTACGCCTTCGGTGGTTCGAATCCATCACTCCCCACAAAACATTGAGTGTGAATATGATATAACTCATAGGCACACTCATTTTTCATGATTGGAAAATAAATCAGGTTGCTGTAAAGCTTCGCAGAAAGGTTTTGGTTCTTGATATGGTTTCCATAAACAAACAGAGAGGGTTCATGCCCTCAGAATCAGCTAAAGTTTTAATTATATACCAAAAAAAAACATTAAAGCTGATATTATAAAATGTTCTTTTTTAAAACATTGAATAATGGCAAAAAGCGGGAGTAGCTCAGTTGGTAGAGCATAACCCTTCCAAGGTTAGGGCCGCGAGTTCGAATCTCGTCTCCCGCTCGATGGCCGATGTAGCTCAGGGGTAGAGCGTTTCCTTGGTAAGGAAGAGGTCATGGGTTCAATTCCCATCATCGGCTCAATAACAATTAATTAAAAGTTAATATTTAATATTTAGTTTGCTATGGCTAAAGAAAAATTTGTAAAAAACAAACCTCACGTCAATATTGGTACAATCGGCCACGTTGACCACGGAAAAACTACACTTACTGCTGCTATTACTACAGTTTTGGCAAAAAAAGGCCTTTCCGAAGTTCGCGATTTCGATTCAATCGACAATGCCCCTGAAGAAAAAGAACGTGGTATCACTATCAATACAGCCCACGTTGAATACCAAACAGAAAAACGCCACTATGCGCACGTTGACTGTCCTGGTCACGCCGACTACGTTAAAAACATGGTTACAGGTGCTGCCCAGATGGACGGTGCAATTGTGGTTGTTGCCGGAACAGACGGCCCCATGCCCCAAACACGCGAACATATCCTTCTGGCACGTCAGGTAAACGTACCGAAAATTGTTGTTTTCCTGAACAAAGTTGATATGGTTGACGACCCTGAACTTCTTGAACTTGTTGAAATGGAAGTTCGCGAGCTTTTAAGCTTCTACGAATTCGATGGCGACAACACCCCTGTTATTCATGGTTCGGCTCTTGGTGCTCTCCATGGCGAAGCTAAATGGGAAGACAAAATTATGGAACTTATGAACGCAGTGGACGAATGGATTCCAATTCCCCCACGCGACAAAGATAAGCCTTTCCTTATGCCTGTTGAAGACGTATTCTCGATTACTGGCCGTGGTACTGTTGCTACCGGCCGTATCGAAACAGGTACAGTTCACACAGGCGACGAACTTCAGATTGTTGGTTTAGGTGCCGAAGGACGCAAAACTGTTTGTACAGGTGTTGAAATGTTCCGTAAAATCCTCGACGATGGCGAAGCTGGCGATAACGTAGGTTTATTGCTCCGCGGTGTTGACAAAAAAGAAATAAAAAGGGGCCAGGTACTTGCAAAACCAGGTTCAATAACCCCTCATACAACTTTCAAAGCCGAGGTTTATATCCTAAAAAAAGAAGAAGGTGGCCGTCACACGCCATTCCACAACAAATACCGTCCTCAGTTCTACCTGCGTACACTTGACGTAACAGGAGAAATACTTCTTCCGGAAGGAACTGAAATGGTAATGCCTGGCGATAATATCACCATCACCGTGAAACTTATCACCCCGGTAGCTATGGACAAAGGCTTGCGTTTTGCAATTCGCGAAGGTGGCCGTACAGTTGGTGCCGGACAGGTAACAGAAATTATTGAATAATTTGATTGCACGAACAATAAAAGGTAAGTTTTAACCAACTTACCTTTTCCACACGGGTGTAGCTCAGTTGGTAGAGCACTGGTCTCCAAAACCAGGTGTCGGGCGTTCGAGTCGCTCCTCCCGTGCAAAAC
>JAFGQZ010000004.1 GCA_016935435.1 Bacteroidales bacterium
AACACCACGAATTGAAGTAGAAGTGCCCGATACAATAGTGTGCAACGACCAGCCATTTTATTTTGCTGTTGACTCACTGATGGGTTCAACTGGAACAGTGAGGTATCATATGGATGTAATCTATCCGTTTGGGGTTACCGGTCTGATTGATGATATCGATTACGATATTGATAGCTTGCACGAACAAATCAATAATACGACAGATTCTGTTCAGTTGGTTACGTACACGTTTACTCCATTTATTCAGGGTGCTAATAGTATAAATCCAAATTGTGAAAACGGGATCGACAAAATTATTCGAATATGGGTCGAACCCACTGCCCGCTTGCAGTTAAGCCACCACCTCGACACGATTTGTAACGGTCTTTTTTACGACCCGGTATCTATCAGCAGTGTAACTAAGCCCTATTTCGACGTAAGGTTTGAATACGAAATAATTCCGCAAAACCCTGCTGAAGTCGATTTCTTCTACTCCGATAGCACTTCTAACCTTGATAACGAACCGGAAATTAGCGACAGGTTGGTTAACAAATCCGACACCATTCAGGAGGTTCTTGTTGTTGTCATTCCGTACAACATCGATATTAACGGAAATAAAAAATGTCCCGGTGTTGCCGATACAGTAGTGATACAATTAACCCCCTCGCTGCACATGTTCGATTCGGCAATGACTTATGTTGGCGGTTGGAATATAAGGTGTTTTGGCAATAGCGATGGCCGCATTTATATGTTCCCCGACGGGGGCATACTTGAATTCGGCGACACCTATTATAACCGTAACAGCCTGAACTATTATGTGAATGGGGCTGTGGCAGGTGGCGACACCATTATCGATTCTATACCTGCCGGCTTATATCAATTAAAAGTTACCGATTTTTCGGGCTGTGCCGACTCAACCAGTATTGAACTGTTCGAACCTACTTTGCTCGAAGCCGAAATTTACCAAATCGATAGTATTACTTGCTCAAATTACAAAGGTACAATATCGGTGAAAAAAACTGGTGGCACAGAATTTTACCACACAGCTATCTGGAGATATTTTGATGGGGGACAAGGAGCTTTTCCGGCCGATACACTAATTGATGTTCAGTATGGGCTCTATGTTGTAGATTTCCTTGATGCCAATAATTGTCTTGCAGGTGATACTGTGGTTATTCCGTTAACAGGGCAACCCCGGTTCGACGATTTGGAATCATATATTAGTTATGGCGGGTTTGATATTAGCTGTACGGGCTATTCCGATGGGGCCATTCTGGTGAAAGCCAGTCCGCGCGACCTGGAACTAAATTATGAGCTTTATAAAGATGGATTACTTTGGGCTTCGGCCGATAGTATAATAGGGTTCGACCCTGTTATTTGGGATTCGTTGCCGGCCGGTAGCTATGAAATTTTTGTAAAAAGCAATGAGGGCTGTGAAGCAGATACAATTTGGGAATTGTTCGAACCCATGTCGCCCCTGGTTGTTTCCCAAACAGCAACCCTTAGCGAGTTTACACATGAAGGCCATGCCTGGAACGTAGGGCCCTGCCACTGGAGCGAAAATGGTTCAATTACAGGCCTAAACATCAATGGAAGCCGTGAACAAGCCTACCAGTACAACTGGTATAAGAACGACTCTTTGTATCTGACAGGTTCATCCAATATTAGCAATATCGGCATTGGTTTATACAAACTGGTGGTAAACGACGGCTATTGTTACGATTCGGCTGAATTCGAGTTGGTTGCACCTGAATTGCTCGAATTTCAACCACACAATATTGTTACAAACCTGTGTTTTGGTGATAGTACCGGGCAGATAACACTAAATATTACCGGAGGCGAAACCTTTGGTGGAAATTATTCCTACGAATGGAATGGCCACCACGGCTACAACGCACCGGTTCTTCCTAACCTGTTGGCAGGCATTTATGCGGTTGCAGTTTCCGACAGCCTGGGTTGTGAAATATCCGACAGCATTACGGTTGCACAACCCGAACCGCTCAATATCTCAGAAAGCATTAGTAATTATAATGGATATGGAATTGCCTGTTCGGGCGATGCCAGTGGTTATATTACTGTTACAGTTACGGGGGGCACACCCGGCTACCAATACAATTGGGAATCGGGCAGCACGGTTATTTCTGCCGATTCGGCAATAAATAACCTGATTGCCGGGGTTTATGCCCTTACAGTTACTGACAATAACGGGTGCGGTTTGGAGACTGAGTACCAACTTCTACAGCCATTGCCCATATCGGTGTCGTTTGAAATTGAGGATAAAAAATGCAGCAATTATGGCGATGTTGTTGTCGCCATTGAAGGTGGTGTTGCTTACCCCGATGGTGGTTACAATTACCTGTGGGGCAATGGCGATACTTTAAAAGACATCCACGAGGTTTTGCCCGGTACTTATACGCTGCACATTGCCGATTACAATAATTGCCAGATCGACACCTTTGCTATTGTGGGCGAGATTAGCGATATAATTATCAGTCTTACTGAGGTGAGCCCGGTGAGCTGTTTCGGTTATGCCGATGGTATTGTTCGTGCTTCTGTTAACGATGCAACACCCCCATACTCGATTACATGGAACAACAATACAGGAAACATTACCCTCGAAGGCGCTGCAGCCGGTGAATATATATTCCACATTACCGATGTTAACCAGTGTACCGGTTTTGATACAATAGAAATTTCGCAACCCGATGTTTTACGAGGGATATTTGAAACCGGGCTTGCTTCGTGCTATGATTCGCTCGATGGTTCCTTACAATTTAATGCAGTAGGCGGAAATTCGGGCTATCGGTTTGTTTTTGAAGGGCGCACTGTCGATAACAGCCGCTACATCGATACCCTTCATGCAGGTGTTTATAATGTAAAAATATTCGACAGTAAAGATTGTTCTGCCGATACCGTTGTAGAAATATTGCAACCCGATCAACTTATAATTAATGAGGATTTACATTCGCGTATAAAACCCCTTTGCCCCGAAGCTCCCGACGGACGGCTTATTGTTTCAGCCGAAGGGGGCACTTTGCCATACAGGTTTGTATGGCCGGGCCTCGACAGTGAAACCGAAACTTTATCGGAAATTAAAGAAGGCCGCTATAGGGTTAGGGTGGTTGACGATAACGGCTGCTTTACCGACAAGGAAATATTTCTGGAGGCCGAATTACCAGTTTGCCTGGAAATTCCTACGGCCTTCTCGCCGAACAGCGATGGGATAAACGATATCTGGGATATTACCAACCCGCTAGATGTAGAGGTTGAGAACAGCCGTGAACTTGATGTGTCCAGCATATACCCGCAAATGATAATAAATGTGTTCGACCGCTCGGGTGCTCTTGTATGGCAGTCTGAAAGGGGCTATACTAAGCCCTGGGACGGTAAAGACCGGAATGGACGCAGCCTGCCTGTCGATTCGTACCATTATATTATTTACCTTAACAATAATACTGGTAAAGTACATACGGGCATAATTACAATAGTTAAGTAATGTTCAGCGTTAATTATAAGGTAAAACAAACTTTTAAAAAGTATTTGCCGTATTGTATTAAACCAATTCAGAAAATTACAATATTTGCCAAAGTTGGGTTTATTGGCCCGACAAGCAAATGACTATGCGTAACCCTTTACTAATACCCATATTGCTCATTTTACCCTGCGTTTCCATGTTGGCGCAGCAATCGCCTATATACAGCCAGTATGTGCTGAATGAGTTTATTATTAACCCTTCGGTTGCAGGCATCGATGGTATGACTACCGTTAACTTTTCGGGGCGCAAACAATGGCTGGGCCGCGAATATACACCATCGACTTACACTGCATCGGTTTCCACACGTTTGTTAAAAACCAGCAATGCTGTTTTAAACCGTATGTATGGGCCGAATTTATATAAAAAAGGTGCATCGGGCAGGGTCGGCATCGGGGCTTCGCTACTCGAAGACCGTAACGGTGCTATTAACCGCACAGGCCTTAACCTTACTTATTCATACCATATTTTCATCCTTAACTCACAATTATCCTTCGGTTTGTCTTTTCTTGCCCAGCAGTTTAAGATTGACCGTGAACTGGCACAGTTTGCAGTTGATCCTGGCGGAAGCATCGATCCGACCGAAGGGCTTATAGGTAAATCGGCATATATACCCGATGCGGCTTTTGGGCTGAATTTTTCTAATAACAGTTACAGCCTGGGTTTTTCTGCCTTTCAATTGTTCCAGTCGCCCGTTAAGTTTGGCGATATTGAGGCAGATTTTAAACAACTGAAGCAGGTAAGGCAATACACGGTACTTTGCTCGTATAACAATACTTTAAACGGAAAGCCTGAATGGGAATATGAGCCGGCAGTTATTGTTCGGGCAACCGAACGTTTTCAGCCTGTGGCCGACATTTCAATAAGGTTTATTTATAAACGTGAATACTGGACTGGCTTATCGTTGCGCACATCGGGCGATTTTATCCTGCTTACAGGTTTGCGTATAAACCGTATGTATTTTGGCTATTCTTTCGACTATGGGTTCAACGAAATATCGCGGCAAACTTTTGGTTCACACGAAATAACCATGGCCGTTAAGTTTGGCGACAGCACCCGTCGTTATCGTTATTGGGAAAGGTATTAATGCCTAAGTGCAACCACTTTTTCTAAAAATCTCACAGAAATATTTACCTGTATAAACGCACAGCCCCCTGGCCAAACATAATATTTACCAGGGGGCAGGTCTTATAATCAGGTATTATTGGGTAACAATAAGTTTTGTTACCTGTTTGCTATATTTTGTGTCAACAGTTAAGAAATATATACCTGCACCCAGATTTTCAATATTGAAATTTTCATTAACATTATAAAACGCTGATACTATACGGCCTTGCAAATCGGTTACCATTATTTTGTTTATAATACCGGAACCTGAAAATTCTACTGTAAACGCCCCTGTACTGGGGTTAGGGTAAATTTTTAAGTTTACGTTTTCTTCGGGCAGGTTAATATTGCTCACATGAGGTTCCCCGATGGGCGTAATTTTTTCTTCATCGATCAGGTAATCGAGGTTCGATATGTATTTACCACCTGAAATAATTACAGAATATGGATTATAAACAGGCAAACCAGCTTCTTCAATTATAACAGAATACTCGCCATCTGCAATCCCTTCGAAACTAAAATAGCCATTTTCATCGGTTTCGGTTTCAGCTACTACCTCCCAATCCGATTTTGGTTTGGGTTTCATAAGTTTGGCTTTTGCTTTTGGTGAAGCTTTGGCAGTAGCAGATTTAAACACATCATTTTCGTCGGTTTGCGTAACTGTTCCTGATAATTTTGAATGCCCGGTCAATAATGGCTTTCGGGGCACGAAAATATACAAACTGGTTAGGTTTATTGGCGATTTTACCTCAATTTTTTCAGCATCAACCCAGTGAAACACCGAGGGGAAATAGGTCGGGAAATATTCATTTTCCTTATCTCCGCCCGGAACTGCCAGTAAAATATATCGCCCGTATGGTACTTTTGCGAACAAAAATTTTCCATCCATGTCAATCTTAACGGAATCTGCTAATGGACTTTTCTGGTAATACGAATACCCCAATAGTTTAACATAACCCGAAACAACGGCATCGCCCTGAAGGTTGATTACTTTTCCGCCCAACCGGGTTACCGGAACGTATCGTGAAATGAAAACACCCTTATCGTATTTTTCGCTCACAGGTATGTTATCGAGTTGTACATCGCTGCCATTGAACGAGCCAATTAACCAAATGTTATCGAAAATATCTGTATTTATCCATCTGAAATCGAGGCTATTATTGTTGGTGGCATCATCGTTCCTGGAATATATGTATTCAATATTTCCATTATGCAGTACTTTACCAAAGAAAGAAACTCCTGTTCCATCGGCACTCTCAACTGTTTTTCCGCCGAGTGAGAAGCTTGAGTATGTCTTTCCACAAAAATTTGCATTGCCCTGCTTATCGAATGTGGTTTTTTCAAAAAACAGGCTGCTGGTATTTTCTGATAATTGTATCCAGTTTAAATTTCCGGTTTCAGATATGTACGACAAAAAATATTGCGATATAATTCCCCCACTGGCAATATACCTTCCGCCTATATATATATTCTCATCGTTTCCGGGGCAAGCTGTTGCCGGAGGATCGCTTTCAGAAACAAAGTCAAGGTTTAGGTTCAACGAATTGTCCCATTGCGAAACACCTTCGTGGTTGTATTTCGAAACGACAAGATCGTAATTGGTTTCGGAAGAAAAATCCCTGCCATTTACCGTCATTAGCATTGATTGGTAATAACAGGCAAATATTGCATTATTGTATTTATCGCAAATCAGCATGCCGGGCAGTATGTACCCATCGCCTTCGTATGGTTTTGCCCATAACTGGCTGCCCGTCGGGTCAAAACATGCAAGGAAAGAGTTTGTATAACCTTTGTTTTTTAATGTCTGCCCTGCCAGTATAAAATTTCTGTTACCGGTGTAGGAGCCATTAATAAGAATATTCCCGTTTGGGCATAAAGCAATTTTGGAAGCTGCAATACCGCCAATAGTATCCACAATATCGGGCGAAATTTCGCAACTTTCAGCCCATTCATTAACGCCATTGGCCGAATATTTTGTTACGAACATCTGCTGATAATTGCCCAATCCGGGAATTGTGTGCAACCCAATTAATGCATCGGGCCCGGTAAAAAAACCAGCAGCATATACGGCACCATCATCGTCTATTTTAATGTCGCGAATGGATATTTCATTTTTAATGTCGTTGACATTTAATATCTTAACCCAATTGATAAACCCGGCTTTTGAGAACTTAATTATAAGCTGGTTATTACGGGAACCATCAAGGGCGATAAACCTTTCGCCGGCAAAAAGCCCTTCGGCATTGCCAACATTCAGGGCAATGGCAATTTGGCCATTTTCGTTAATATCGGCGCCTATAAGCCCGATCCACTGGTTTTCGCCTGTGAAACGAACCGATTTCAACCATACAGGCTTGCTTGTTGCCGATACTTTCAGGACATAAATATTGTTGCCGGTTTCTGCTGTTGTGCTGCCGGAAACAACATTCCCAAGATATTCGAATGAGGTATTAAACCTTCCGACAAGATAATTAAAACCCAGGCTGTCACTGTCAGACCATAATAGTTGCGATTCCGAACCTGCATTGGCAAAAGTAAAAATCCGTTCCTGGGCTGATGAATTATTTCTTGCAGATAGCAAAAAAATAAAGAAACAAACAAATAATTTTTGAGGCTTCATGGTTGGATATTTTTCTATTCGGATTCATTAACGATCCAAATATCGGATAGGTTACCCTAAATAGCAAAAACTTTTAACAACAAATGCATGTTTAAGATACAGTAAGATAGTTTTTGAATTGTGAATTGTGAATGGTGAATGGTGAATTTTGAATTGAACCTTAAACCTTAAACTTTGAACTTTGAACTGTTTACCGTTCACTGTTCACTGCTTACTTAAACTTTTATCCCCATTACCAGTATATCGTCGATCTGTTCATGGCCTTCCATCCATTTTTCTATAGTCTCATCAAGTGTTTCACGTTGGTTAGCCATAGTTTTGTCGCTAATTTCGCACAGCAACGATCTAAATTTTACCGACTTAAACTTTTTGCCATCGGGGCCGCCAAACTGATCGGCATAACCATCGGAAAACATGTATAAGCAATCGCCGGCCTGAAGGTCTATTTCGTTAGTAGTGAAGGGCTGCACATCGCCCGAGTGCAAGCCTACCGGCATTTTATCGGCTTTAAAAACAAATTCTTCTTTATTTCTGATGAGCACCAGGGGGTTAAATGCCCCGGCAAACCAGGCTTTTTGTTTTTTATAATCAAAGATGCACATCGACAAGTCCATTCCGTCTCTTGCTTCGTCGCCCGATTTTGTGTGCGACAGTGTTGAAATTACATGTTCGCGCAGCAGATCGAGTATTTCACCAGCTGAAAGACCAGCGTTGTTGGCAGTAATTTCATTGAGCGCCGATACGCCCAACATACTCATGAATGCGCCGGGAACCCCGTGCCCTGTGCAATCGGCAGCTATAGCAATTACTTTGTCGCCATAATTGTTTATCCAGAAAAAATCGCCACTAACTATATCGCGCGGTTTATATAAAATAAAATAATTTTTAAGCAGGGGTGCAATCGTATCGTCTTTGGGCAAAATAGCCGATTGTATGTGCTTTGCATACTCAATACTATCGGTAATTTCCTGTTTCTGAAGAGATATTTGATCCCGTTGTATTTCAATCTGGCTTTTTTGCTTTTCAATTTCAGCAGTACGTTCTGCAACTTTCTGGGTCAACACCATTTTATCGCGGCGCAATTTTCTGACACGCAAGTACATTATTAGATAAAACAAGGCAAACAATATCAATACCT
>JAFGQZ010000029.1 GCA_016935435.1 Bacteroidales bacterium
ATTTTTTTACTAAAAAAATTATGAAATAGATATTAACAGCCTTTATATTGAAAAAAAAACAACATTTACGATTTTATGTTCGAATGATAATGATGAAAGTCTTTGAATATCAGCAAAATTAGTGTAATTCAATGTACTTTTCAGAAAAATTTTGATGAATAAAAACTATTGTCTATCTTCGCACACCGGTTTTCAAAACTATTTGCAGTTAGTTTAATTGGTTTTCAAAGCCGAACTTTAAAATTATTATATTTTAATAACGAGCCCGGATGGCAGGGCCGACCGTTATAAAGAGCTCCGGTGGAGCTTTTTAGGGAGGAGCCGGCTTGAGGGGAGGCCTATTCCGCCATAAAAACATATATGGTAAGTATAATAGGCAATAAGTTCTTAATATTAATATAGACTCGATAACAAGCCCGGATGGCGGAATAGGTAGACGCGCTGGTCTCAAAAACCTGTGGCCGCAAGGCCGTGCCGGTTCGATTCCGGCTCCGGGTACAAAAGCCCTGCTATTAGCGGGGCTTTTTTCATTATTAACAACGCAATTTTTTTCTTTATCCCTTTCTGCATAGCTTTGCTGTTTAATATGCCCGAAATAAAAATGTTTCGTTATTGTTTTTTTAGTAAATTACTAGTTGAAAAGTAAAAGCATGAATAAGCAGCCCTACTACCTGTCAATTCTTTTTCTGGTGAGCTGTATGATTTTTACGGCTAAGCTGGGGGCGCAGTCGAAAAAGTTTTTTCACCTGACATCTGTCGAGGGGCTTTCGCAAAATACGGTTTATTCATTTTGCCAGGATTACCGTGGTTTTATGTGGATAGGTACCCGCGACGGGCTAAATAAGTACGATGGGTACAATATTACAGTTTACCGGAACGATCCGAACGATTCCTGTTCAATCAGCAACAGCTTTATTCGGGTAATATTCTCCGATTCAAAAAACAGGCTTTGGATAGGTACCAGCGATGGGGGCTTAAACCTTTATAATTTCGAAAAAAACAATTTCACGCGATACTTCCGGAACGGAAAAGCCCAAAACAATATTCCGGGCAACAATATCAGCGCAATCCAGGAAGATAAACATGGTAACCTGTGGATAGGAACAATTGATGCCGGGGTGTTTATGTTTAACCCCGAGAGAAACCTTGTTAAATCCTACCAGCAATCCGACAGCACTGCCAATTCAATTTCGGGCAATGCCATTAGGGCTTTGAAAATCGACAGTGCAGGGTATGTCTGGCTTGGTTTCTGGAGCCCCGATGGGTTAAACAGGTTAGATCCGGCAACCGGGGAAATTGTTAAATACAACACCCACAATTCAGGGATTACTTCCGACTTTGTCAGGGAAATACACATCGATAGCCAAAATATGCTTTGGTTGGGCACCGATGGGGGCGGCTTGAACACATTCGACCCAGTAACCGGGAAAGTACAGATATTTAAGGCAATTAACAATAGTAAAAATTCGATTTCGCACAATGTAGTTTCGCGAATTATTGAAGGCTTCGATGACGAAATATGGATAGGTACAGAGAATGGTGGTTTAAATATATACAATAGGGGAACAGGCAGTTTCTCGAATTATATAAACCTGCCAACCGATTTTCTTTCGCTCAGCAACAATTCGGTTTATGCACTTTATAAGGGTGAAAATGCAATATGGGTAGGGACATACTCAGGCGGGGTGGATGTTTACTTCAGGGAAAACAATTTGTTCCGGCATTTTAAGTACAACATTCTCGATGAGAACTCGCTAAGCCACAACAGTGTGCTATGCTTTACCGAAGACAACGCCGGAAACCTTTGGATAGGCACCGATGGTGGCGGCCTTAACAAATTTGACCCTAAAACAAACAAATTCTCGCATTTCAGGCACTGCCCAAACCAATACACAATAACAAGCGATTTTATTGTGAGCCTCCTGTACACAACCGATCGAAAAATTTGGATTGGTACATGGGGCGGGGGATTGAGCCTTTTCGACCCCGATAAAAACACTTTCAGGAATATTTTTAAACACTATCCGGAAGAAATACGCCGAAAATATAAAAACTGCTGGACCCTTGCAGAAGATTCGCAAGGCTTAATTTGGGTTGGCACTTATTATGGCGGGCTGGTGGCGCTCGACAAGAAAGGCAGTATTGTGCATCGTTTCGAGTCGGGTTCCGATGATAAAGGTTTGCTCCAAAACGATATTGCATTTATTACATTTGACCGCGACAACAATTGCTTATGGATAGGAACTGATGCCAACGGCCTCAACAGGCTTAATCTCGACAATTTCTCTTTTACCCAGTACAGGCATAATATTAACAATCCTAACAGCTTGGTTAACAATAATATTTTATGCCTTTTTACCGATAGCCGCGGTTTTTTATGGATAGGCACAAACAACGGTTTAAGCAGGTTGAATAAAGCATCGGGCAGTTTTGTGAACTATACCACCGAAAACGGATTTGCAAGCGATTTTATTACCGCAATTGAAGAAGATTCGGAGGGAAACTTGTGGATAAGCACAAAAAAAGGACTATCGAGGCTAAACCTACAGTCGGGCAAAGTCCAGAATTTCGACATTAGCCAGGGGCTGCAGGATTACGAATTTAACCGGGGTGCTTCTTTTGCTGACAAAAATGGGCAGATGTTTTTTGGGGGCATTAAAGGTTTTAATGTTTTCAACCCAAAAGAAATTAGCGAAGTTACTGTCAACCCGCCTGTTTTTTTAACGGGGTTTTTTATTCATAATACACCTTGCAGCGAGCATAATATTAATGTGCACCCTAACGAGTTAAAAGAGGTTAAACTTAAACACACACAGAATTACTTAACTTTCGAATATGCCTCGCTGGCATTCAGCCTCAGTAATAAAATTGAATACTACTATAAGCTTTCGGGTGTTGACAGCGACTGGGTTTCTGCCAGAAAGAAACGTTCGGCCACATACACACATATACCTCCAGGGACATACGAGTTTTGGGTGCGCACTATATACGATAACCAGTTGCAGGAGCCTGTGAAACTGATTTCTGTTACCATTGTGCCTCCATTCTGGCTTACCTTGCCTTTTATGCTTACAGTAATGGTGGCAATAAGTTTTATTATTGTTTACACAGTAAAATACCGCGAGCGAAAATTGCTGCGCGACAAGCAAAACCTTGAGGCAATTGTAAAGGAGCGGACCGAAAGCATTGAAAAACAGAAAACAGAGCTGGAATCGTTAAACAAAACCAAAGACAAGCTATTTTCAATTATTGCCCACGATTTGCGCAACCCCTTTAATATTTTGCTGGGTTTTACCGAATTAATGTACGACCGTATCGGATCATGGAACAATGCAAAAATAGCTGAAACCATAGGGCTTATTAACGCTTCGGCCCAACGAATTTATAACCTGCTCGAAAACCTGTTGGCATGGGCACGATCGCAAAATTCTACTATTGTGTTCAAACCGGCTAAGTTAAAGCTCCTGTCTGTTGTTACTGACAATCTCGATTTATTTTCTACAATGCTTGCAGCAAAAAAAATAAACCTGCACTGCACTATCGACAACGAATTTGAAATATATGCCGATATTGACATGCTTAACACCATTATCCGTAACCTTATCAGCAATGCAATTAAGTTCTCTGATATAAATGGTCTTATTTCAATTAGTGCCTATACTTCCAATATTGCTTCAATACTTGAGGTTTCCGATAACGGGGTCGGAATTCCTGAAGAAAAAGCCGGTTCAATTTTCGGCAATGCCTTTGAATCGACTGTAGGCACCGATAATGAAAAGGGTACCGGACTGGGGCTTTATATTTGTCACGAATTTATGGATAAACACCAGGGCAAAATATACTATAATAGTTTGCCAAAGCAGGGGACAACTTTTATTCTTGAATTTCCGTTTCCAAAAGAAATTGTCGGTTAACGAAAAGATTATTTAAAAGATTTTTAGCTTAAACAAGGTGTTATTGCAAACCGAAATATTATCCGGAACGTATAACCTTATATTTTTTTTTACGGCAGGGGAATATTTTGTGCCATTTAGCCGTTTTTTCAGATATTTGTCAGTTTATTAAACAGCTTTCTCATGAGGCAGCAGAAAACATTATACTGCTCGATAATTTTAATACTCACTTTATTGACAGGTGCCGGTGCCCAGTCGAAAAAGTTTTTTCATATAACCTCAAAAGACGGCCTTTCGCAGAACAATGTATATGCTTTTTGTCTCGATCATCGTGGCTTTATGTGGATAGGCACACGCGACGGGCTTAATAAATACGATGGCTATAATATTACGGTTTACAAATATAGTGCAGGCGATACCAATACCATCAGTAATAATTTTATACGTGTAGTTTTTCAAGACTCAAAGAATAGGTTGTGGGTTGGTACCAGCGATGGAGGCCTGAACCAGTATAATTTTATAAACGATAAATTTAGCAGGCATATACTTCCGGGCAATAGCATAAGCAATATTGTCGAAGATGCCAGGGGAGACTTATGGATAGCAACCGCCGATGCCGGTTTATTACGGTTTAAGCCCGATTCGGGAACCGTTACTTCATATACATACGATCCGTATAATGCCAGTTCTATTTCCAGCTCTTCGCTCCGTGCCCTTGAAATCGACAAGGAAGGTTACTTATGGCTAGGTTTTTGGGGTGCCGGTGGCTTAAACAGGTTTGATCCCCAGACGGCTGAAGTGGTAAAATACTCTGCATCAAACTCCGGTTTAAGTTCCGACTATATCAGGGATATTTATATCGATCATCATGGTATAGTTTGGATTGGAACCGATGGGGGCGGGCTGTGCAGGTTCGACCCGGGTAATAACAGTTTTGAAACTTTTAGGCACCAATGTAAAAAAAATTCTATTTCGCATAATGTAGTAACAGCCATTACCGAAGGTTTCGATGGCAATTTGTGGATTGGCACCGAGAACGGGGGAATTAACATTCTCGATCGGGGCAGGAATATTTTTAAGATATATAAAAACAACCCTTCCGATTTTTTTTCGCTGAACAATAATTCTGTTTATGCCCTTTATAGTAGTCCCCATGCTGTTTGGGCCGGCACTTATACCGGAGGGGTAAATTTCACAACCTCAACATCGAACATTTTTCAATACTATAATTCAAAACTTTATGAAAAAAACTCCCTGAGCCATAACAGTGTATTGTGTTTTTACGAAGATAACGAAGGTATAATATGGATTGGAACCGATGGCGGCGGGCTAAACAGGTTCGACCCACGGTGCAACAGTTTCAGGGCGTACTTATACAACGAAAACGACATTAGTTCAATAAGTTCTGACTATGTTGTGAGCCTGCTGGAAAAGTCAGAAAGCGAAATCTGGGTTGGCACTTATGGAGGGGGAATGAATGTGTTCAACAAAAAAACAGGAAAGTTCAAACGCTACTACAATCCGCTCGATCCGGGCGAAAATTCTGTGAACAAGCATGTTTGGGCAATGGACTACGATACTGCCGGCAACCTTTGGGTGGGTTCGTGCATTGGCGGTTTGTACCAATGCGACATAAACGGCAATATCGTAAAACGCTTTTTTCATGAGCCCAACAACCCCAACAGCCTTATACACGACCATATTTCCGATATTAAAACAGATAAAAACAACTTTATATGGGTAGGCACCGATAACAGCGGCCTCGATCGCTTCGATATCGAAACCGGCACATTTAAACATTACAGGCACGACCCCCAAAACCCTTCCAGCCTGGTAAACGACAACATAATGTGTTTGTATGTCGATGAAGACAATAATGTTTGGATTGGCACAAATGCAGGGATAAGCCTCTACGACAGAAAGAACGACAATTTTATAAATTATACCGACAGTATTGGTTTTAAGAACGTTTTTATAGTAGGTATTATTAAGCATAGCAAAAACTTTTTGTGGATTAGCACACAGGGCGGGCTTTATAAACTCGACCTGACCAACCGTAACCTGGTTACATTCGATGAATCTTATGGACTGCAGGGCAATGAGTTTAACCGCCGCTCGTATTACCAAACGAACGCTGGTTTAATGCTTTTTGGGGGCAGTACAGGCTTTAGCATGTTTAACCCCGATAGTATTCGTATTCCAGAACCCGAGCTTTCGCATTACCTTACCGGATTTTACCTTCATAATATTCCATCGGTGCAGGCCGGTATCGATATTCATCCAAACGAGCTAAAGCAAATAAGTTTAAAACACAGGCAAAATTACTTTACATTCGATTTTGTTGCAATTGCATACAGTCTAAGCGATAAAATCGATTATTCCTACAAACTCTCGGGTTTCGATAGCGACTGGGTGGTGGCCGGGAAAAAACATTCGGCAACCTATACAAACCTTCCGCCAGGCAAATACGAATTTTGGGTTCAAAGCAAGTTTAACCAAAATTTGTATAAACCGGAAAAGCTTATTGTAATAGCCATTATGCCGCCTTTCTGGAAAAGGCCCCTTTTTATATTTTTAATGGCTGTTCTTTTAATATTGGCGCTGTTTGCTTATATAAAATACCGCGAAAGAAGGCTTATACTTGCCAAGCACAAGCTGGAACTGCTTGTGGCCGAACGCACCGAAAGTATCGAAAAGCAAAAGTCGGAATTAGAATCGCTTAACAAAACCAAAGACAAGCTTTTCTCTATTATTGCCCACGATTTGCGGAACCCCTTCAATGTACTGCTTGGTTTTACCGAATTAATGTATAATCGCATTGGCAAGTGGGACAATAAAAAAATAGCCGAGACTATAGGCCTTATAAATGCTTCGGCACAGCGCATTTATACCTTGCTCGAGAACCTGTTGGCATGGGCAAAATCGCAAAACACAAGTTTTAGGTACAAACCCACAATGGTAAAACTTTTGCCCCTTGTAAAAGATAATATTGCCCTGTTTTCAACACTTACAGAAACAAAAAAAATTAGCGTTGAATGCGATATCGAAAACAACTTCGAAGTCTATGCCGATATTGATATGCTCAACACTATTGTTCGAAACCTTTTGAGCAATGCCATTAAATTTTCCGATAACGAAGGGCAAATAAGTATCATTGCATATCAAAAACCCGGAAATTGCTTTATAGAAGTTTCCGACAAGGGAGTAGGAATACCCGATGACAAGGCATCGCTTATTTTCAGCAATGCTTTTGAATCGACTGCCGGCACCGACAATGAGAAGGGAACAGGCTTGGGTTTGTTTATTTGTCGTGAATTTATGGAAAAACATCATGGAAAAATATATTACAAGAGCATCCCGGGAAAAGGTACAACCTTCTATCTCGAGTTTCCGGAAGCTTAATGTAAACGGGAGCCTGAGCACATTGCATGCACAAGACAGGCTCCGGGCAACAATGTTAATTCCGGTATAACATAAATATCATATACAATCCTTATCTGGCCAATGTTAAACTATCTCAAAAATTTTTTAAGGAAAAGGGAATTATTATATAAAGCTTACAATCACCTGAAAGCTGCTTTTTGTAAACCTGTTTTTAACAACCTTCAGCAGTTTTTTGTTTTTATCGGTTATCCGCGCAGCGGCCATACCCTCGTAGGGTCATTGCTCGATGCCCACCCTGAAATAGTGTGCTCTATTGAAGCCAATGTACTTAAATTATGCCGCCAGGGATATTCGCGGAAAGCCTTGTTTTATTATGTTTTAAAACGAAGCAGGGTTTTTGCCAAAAAATTAAACTTTACCTGGACGGGTTATTCTTATTATGTTGAAGACATGTGCCAGGGCAGGTTTTCAACCCTTCGGTGCATGGGCGACAAAAAAGGCGCCGGCAGTACCATTGAACTCTCAAAAAACATAAACATAATCGACGAACTTGCAATAAAATGCAGTTTACCGGTTAAGATATTGCACGTCGTGCGCAACCCTTTCGATAATATATCAACCATAACCCTGAGGGCTATGCAAAAAGGATCGGTTTTTAGCAGCCGTCTGCTATCGGAGAAAATCGATTATTATTTCTGGCTGGCCCAAACAAACCAAAGGGTTATTGAAAAATATTCAAACAAGGTTTTAACCCTTTATCACGAAGATATGGTTAAAACCCCCGAAAAAAAACTTGCTGAAATATTTAGTTTTCTTGATGTCCACATCGATCAGGCTTCGCTCATAAAACTTTGTGCCAAAATTAATTCGGAGGTTAACAAAACCAGGCATAAAATTGAGTGGGACAAAGCAAACAAGGAAAAAGCCCTTGCTGAAATGCAAAAAATTGACTTTCTAAGCCATTATTCCTGGAACAGCTAAAGAACTGACCGGTTAAACCAATATGGGCATATTTCTTTTCGTATGCGGCTAATAATTACCCTGTAAATATATTGAACAACAAGTATGCCCTTTGCTATTATTCCTTTTGACGCCAATATTTTCCAAGCCAATGGCAAATTATTATTATCCGGCAAACAGCTGGCAGCAAATTCATCAAACTGCCGGCGTAAAAAAAAGTTGATACAAATTACTGCCGGATGATGATAGTGCATAATAACCGGCATTTTCTTTTTATTTGGCAACAATATTTTTGTGTAGTTATACTCAGGGCATAAAAAACCTGTCTCTATTTTTTTGGCTTGCAAGGCAAGGGAAAGGGCTATCTGATCGCGAAAAAATACCGGGTAAAGTTTTTTATTAATTAACAGCTTGTTGCTAAGTTGTGAAAAAACAGATTCCCATTCTTTTAAGATATTTTCTAAAAATTTGTTTTCAAAGACCAATACACCGGCATTCAGAAATTCCGGCACTTTGTTTTCGCACTTTTCAGGAAAAAAATACTTAAACAATGCAGCCCATTTAACCGAATCGTTTCTTTTTGCTACAACTGCCTGTAACGGGTGTCCCTTTATTAATTTATGAATTTCAATTTCTCTGGTAAAGACGGTATCGCTATCGAGGAAAACAACGTGGCTTCCTTTAAAATGCTTCCCGAGAGCAAACAGTTTATTGCTTGTTAAATCGCCTTTAACAAGGCTTTCACGTTTCTCGACGAATTCATTTTTGAAATAAAAAACCTGGCAACCCAGTTTTTCTAAAATGCACAAAGTTTGTTTTTTAACAGGCAAAATATGTTTTGAGGGTTCTGGTATTGCAATATGAAAGGTATAATCGCCCCTGACATATTTTTTTATGCTCCAGGCCAGGAAACTACATTCGGGTTCCAGCCTTCCTCCGTGGCAAACTGCTAAAATATCTGTCATTTTACAAATGATAGCCAAACTTTTCCATTTCGTACAAGTTGTACTTTTTCATCAATGCAGTATTTGATGGCCTGAAATATTCCTGTATGTAACGGTAATTCCTTTTGCCGAGTACCTGTTCGGCCTGCACCGGTTTTTGTCTTCCAATAATTTGGTTTAGCCTGGCCAGCGCCCATTTCCCGAATTTATGCATTCCCGGTACATGCAACAAATAATATTTGTTTAAGGGGCCATAGCGCGAAAAAGCATTAATAAACTTTGCAAGTGGTATTAGCAGGGGAGTGTACCCGGCATTTTCCGGCGAATAGTTTATGGTATTGCTACCGGTATCAAAATCAAAAAAACCGGAAAACTTTTTAATGAACATTTTGTTCGACTGGCAAAAATCTTCATACAGGAACAGGTGTACCCGCTCAATGCCAAATAGGCTGCAATAATAGTCAACAACTGGCAGGTAGTTAAAAAACTCAATACCTAAAAGAACGAGTTTGTTATATTCTCCTGGTGCTATTTTTTCGGGAAACAGGAACCTGTCGATACTATAGTTTCCCCCTGCCTTCAGGTATTCGAGGTATGCCGAGGCAAGCGCTTCGGGTTGTTTTCGTATAAAGATAATTATTTTACCATTTGGAAACACCTGGTGCAACCTGTCGGCGAAGGCTTTGGTAAGAAAATGTTTCATGCCCCCCGGCCTTAACCTGCCCAGTAGCAGTTCCTCGCATAGAACTACATGGTTTCCCAGGCCTTCGAAGTATGTTTTGCATTCTTCGGCATTCCAGTCAAAAGGCCCCTTAACCATAAGTTCATCCTGAACTTTACGTCTTTGGGCATAAACATAATTAGTAACATTCGGGTAGAAATTTTTCTGGAACCACGATGTGCCTGTTTTTGGATAACCTATGTGCAATAATTGCCTCATTTGGGAATATTTACCAATGTTGTTAAAAATTGTAAAAAGACAAAAAAAAACGTAAATTAAGGCACAATCAGGTTTTTTCGTGTTATAATTTATGGTTTTTATCAAACTTTGTTTATAAAAAGGAACAAACCACCCGAATTTTGAAACGATATTTGCAAATTATCGTTCTAAATGAGTGGTTAAGTGCTTTAAACAGAACAACACCATAAGTACATACCAATTATCCTATAACGGGAAACAAATTCAAATAACAGAAAACCAAGCATTATGAAATATTATACAAATTTTTGGGCACTAATGTTTGCAACCTTTTTTTCTGCAACGGTAAGTGCACAATCCTGGAAATGGTCGCGCAATATTGAAGTTACTTCAACCTCCACGGGCTCTGTTGTACAGGGCATTGATATTGACGCCGACAGTAACCTTTTTGCAAGCGTACAGATTAACGGCATTACCGATATTGGCAGTGGTACCAATGTAAACTTAATAGGTTCGACCGATTTTCTTCTTGTAAAATACGATCGCATAGGAAGTTACTTATGGAATTTGCAAATTGGCAGCAATGTGCCCGGTGGTGTTAACCCCAGGGGCGTTAGTGTAAATGCCTTTGGCGATGCCCTTGTTACAGGCTTTTATAACCAGCCTATAACTTCAGGCATTTCTATCGATCCTCCATTTGTTAATGGAACCGATGCCACTTTTCTGGCAAAAGTTTCGGGAAGCACCGGAACTGTTCAATGGGCAAAGCGCATTGCCTGGGGGCCCAATCTTGTGCGGGCCCAATCGATAAGCCTTGGAACACTTGAAGAAATTTATGTAACAGGTTTTTCTACTGGCAACATCTATTTTGAAAACGACACCCTATTTACCACTGGCGGAAGGATACAGAATTTTATTGCCAAATTCCAGCCCGATGGAACCTTTGTATGGGCCATTCAGGTTTTATCGAGTTCAACCAACCAGGCTAAGAACAAAGTAATTGATATTGCCTGTGCAAATTCCAACGAGATATATGCAGGGGGATTTTTTACCGATACGGTTTATATCGATACATTTAAAATATATGCAACGCCTACCCTTACAGAAGACGCCCTTCTAATTAAATACAATGGCAACGGCCAGGCACAATGGGTGCGCAAAGCAGGCAGTACCGGCACAAATATGTATGACCGGTGTAATGGTGTCGGGGTTGACAACTCAGGGAATGTTTATATGACCGGGTATTTCACAGGCACTGCTGTTTTCGACAGTACCGGCAGTGGCACCATGGATTCCAGTCCGATTACCAGCGCCGGGGGCTTTGACATGATGATAGCCAAATACAACCGGTACGGCAAGCTGTTGTGGAAAACATCAAACGGGGACACCGGCGGCGATATTGGCTATGGGGCGGCAATACACGAAAACCTGGTTCAATTTGCAGGTTATTTTTCGGGTACATTAAACTTTAACAACAACATTATTTCATCGCCCGGCACATCTAACCAAGATGCAGCTTTTTTTGTTTACGACGTAAACGGCAACCCTATTACTGCCCAGAGTGTTTACGGGGCAAACCGCAACGACAGGAGCGAAGCCATTGTTTACGATAATGCCGGCAGCACCTATATTGGCGGAAGTTTCCAGTCATCTACCCTGGTTATTGGCGATAGTTCATATACTAACCCCGAAAACGGCAACAACGGGTTTGTGGCAAAATATGCACTTCCATTTTCGGCGACTTTTTCATCACGGACCCATAATACTTGTCCGGGCGACAGTTTAGGGACACTTGCTATTACAACCTATTTTGGGGCCCCGCCATTCACCTACGACTGGAGCGCCTCAACCGGCACAGGCGTTTTTAACGATTCTCTTGCCTATAACCTGAGCGGGGGTTATTACGAAGTTACCATTACCGACGCCAACAGCGAATCGGTTACCATAACTACATCTATTTTTACCCCTCCCGCATTTAATATTGCATTCGATTCCACTAATGTTTTGTGCTTTGGCGATGCAAATGGCACAATAAACACAACTGCATCGGGTGGCACTGGGACACTTACCTATAACTGGAGCGGTCCCGGGGTATCTGTACAGGGAGATGAAGATCAAAGCGGGCTTACCCCCGGCACATATTATCTTACCCTTACCGACAGCAGGGGATGCCAGGCTTTCGACTCGGTTACCATAACTGAACCTTTGCCCCTTTATTTTGGCACTGTGGCCGTAACACCCGAAGATCCGGCCGGAAGCCTTACCGGAAGCATTTCGCTCGATGTTACAGGAGGCACACTTCCTTATACATTCTCCTGGGACACAAACGGTGTTTCGGTTCCGGCATGGACAAACGACACCCTTGTTAATATACCGCAGGGTATTTATACTGCCTATATTTCCGATGGCAATTTGTGTGTTTCCGATACCGTTATTTTTGTGCCTGGCGAATTCCTCCGGGTGAAGTTGTTTGCATCGAACGTACGTTGCTATAACGATGCCAATGGTTTTGCCTGGGCAAAAGTAGTTTCTGGCGATAAAGGGCACCCCTTTGCTTTTGACTTTACCGATAACAATGGCGACCCTGTAGCAGCCATAAACGATACTATATACAACCTTATTCCCGGTAAATATTTTGTTACAGTTACAGAACAGGGCGGAGAAGGACGCACGGCTGCCGACAGCATAGTAATTACCCAACCCGACAGTATTGATCTTACTTTTGCACCCCAGAATGTATTATGTTACAACAACAGCAATGGTTTAACAGGGCTAACTGTTTCAGGCGGCACACCGGCGTTTTCTTATAACTGGTCAAATGGTGCAACTTCGCAAAGTATTAGTAACCTTTCTGCCGGTTGGTATAAAGTTACGGTAACCGATGTCCATTTATGTATGGCTGTCGATTCGGTAGAAATTACCCAGCCCGACAGTATGCAGGTTACCATATTCCTGGGCCATATAATTGCCTGCTACGGCGATAGCGACGGACGCCTGCTTGCAAATGTAACAGGGGGCACTCCCGGATATACTTACCAATGGGACGATAGCGAAGGCCAAATTACCCAACTGGCTGTTGATCTTACCGCCGGGGCCTACGAAGTGGAAGTTACAGATATTAACGGGTGCAAGGCATCTGGAAATTATACCATTTCACAGCCCCAACCACTGGCATTTGTTTCTGTTGATACTAATAATGTTAGCTGCAAAGGTGCTGGCAATGGAAGTATTTCTGTGTCGTTAACAGGAGGAATTATGCCATACACTTACGAATGGAACCATGGTCTTCCCAACGTTTCAGCAGTTGACAACCTCGAACCCCTTGCAACAGCATACACACTTACAGTTCGCGATGCCAATAATTGTATTAACGACACACTGGCTTTTATTGTTAAAGAACCCGTCGATACACTAAAGGTTGAATTTATGAATGTAGTCCATAACCCATGCCATGGAAACTCTGTTGGAAGTTTTGAAGCTTCTGGCAATGGCGGATGGGGAGCATACGAATACTCTGCCGATAATTTAAACTGGTTGACTTCTGGCACGAACAATAACCTTAATGCCGGCACTTATGGAATATATGTGCGCGATGCAGGTGGTTGTGTTGAATTTGGGCAAATTGAAATTAATGAGCCCGATACACTGGTTGCCGGTATAAATATTATTTCACACGTAAATTGCCATAATGGCTCCGATGGCTCGCTTGAAGCCATAGTTAGTGGTGGGACAATGCCATATTCATATCTTTGGGACGACAGCGGTGCCCAAACTGCACAAACAGCAACCGGCCTTACTGCCGGAACATACTCTGTTGAAGTGGAAGATGCCAATGGGTGCCTGGCTTTTTCAACAACCGGGGTTACCCAGCCTCAGCCATTGGCATTTGTAACAATCGACACTATCGATGTAAGCTGTAAAGGTGGCAGCGATGGCCGTATTGAGGTTGAACTTAGTGGTGGGGTATTGCCTTATTCGTACGAATGGAACCAGGGATTGCCCGACACCAATGTGGTTGAAAACCTAAAGTCTGGTCCTACAGCCTATACACTAACAGTGCGTGACGCAAACAATTGTATAAACGATACTTTAGCCTATATTGTTAAAGAACCAGCAAATTCGTTGGAAATTAACCTTATAAATTTGAGCGATGTTCTATGTTATAACAATAGCAATGGTATAGTAGAAATTGAAGGAACAGGCGGATGGGGAGGTTATGAATTTGCCCTGGAAGGTTCGCCCTGGCAACCCGATGGATTGTATGAGGATCTGTCAGCCTCGGAATATACCTTATACCTGCGCGACAACGGTGGATGTACCGACACATTGATAGTTGAAATCGGACAGCCTGCTGAATTAACCGCCAATGCTATTGTTTTAAATCAGATAAGTTGTTATAATGGCAGCGATGGGTCGCTATCTGTCGAAGTATCAGGAGGTACAATGCCCTATGCTTATTTATGGAACGATGGGGCAGCCCAGACAAACGATACAGCAGCAGGTTTAAGTACAGGAAACTACACAGTTGTGGTAACCGATGCCAATAATTGTACTATTAACGCTGCCGGGGAAATAACTCAGCCCGATAGCTTAATGGTATCTATTGAAATTGAAAGAGCACTTAACTGTTATTATACCCCCGATGCCATACTTCGTGCAGTAGTTACAGGAGGCACAATGCCATATGGTTACCAATGGGATGATGAAAACCTGCAAACAAGCCAACAAGCCTCAGGCTTAGGCAAAGGTTCATATTCGGTAGAAGTTACGGATCAGAATGGTTGTACAAACTATGCAAATATTGAAATAGAATCGCCCGATTCAATAAAAATTGTGTCTGTTGATACGGCCAATGTTGTTTGTTTTGGCGATAACAACGGGCATATAGGAGTAACCATGCAGGGAGGCACAGCGCCATATACCTTCGCCTGGAGCCCTGAAATGCCCGATACAAATTTTGTTTCCGGCCTGCCTGCCGGCACATATACGGTTGTAACATTCGATGCCCTCAATTGCCCGGGAGATACCTTTACCTATGAAGTTAAAGCACCTTCTATGGCTCTTGGTGTAGATGAAGTTTTAACAGGGCACACCGATAACCTTTGCTTTGAAGATGCCAACGGGGTTTTTGAAGCCAATGCTACAGGTGGATGGGGCGGATACGAATATTCAGTTGACCAGATCGATTGGCAGTTAAGCCCGGTATTTGCTGATCTGGTGGCCGCAGCCTATACATTAACTGTACGCGACAATTTAGGGTGCATGGCCGAAAAAGTTATTAATATTTCACATCCAGAACAGCTAATTATTAATTCGGCAGTTTCTGGTAAAGATATTTCTGTATTGGCATCTGGTGGCACACCCCCTTACACTTATTCGTTAAATGGCGAAGCCTGGCAAAGTTTCGGTTTATTTACAAACCTTAGTGCCGGCACATATATTGTAAGGGTAATGGACAACAACAATTGCGGACCGGTTGAAAGCAACTCGCTTATAGTTTTAAGCAACATATCGGAAACAGCACTTAGTAATGCCCGCTTATACCCGAACCCTTCCAATGGATTAATTAATGTTGAGTTTAACAGTAAGCTTCCGCAGGATATTATAATTGAAATATATTCTTTAAGCGGTGCAAGGGTATTTAATAACATATATTACCCTGACGGAATGGTGAATAGTGTTCAAATCGATGTTAGCACTATTCCACAAGGAATATACCTGGTAAAAGCGAACGGAATATTGTTAGGTTCAAAACTTATAAAAGAATAATATCATTATAAAAAATTAAAGAAATGGTTGCTTTAACAGGAGCAACCATTTTTTTTGCCTGTAAATTTAGTTTCGGTTTATGCCAGTATTTTTTAAGTTTGCACAAAAAATAGACTTACATGAATGTTTTACTTTTAGGTTCAGGTGGAAGGGAGCATGCTATTGCATGGAAACTCAGCCAAAGCAAGAAACTTGGCAAGCTTTTTATTGCCCCTGGAAATGCCGGGACTGCCACTTTGGGCATAAATGCCGATATTGCATTGAATGATTTCGAGGCCCTGGCAAAATTTGTTATCGATGAAAATATTTCGATGGTGGTTGTAGGCCTGGAAGATCCCCTGGTAAATGGAATTACCGATTATTTTGGGAATAAACCCGAATTGCAGAAAATTAGGATAATAGGCCCCGGCAAAATTGGAGCAACCCTTGAAGGCAGCAAAGAATTTGCCAAAGAATTTATGGTGCGCCATAATATACCAACGGCTGCGTACATTTCTATTACAGCAGAAAACATAAATGAGGGTTTTCGTTTTCTTGAGAACAATAATCCGCCCTTTGTACTTAAGGCCGATGGACTTGCTGCCGGGAAAGGCGTTTTAATTATTGACAGTTTAGAAAAGGCAAAAGCCGAATTGTCGGACATGCTAAACGGCAAGTTCGGGCAGGCAAGCAAAAAAGTTGTTATTGAGGAATTTCTTCAAGGCATTGAAATGTCGGCATTTGTTTTAACCGATGGGAAATCGTACAAAATTCTGCCCGAAGCAAAAGACTATAAACGGGCAGGCGAAGGCGATACCGGTTTGAATACCGGGGGCATGGGCTGTGTTTCTCCAGTTCCGTTTGCCGACAACGACTTTCTGAAAAAAGTTGAAGAAAGGGTAATTGCCCCTACAATTGCTGGTTTGCAAAAAGACAAAATTGCATATACCGGTTTTATTTTTTTTGGGTTAATGAACAACAACGGAAACCCCAGTGTTATTGAATATAATGTAAGGTTGGGCGACCCCGAGGCCGAAGTTGTATTGCCCAGGTTAAATACCGATTTACTTGAACTTTTTATAGCTGCTTCAGAACAAAGGCTCAACGAAACAAAAATCGAAACCATTAATCAAACCTGTGTTACGGTAATGCTTGTTTCGGGTGGATATCCGGGCAATTACGATAAGGGCAAAGAAATAACAAACATTGAAAACACCATTGGGAGCCTTATATTTCATGCCGGGACAAAAATATCGGGCAATAAGGTTGTTACCAACGGAGGCCGTGTTATTTCGGTTAGCTCGCTTGGGGAATCGTTGGCCGTTGCCAGTGAAAAATCGTATTATAATGCCTCAATCATTCAATTCGATGGTAAATATTACCGAAAAGATATAGGGCAGGATTTATTAAAATACATCTGATAAAATACGATAAATGTCGTGTTGTGCCAAAACTGAAATTCTTAATTTTGCTCCCTGTTTTGGGTTTATTATGCAATAAACCGGAAGTATAACACTTTAGCGTAATGAAACGATATTACGATTTTCTGGTGGTTGGTTCTGGCCTGGCTGGATTAAGCTTCGCCCTTAAGGTTGCGCATAAAGGCAAAGTGGCAATACTTTCCAAAACTACCCTTAACGAAACAAATACTTCGTATGCACAAGGTGGCATAGCTGCTGTTACTTATGCCCCCGACGATTATGAAAAACATGTGAAAGACACCCTGGTAGCTGGCGACGGGCTTTGCAACGAAGAAGTTGTACGCATGGTCGTGCGCGAAGGGCCAAGGCAAATTGAAGAACTGATTAACTGGGGCACCGAGTTTGATCGTGAAACAGACGGGCGCTTCGATTTGGCAAAAGAGGGTGGGCACAGCGAACACCGCATTCTGCACCATAAAGACAATACAGGCGCAGAAATACAGCGGGCACTGTCGGAAAGGGTTTTCTCGCACCCGAATATCGATATTTACGAAAATTACTTTGCGGTTGACTTAATTACACAACACCATTTAGGCAGGCTGGTAAAACGGCGGCATACCGATATTGAATGTTATGGGGTTTATGCCCTTGATATTGCCACCAGCAAAGTATTTACTTTTATTTCAAAGATTACCCTTATTGCTACCGGTGGAACAGGTAACCTATACTCATCAACAACAAACCCTGTTATTGCCACAGGCGATGGCGTAGCAATGGTTTACAGGGCCAAGGGTACGGTTGAAAACATGGAATTTGTTCAGTTTCACCCTACATCGTTGTATAACCCGGCCGAAAAGCCATCATTTCTCATAACTGAAGCCATGCGTGGTTTTGGGGCATTGCTGCGTACAACCGACGGAAAAGAGTTTATGCAACAATACGACGAAAGGGGATGCCTTGCGCCTCGCGATATTGTTACACGGGCAATCGACAACGAAATGAAAGTCCGGGGCGACGATTTTGTGTATCTCGATTGTACCCATCTTGAAAAGGATAAATTGATAGCCCATTTCCCGAATATTTTTGAAAAATGTAAAAGCCTGGGGATTGATATTACCAAAGATTATATACCCGTAGTCCCGGCAGCGCATTACCAATGCGGGGGCATCAAAGTCGATATGGACGGGTGTACGCGCATTAACAGGCTTTATGCAGCCGGAGAAACCTCTTCTACCGGTTTGCACGGGGCAAACAGGCTTGCATCGAACTCACTAATAGAAGCCATTGTTTTTGCCGACAGGGCAGCCAGGCATTCTTTATCGCTAATCGATGGCTATTCTTTTGCCGAAAACCTTCCCGATTGGGACGACAAAGGAGTTACCCTTCCTGAAGAAATGGTGCTTATTACACAAAATTACCGCGAATTGCAGCAAATATTCAGTGCCTATGTTGGCATTGTCCGCTCGAACCTTAGGCTTAAACGTGCCCTTAACAGGCTCGAAATTATTTATAACGAAACGGAGGAACTTTACCGAAAATCGACATTATCGGTAAAACTTTGCGAATTACGGAATCTTATTAATGTTGGCTACCTGGTAATAAAAATGGCAATGTTGCGACAGGAGAGCAGGGGTTTGCATTATACCATCGACTACCCCCCGGAAAAAGGGCTTAAAGACCTTTCATAGAAGTTTCAATCGATATATTTTATCATGAGCCTGATAAGCTCGTCATCGTCTATTGGTTTGGAAATAAAATCGTTGCAACCGGCATTCAAACAGCTTTGGCGATCTTCGTCACGTGTATAGGCAGTTTCGGCAATTATGGGGGTCAGCAGGTCGAATTTGCGAATGGCTTTTGTTACTTCAATACCGCTTATATCCGACAGTTGGATGTCCATTAGTATAATATCGAATTTTTCGCCTAGTTCTAGAATTGTTAGTGCTTCTTTTCCCGATTTTACAGGAAAAACAACCGACCCTAATTGTTCGAGCAATAATTTCAGGTAATCAATAGAGTGCCTGTCGTCTTCAATAATCAGCACTTTTTTGTTCCTTAAACGTGTTAGTTCCGAAGCCTGTTGCTGTCCGAGTTTTTTATCCACAGTAAAGTAGAAGGTCGAACCTGCACCTGGTTTAGAATCGAGCCAAATATTGCCGCCCATTTGTTGTATTAAGGGTTTACTAATAGCCAGCCCTAAGCCGTTTCCCCCGAATTTTCGGGTAAGGTTGTCTTCGGCTTGTCTGAACCTTTGGAAAATAACCTTGTGTTTTTCTTTAGGTATGCCAATTCCGGTATCGGTTATGAAAAACAAAATTTTTTCCGGTATATATTCGCGGCAACCGAAGGTAATTTTGCCTTCGAGCGTAAATTTTATGGCATTGTCGAGCAGGTTATTAAGCACCTGCAAAATTCGCTGGTTATCGTTAAACATTATGATATCGCCGGGCAACGGTTTAAGAACCAGTTCAATATGGCTCTTGCCCAGTGCGTCGAGGCGTTGTTTAAAAATTTCATATACATCGTGCATCAGGTGTTTCAGGCTGAATTTGGCCGGGTAGATATCAATTAGTCCCGCTTCGATACGTGAAATATCAAGTATATCATCTATTATTCTGAGCAAATCGTCGCAGCGGTTTTTTATTATTTGTGTATATTTTATTTGTTTGTCGGTGTCGCCTACAGCGGTTTCCAGAAGCGATGAGAACCCAATTATGGCATTCATTGGGGTACGTACTTCGTGCGACATGTTTGCCAGAAAAGCACTTTTCAGCCTGTCGCTTTCAATGGCTTTTTCTTTTGCCGATATCAGTTCAAATTCAGTTTTTTTCTGATCGGTAATATTATGCCCGATAGCAAACACCGACTTTCCTTTAACGAGGGGTTGGGCAATCCACGACACCCATATAACAGAACCATCTTTGGCCACCATTCGGTTTTGGAATTTACTTTCGGGCGAACCGGTAAGAATTTCCGATTGCAGGATATTTTGTGTGGCTATTTTGTCGGGTCCATAAACAAAATCGTAAAGTTTATAGTTCCGCAGTTCATCTTCGTTATAGCCCAGAACAGTTTTAAATGTTGGGTTTGTTTTTAGGAGCAATCCTTCGAAGTTGGCAATGCATATAAAATCGATAGAAAGGTTGAATATTTTATTGAACTCGTTTGTAGTGTTTTCGCGTTGGGTAACATCGTTAAAGATAACTGCACAGATGTCGGTGTCGGGCGAGTAAGCCACAGTTTCGAAGTATTTGCCGGCAGGGGCAGCATAATCGAGAAACGATTTTGGTTTTCCTGTTTTGGCAACTTCACCAAAGGTTTCAATAATAAAATCTTCTATGCCGGGGTTTATTTCGCGGGCAGTTTTTCCAACAATATGTTTTGCTTCAAGACCGGTAAGTTTTTCAAAGGCAGGGTTTACCGACAGGTACCTGAAATCGACAGGTTTTCCCTGATAGTTATATAGCAGTTGGTGTACGGCAAAACCGCTTGCCATTTCATTAAACAACAGATAGTATTCCCTGCTTTTGGTTTTAAGTTCTTTATTAAGGGCTTTAAGGTCGGAAAACGATTTTTGCAACTGTTGGTTTAATGCTTTTAGCTTTTCGTCGTGTTTTACAAGTTCTTTATTCGCTTGTTCAAGGTGCATTTGATGTTCGTACCGTTCAGTAACGTTTGTAAAGTAGAGCGCCGAATAGGTTTTCCCTTCCATTTGTAACGAAGAAAACCTGATATCGGCATATAGTATTTTCGAATCGTTGGTTTTGCAAAGCACATTCTGAACAATGCTTTCGCCCGAACGTGCACTTTTAGAAATATTCTCAAATAACTGACGGTCGTTGGCAAAAAGAATATCTATACTACTACCGGTTAATTCATCAGGCTTATACTTGAACCATTGGCAAATAGTATCGTTTGTCAATACAATTGATAAGGGGCCTGGTTCGGCAATTACAATGCCTTCTTTTACCGAGTTAAAGAGGGTTTTGTACCTTAATTCACTTTCTTTTAGCATTTGTTCCCAACGTACCCTGTCCGATAAATCGCGGTAAAAACCAATAATTGCTTTTCCGTTGGTATCTTCAACAAGGCAATTGTTAATTTCTACAGGTACAATGTTGCCTGTACGCGATATAATTTCAGTTCGTGTTATCGGATGATCGTTTATCCAGTTTTCATTAATAAATAAGCGCAGAAATTCATCGTTTGTACCGGGCGGGAATATTCTCGATATATGGCTCCCGATAAGCTCTTCTGCACTATATCCGGTAAGCAGGGCAGCTTTCTGGTTTGTTTCGGTTATAAGCCCTTTGTTGAGCTGGACAATGAGAATGGCATCGGCAGCTTCATTTACCAGTTTACGATAGCGGCCTTCGCTGATTTTAAGCTGTTGCCTGATTAGTAACGATTCGCTGATATCAAGTACAGAAAATGCAAACCTTATGTCGGGCCCAATGCCGTGTATGTATGTTACGCTCAGCTTTACAGTAATACTTACGCCCGATTTTTTGCGCCAGGGAACTTCGCATTCAAAAATATGGGGGTGTTGCTGGTAATTTTTGAGGTAAGCAATAAGCTTGTCGTAATCGGCTTTTTTTTCAAAAAGGCATTCAAGGGTATTGTCCAGAATTTCGTTCAGCCCATAGCCGCTCAGAGATAAAAAGTACTGGTTCAGGTAAAAAACCGAATCGTGCGAAATAACACCTATTCCAACCGGTGCTGCTTTAAAAATACCGGTAAGGTATTGTTCTTTTTGCTGTAGCTTTTTTGAAGCTTCAAGCGATTCGCTGTCGTCGCGAAAAAGCCAGAAATAGTTGTTTTCAACGGGCAGGTGCATTACATCGACATGTAACAGCTTTTCGCTGCCATCTTTACCTTTAATGCGTACTATATCGCTGCCTGTTTGGCTTTTTGAGCCTTTAAGGAAATTGTACAGGTAAATATTATCGAGCGGGAAAATTTCGGTAATGCTTTTTCCTGTAATATCGGCCAGGTTGTAATTTCCCAGATTTAAAAATTGTTCATCGGCATAAGTTACCAGTCCCGTTGCATCGGTAACCAGCATGGCAAGGGGCAGCTGGACTGCAGAACCTGACCCATTTACAGCCTCGTTGGTTTCGCCGTGCGAATATAACTTTACAATCATGTAGCCATTATCGCCATCAAGTGTCAGCTGCATGGCACCGGCCAGGGAAGTTTTGCCGGGCAGCCCTGTAAAACTAAGTTCACGGGGCCCCGATAGCAGATTTATGGAAGAACATTTTTCTTCTTTGCAAAAGAAAAGCTCAGAAAAAGGCTTTCCTTTGAGCATTTCAGGATTTATACCTAAATAAGCTTCGGCCTGGCTGTTTAGGGCAATAATTGTATCGTTGTGAATGATTAAAGCGCAGTCGTCGATGTTTGCCAGTAAGTTTTCATACAATAAAACCTGGGAATAATTCATTACATCCAACTGTTAAATTATATTAATAAGTTAAAAAAAATGAACGGATACACCAAGCTTTTGCCCGATTAATTGTAGAAGGATAATTTTCTTAAAGAACAAGATGGAACACAGCCATTATTTGTTGTTCGCTACAGCCGGGCTTTTTTGTTTAAGGGCCATAAATAAAATTACAAAACCGGCAATAATAAAAGGAATGCTAAGCAATTGGCCAATATTGAAAAACATGTTCTTTTCAGCATCAACCTGGTTTTCTTTCAGGAATTCAATAATAAACCGGAAACTGAAGAGAAGAATGGTAAAGGAACCAAAAAACAGCCCGTTTTTGGTAGTGCCCTGCAATTTCCGGTAAAGGCCATAAAACACAAAGAAGAGGAATAAGTAAAAAGCAGCCTCATAGAGTTGGGCCGGGTGGCGCGGAATGGCATATACCACAACCGAAGCCCTCATTTTTCTCCGCTCTTTTTCGAGAGAAAGGCTTGTACCGGGCAGCATGAGCACATTTTCCGATAGTTTGGGTTTCGAACCAATTAAAACAGGCAGCCTGTTAACCATGCAATCGGCAATGGCGGCAGAGTCGGTTCTGTTGTTAAACCACACAGAAAGCTGCATTTTGGTATATACAATGCCGTTAATTGTAGTGTCGCTGTTTAGTTTTGAAATTTTGGTATCGAGAAATATTTCAGGCGATTGTTTGGTTAAATACCTGTCGAAGCCGTTAACAAAAAGGAACCCTGTTTTTTTTGCAGTAGGCATGCCAATAATTTCGGAGTTCATCAGGTTACCTACCCGCACCATTGCCCCGGCCAGGCATACGATAATAACAATGCGGTCGAGAAGCCAGAAAAAGTTTTTTTTGTATTTGCGGGCGTAAAGCCCCATAGAAATTAAAATACCAAGGGCAGCGCCATGACTGGCCAGGCCGCCTTTCCATACCATAAGTATTTCAAGCGGGTGCGACAAGTAGTACAGCGGATCGTAAAAAAGGCAATGGCCAAGCCTCAGGCCAATAACCGTGCCCAGGAACAGGTAAAGGGCAAACTTGTTAAACGCCTGCTGGCCAACATTTTCTTTCTCGAACATGCGGCTTAATATAAAATAGGCGCATAAAAAGCCCGTAACCAGCAAAAGCGAATACCAGCGCAGGGTAAAACTGCCAATGGAGAAAATTCCCGGGCCAATATCCCATTTTATGTATAGCAGCAGCATGGGCAAAAGGTTTATTTGTAATAATAAACAACAGTTTCAACAAAGCTAACTTACAAAAATAACCGCAAAAAGTTACCGGCAACTTAAAAAGGCTTATTAAGAAAGCAATAAACCAAATATTTTCTTTCGTTAATAAAAAAATTACCATCTGACTATTAATTAGCCAATTATACCCTATATTTTACAACTTTAATCAAATGCTTACGTAGAAATGAACATGTGCATTTACAGCTATTGGTAAAGGTTTTGTAAATTTACCTTCTGTATATACAAAGAGTGCCTGTTACTATTAATATTTTAATACAAAATAAACTTTAAAAACCCTGCCGCTGGACCACAAAACCACATATAAAAACATGTTGTGGGGCGCCTCCGGGGCCTTTCGGGCATGTCCTTCCGGGACATGTAACGGTGTGTTGGCGCATTGCCAGGGCAAAGCCAAAAGCTTTTTGGCGGCATTGGCCATCCTGTTTTTTTTCGGTGCAGGGGCTTGGGGGCAGGTTAACTATTATTCAAAAAGCACCGGGGCTTTAAACCTTTTGGCAACTTGGGGTCAAAACCCTGATGGTTCAGGTGCACAACCCCCAAACTTTACAACTGCAAATCAAGTTTTCAATGTTAGAAATAATGCAGCCCCGACAATTTCAGCAAGCTGGACTGTATCTGGTGCAGGTTCGAGGGTAATAATTGGCGATGGCACAAATGCCTGTGTTTTAACAGTAGGTGGTGCAAGGGTTTTAACTGCAACTACTATTATCCAAAACAATGGTACACTAAGGGTTTCCAGTACGGCAGCAACCCCTTTTAATGGCGCCCTCACAGTAAATGATGGAGGGACTTATGAACATGCCCGAAATGCCGGAACAATACCTGCAGCAACCTGGGCAGCAAACTCAAATTGTAATATAACTGGGGTATTTAATTTGAATATTGGGGGTTTAAATCAGAGTTTTGGAAATTTTACATGGAATTGTACAAGCCAAATATCCGATGTAACTATTTATGATTTAGGAACTGTACGAGGTGATTTCAATTTGATTGCTTCTTATGGTGGGGCGTCAGTTTATAGCTTGGGGTTAGCAGCTGGGGCAAATAAAACTTTAAATATTTTAGGGAGTTTAAATATCTCTGGTGGTTCGTTGGTTTTGGCACCTTCTAGTTTTAATGCGATCTTAAATATTAGCCAAGATTTAGTTATTTCTGGTGGCATTCTGAATATGGGTTCTTTGGTTTCTATGTGGGCTGGCTTAGCAACCATTAATTTAACCGGCAACTTTGAAATGTCTGGTGGCACTTTAACCGAAACCGGCAACAACGGCGACCATAAAATAAATTTTATAGGAAATACTACCCACAATTTTATTAGATCTAACGGAACTATTCCAGCAGATGCAAATATCGATTTTGTTGTATTCTCAAATAATACCATTGTTTTTGGTGAGAATGACTATGTTGATGGTTTGGGTGATTTTGATTTACAACCCGGAGCAACAATTGAATGTGCAAATGAATTGGGATTAAATGGCTCAATACAAACTTGGGAACATTCTATAGATTTATCTGCATCAGCAAATTATATTTTTAATGGCACCAATGCCCAGGTAACGGGAACGAGAATGCCAACTACTGTGCATGATTTAACCATTAACAATGCAGCAGGGGTAACATTGTCACAGGCAACACAGGTTGATGGAGATGCAGAACTGGTAAACGGAGCATTTAACAGTGCCTTTAATGTCACCTTTAACGGCACAACCACTTGTGGTTCGGGAACTATGAATGCCACAGCAGGTACTGCAATTTATAATAATTCAGCTTTAAACATTTTCCCGGGCACCTATAACAACTTAACAAAAAACGGGGCTTCCACGGCAACTCTTTGCGGAAATGTTATCATCAATGGTAATTTAATTATAGCTGCAGGAACATTCCAGCCAGCAATACACGATATAACAGTTGATGGGTACACTTCTGTAACCGGTACCTTTTTTGACAATAGTAACGACGGAACAAATATTTTTAATGGCGCAATAGCACTTGCCTCAACTACTGGCACATGGAATACTGCAGCTGTTACAACCTCGCTGCACCAAAGGTTCGACGATAATATATTAAACGACAACACTACAGCGGATACTTCGTTTAAAGCCGGGGCTGCCCGTTTTTACAACACTTTAACAATAAGCGGCAATGGAAAATATACTTTTTACGATTCGGTTTTTGTAATTGGCAATAGTGCCTCAGTCAGAAACAGCGCTAATGTTACCATTGGCGGGAGCTTGCGCACAATAAATTCCTCGGCAACCACCCAAACCTGGGAAAACCGTGGCACTCTCAATTACAAATCGCCGGTTGCGCCAATGTTGTATGCAACCCTCGATGCCGATTATTCGGGAAACACTGTTAATTATTGCGGGGTTAACCAGAATATTAAAGATACAGATTATTCAAACCTAATTTTCAATTCCGGCACAAAAACCTTGTTGGGCAATACTTCAGTTGCCAATGATTTAAGCCTTTTAAATAAAACTTTGGTGGATGCCGGGGGTTATTTATTAAACCTTACCAATACCACACCAGCTTCTTTATCGGCATACGATGGCACCATTGCCGGCAGTTTTCGCAGAGGCTTAGGCACAACAGGCGGTTACCGTTTCCCGGTTGGTACACAAACAACCGATAATACTGCTTTGGTTACTTTTAGCGGAACAGCCCCTTCGGGCACTATAACAGTTAGCTTTGCCGAAGGCGATGCAGGTTCAGCCGGTGCTTTTTCGCTTGACGATGCAGGAACAACCATTGACGATTATTTTACCGATGGCTTTTGGAAGGTACAGGCAACAAATTCCCTGCCCGATTATGATTTACAGTTCAACACAGAAGGGTTTACCAGCGATATTATTAACCCATCGACCCGTGTTTTAAGAAAAACAAACTTTGATGGGGCCTGGGAACTTCCGGGGGGGAGCCATGCACCGCTTACACCGCCCCAGATTGGCAGAACAGGTATTTCGTCCGATATTGCTACTGGTTCCGATACTACTTATTTCTGTCCCGGAAAGACTTATTGTTTGAGAATTACCGATCAGCCCGATGATCAGCAGGTTTGTTCGGGGCAAACAGCAATATTTAGTGTAACTGCAACAGGAAGCGGGCTAACTTATCAATGGCAAAAAGATGGTGTAAATATTCCCGGGGCAACATTATCGTCTTTAACAATTTCATCGGTTGATGAACAGGATGTTGGACAATATCGTTGTTATATAACATCAACATTATGTGGCGGGGTTAGCGGTTATTCCAGGCCGGCAAGCCTGGTTATTTCCAACCCGTTCTCATCGCTGGGCTATGCGTATGAAAAAACAATTACCATTAACCGCTCGCAGGTAGGCGGCACCAGCAACCTGTATAATTTCCCGATGCTCATTAGTCATACCGATCCGGATTTAAGTACGGTTGCCAATGGAGGCCATGTTAGACATGCAAGTGGGTATGATATTGTATTTCTCGATGCCACCGGCAATAAGCTCGACCACGAATTTGAAACCTATAACCCTGCAAACGGAGAAATTATTGCCTGGGTTCGTATTCCGGTACTTTCAGCCTCACAAAATACAAACATTAAAGTAATTTATGGCAACCAGTTTGTAACCGCTACAAACGAAAACCCGGCAGGTGTGTGGGCAGCCGGGTATGCCGGGGTTTGGCATTTGGGAGACAACTCTGACATTCAAGATGCCACAAACTATAATAATGACGGCTCAGTTATTGGTGAAGCTGTAGAATTTTCAGGCGGGAGAGTTGGTGAAGCGTTTGAGTTTAATATTTCTGATGGAGATGGCGATGACAGATTAAGCACTGCCAGAAATGCAAGCCTCGAACCCTCAGCCAATTTAACCGTTTCAGCCTGGATTAGAAGAAACGGGGATCAACCGGCTTGGGCCAAACCACTATGGTACGGTGTAAATACACCTGCACCTTGGGGGCCTTATGGGTTTCAGTTTTATGACGCAGATGAAACAAATATTGGGTTCCAGATTGGAGATGTATCCGACCCAAAAGGTGCATACTCTGGAATTGGTTCAATTGGGAGTAATTGGCACTATATAACAGGTACTTATGATAGATCGTCCCAACTTTTAAGATTTTATCTAGACGGGCAGCAGAAAGGTTCCGAAACCGGTGTTTCTGCAATTACAATGTATGGAACCTATGGATTAAGCCTAGGGGGAAACAATGATGTGCCAGCCCAGTATTTTAGTGGATATATTGATGAAGTCCGTATCTCTTCAGTAACTAAAACGGCCGGCTGGATTCAAACCGAATATAACAACCAGAACTCGCCATCAGGTTTTTATAGTATTTCGGCAGAAGCAACACATTCGGAATTTTCGCTGGATGTTTGTGAAGATGCTGAATATACTTATTCGGTGCCCCATTTATTTACCAATTACAATTGGACAGTTACTGGTGATGGCACCATAATTTCTGGTAATGGCACAAATGAAGTAACCGTTAGCTGGACGGGCGCAACGGGTACTATATCGCTCGTAGTTGAAAGAAATGCTGGCTGTTCCGGAACTTCTGAAACAATTGTTATACAAAACTGGAACCCGCGCCCAACACCGGATATTGTTGGTAAAGATACGGTTTGTCCGGGTTCTTCCGGAGAAGTTTATAATACTGTAAATGTAAGCGGCCATACTTATACCTGGGAAATATTTGGCGGCACAATTGCTTCAGGGCAGGGGACAAATGAAATTACTGTTAACTGGACAAGTGGAACAGATAGTATTGTAATTGTTCACGAAGCTATCACAGCAACAGGTTGCAGCTGGAGCGATACTATGGAAGTTGTAATAGGGGATTTTGAGGAACCGGCAATAACTTGCCCGGCTAATGTAGTTACCACTACTTCTGCAGATGCTACCGGCAACTGTACGACAACAGCAACTTTGGGCACCCCCA
>JAFGQZ010000005.1 GCA_016935435.1 Bacteroidales bacterium
TATTTGCATAAAAAAATTAAGAGATATGGCCAATTACAATTTTAACAATAAATCGAAAAGGAATAATTCCGGGGATTAACGGGAATGGTTCGGTAACAAATATTATTCAAGCCATTCTCATAAACCAGAATGGCTTTTTTTATGACAAGAAATTTGAAATAAACAGAAATAATCTAAAAAAATGGTAAAAGGATTTCCTCAACCGCAAGGATTGTATGACCCGCACAACGAACACGATAATTGTGGGATTGGGTTCGTAACACAAATAAAAGGCATTAAGTCGCACAACATTATTACTAAGGGTCTGGAAGTTTTAATTAACATGACCCACCGTGGCGCAGAAAGCTCCGATAATATATCGGGCGACGGAGCTGGCATATTAATTCAAATGCCACACCAGTTCTTTGTTTCTAAAGGGTATGTTCTGCCTGACGAAGGTAAATATGGTTCGGGGCTGGTATTTTTACCGAAAGAATCGAAAGCCCGTAAAGCTTGCGAACAAATATTATGTGATACACTTACAGAGGAAGGTTTACGGCTTATTGATTTTATTGATGTAAAGGTCGATAGTAAAGTATTAGGCGATATAGCCCGATCGACGGAGCCATTTATAAAGCAGATATTTGTTTCGGGCGGTTTCCCTGAACAAGATGTGCTTGAGCGCAAATTATATATAGCCCGCAAACTTTCCGAAGAAAGAATCCGCCAATCGGGCATTAAAGACAAAGAAGCATTTTATATCCCTAGCCTGTCAACGAAGGTTTTAATATATAAGGGTATGTTTACTCCCGATCAGGTGGCCCGATATTTCACCGACCTGCGCGACCCTGAAATGAAAAGTGCTATCGCACTTGTTCATTCGAGGTTTTCGACCAATACATTTCCTACCTGGGACTTAGCCCATCCTTTTCGTTTCCTGGCGCATAACGGCGAAATAAACACCGTGAAAGGAAACCGTATGTGGATGACAGCCCGCGAATCGATTATGAAATCGGATTTATTTGGCGATGACCTTCAAAAACTTTATCCCATTATTGAACCAGATAAAAGCGATTCTGCCTCGCTCGACAATGTGCTCGAATTTCTTGTAATGACCGGGAAAACCCTGCCACAGGCCCTTAGTATGCTTATTCCTGAGTCGTTTAACGATAAAAACCCCATTCCTCCAAGCTTAAAAGCATATTACGAGTACCAGTCAACACTGATGGAACCATGGGACGGTCCTGCATCCATTGTATTCAGCGACGGGCGCTATATTGGTGGTACGCTCGATCGTAATGGTTTACGTCCATCAAGGTATGTAATTACCAATGACGATGTCATTGTAATGGGTTCCGAAGTAGGTGTACAGGTTTTTCCTCCCGAACAAATCAGGGAAAAAGGAAGGCTGCGCCCCGGAAAAATTTTGCTTGTCGATACTAAAATGGGCGTAATTGTGCCAGACGAGGAGGTTAAACATCAGCTCGCCGACAGGAACCCTTATGGACAATGGCTGAACGACAACCGGATCATTCTGGATGATATTAAGGTAAAAGAGCGTGTACCTTCGCAGCTCGACGACAAGTACGATTCATATATAAAAACTTTTGGTTATACAAAAGAAGATATCGATATAGTACTAAAACCTATGGGGGCAGAAGGACAGGAGCCTACCCATTCAATGGGAAACGATACCCCGTTGGCCGTATTTTCCGATAAACCACAACGCCTGTTTAATTATTTCAAACAACTATTTGCACAGGTTACAAACCCGCCCATCGACCCGATTCGCGAAGGGCTGGTCATGTCGCTTACAAACTATATAGGCTCTGTTTCGAAAAACCTGCTTTTTGAGTCGGCCCGGCAGGCAAGGCTTATTAAGTTTTTATCGCCAATTGTGTCGAATACAAACCTAAATAAACTTAGGAACCTTACCGAAGAAAATTTCAAACATATCGATATACCCATAGTGTTTGAGGCAAATTCGAAAGATCCCGGCCATGCGCTCGAAACAGCACTGAACGAAATTTGCATGAAAGCCGAAATGGCTGTTGACAGGGGTATTAATTTTGTTATTCTCAGCGACAGGTATATCTCAAAAGACCTTGCGCCCATTCCATCGTTGCTGGCCACCTCTACGGTTCACCACCACCTGATACGCACCCGTAAACGAATGCAGGTTGGCCTGGTCGTAGAAACCGGAGAGGCATGTGAAGTAAGCCATATTGCCCTGCTTGTTGGATACGGGGCCAGCGTAGTAAACCCTTATGGTGCCTTTGCCGTACTGGAGAAAATGTGCTCAACAGGTATCATAAAAATCGATTATGTAGAGGCACGCGAGAATTATTACAAAGCCATCAACAAAGGTTTGCTTAAAATTCTTTCAAAAATGGGTATTTCAACTCTTAGAAGTTATCATGGCTCGCAAATTTTTGAGGCTATTGGCTTAGATAAGGAATTTACCGACAAATATTTTACCGGCACCGACTCGCGCATAGGGGGCATAAGCCTACCTCAAATCGCCGAAGAAGCACTGATGAAGCATCGTGAGGGTTTTGGTGAAAAAGCCCAGGGCAATGGCGAGCTTCAAACCGAAGGCATTTACCATTACAGGGTTAATGGTGAAAAACACGGTTGGAACCCCGAAACAATTGGCCTTTTACAGTGGTCGACCCGCACAAACGATTATTCAAAATATAAGGAATTCAGCGCGCAGGTTGACAAAGATACACGCAAGCCTATGTTTTTACGTGGCTGCGTTAATTTTAAAAAAGGTACACCTGTACCTATTGAGCTGGTAGAATCTGTTGAATCTATAACAAAACGCTTTGTAACCGGGGCCATGTCGTACGGTTCTATAAGTAGAGAAGCCCATGAGGCTATGGCCATAGCCATGAACAAAATCGGAGGACGAAGCAATACTGGCGAGGGAGGAGAAGACGCCGAAAGGTTTAAGCCCCGGCCCGATGGCACATCGGCACGCAGTGCCATTAAGCAGGTTGCTTCGGGCCGATTTGGGGTTACTACCAATTACCTGATCAATGCCGATGAAATTCAAATAAAAATAGCCCAGGGCGCAAAACCCGGCGAAGGCGGACAGTTGCCCGGGCATAAAATCGATAAAATTATCGCCCGCCTGAGGCACTCCACACCCGGAATTACCCTGATATCCCCTCCACCGCACCACGATATCTATTCCATTGAGGATTTGGCACAGCTTATTTTCGATTTAAAATGCACCAACCCCAATGCGAGAATTACTGTGAAACTTGTTGCAGAACGTGGGGTTGGCACAATTGCAGCAGGTGTTGCCAAGGCTTATGCCGATGGCATTACCATTAGCGGGTGCGAAGGTGGTACCGGTGCCAGCCCGGCCAGCTCAATTAAACATGCCGGCCTCCCAATGGAACTCGGTATTTCCGAAGCCCATCAGGTTTTGGTAATGAACAACCTTCGCGACAGGGTAAAACTGCAAACCGACGGGCAATTGAAGAATGGGCGCGATGTTATTTATGCGGCCATGCTGGGCGCTGAAGAATTTGGGTTTGCAACAATATCGCTTATTGTGCTTGGATGTGTTATGATGCGCAAATGCCACCTGAATACCTGCCCTGTGGGGGTTGCTACCCAAAACCCCGAATTGCGTAAAAGGTTTACCGGCAAATCAGACTACCTGGTGAATTATTTCCGGTTTGTAGCCCAGGAAATACGTGAATACATGGCTGAAATGGGTTTTACAAAATTCGATGATATCGTTGGCCGTGCCGACCTGCTGGAGATGCGTACCGATATCGACCATTGGAAAGCCAAAACAGTCGATCTGTCAAAAGTAATTTTCAGGCCAAAAGAAGCATCTGTACATGCTACAAACTGTTGTGTGGAACAGAAACACAAAATTACCAATGTTATGGATCTGGAACTTATTAAAAAAGCCAACAAGGCTATTAAAAATAAAGAACAGGTTTGGGTTACCAAAGAAATAAACAATACCAACCGCACGGTCGGTGCAATGATGTCGGGAGAAATTGTAAAAATACATGGCGAGGCTGGGTTGCCCGATGACACCGTTAACTGCAAGTTTTACGGTTCTGCCGGTCAAAGTTTTGGTGCTTTCCTTACCGGTGGGGTTACCTTTACCCTTGAAGGCGATTCGAACGACTATTTGGGCAAAGGCCTTTCGGGCGGTAGAATTATTGTTGTGCCCCCCAAAGGTTCGGCTTTTAAGCCTGAGCAAAACATTATTGTAGGAAACACCCTGCTTTACGGCGCCACTTCGGGCGAGGCGTATATTCAGGGCATTGCCGGCGAAAGGTTCTGTGTTCGCAATAGCGGAGCTAAAGCTGTTGTAGAAGGGGTTGGCGACCATTGCTGCGAATATATGACAGGTGGCCGTACCGTTGTTCTTGGACGCACAGGGCGCAACTTTGCTGCCGGTATGAGCGGTGGCATTGCCTACGTTTTAAATGTGAACGGCGATTTTGACTATTACTGTAATAAGGGCCTGGTAGATATCAGTGCTGTTGAAGATAAAGACGATGAGCGCGAATTGCAGGAACTCATTGCTAACCACTATAAATATTCCAAAAGCGAACTTGCTGAAAAAATACTTACCCACTGGGACGAATACCTGCCAAAGTTTGTAAAAGTAATTCCCCTGGAATACAAAAAAATTCTCGAAGAACTTAAACTTGAGCAAATACGCAGCAAGATTAAACAAACCGAAGATGAACCCCATTTTCAGTATTAGCCTTTAATTTGCAAGAGGCAGCAATAGTGTTTTATTAAAAATAGAAACAATTAAAAATTACATACAATGGGAAATCCAAAAGGATTCATGGAAATTGACCGCAAACCTGCAGGTTACCGACCGGTTAACGAACGAATAAGGGATTACAGTGAGGTTGAGCAGGTATTAGGCGAAAAAGACCGCCGCGACCAGGCTTCGCGCTGTATGGATTGCGGGGTACCTTTTTGCTCATGGGGATGCCCCATCCACAATAACATGCCCGAATGGCAAGATGCCATATACAGGGGAAATTGGGAAGAAGCAATTCGCATCCTGTCGCAAACCAATAGCTTTCCGGAAGTTACAGGCCGCGTTTGCCCTGCACCCTGCGAACACGCATGTACGCTCAATATTCATGAGATACCGGTTACGATACGCGAAAACGAATGTGCCACTGTCGATCAGGCATGGGAAAGGGGATTGATTAAGCCCCGTCCGCCAAGGTTCCGTACAGGCAAAAAGGTGGCTGTTATTGGTTCGGGCCCTGCGGGCTTGTCTTGCGCCGAACTTCTCAATAAATGGGGCCACGATGTTACTGTCTATGAAAAAGACGAAGCACTGGGAGGCTTAATGCGCTTTGGCATCCCCGATTTTAAGCTGGAAAAAAGTGTGGTACAGCGAAGAATTGATCTCTTTGTACAGGAAGGGTTGAAAATTGTAACGAACTGTAACGTTGGGGTTGACATAAAAGCAAATGAGCTGTATGAAAAATTCGATGCAGTGGTACTGGCAATCGGTTCCATGAAACCTCGCGATTTGCAGGTAGAAGGCCGCAACCTGAAAGGGGTACATTATGCCATGGAATTTCTGTCACAGCAGAACAGGGTGGTTGGCGGTGCAAAAATCCCCGATAAAGACAGAATCCTGGCAACAGGCAAAAATGTATTGGTAATTGGTGGTGGCGATACCGGATCCGATTGTGTGGGCACATCGGTACGACATGGGGCAAAATCGGTAAAACAGATTGAAATCTTGCCCAAGCCCCCGGAAAAAAGAGCAGAAGGAAATCCATGGCCTTACTGGGCCAACACGTTGCGTACATCATCGTCGCACATGGAAGGTTGCGACAGGCAATGGCTTGTGAATACTAAAAGGTTGATTGGCGACAGCAACGGACAAGTAAAAGCAGCTGAAATTGTCGATGTGGAATGGGTAAAAGAAAATGGCCAGTTTAAAATGGTTGAAAAAGCCGAAACCCTTCGAACCGTTGAAACCGAATTGGTACTTCTTTCAATGGGCTTTGTGCATTGCATACACGAAGGACTGGCCACCGAGCTTGGCCTAAAGTTCGATCAACGGGGAAATATCCGTATCGATGAAAACTATCAAACCAATAAAGCCAAGGTTTTTGCCGCCGGCGATGCTGTTTCCGGGGCAAGCCTTATTGTAAGGGCAATAGCTTCTGGCAGGAAAACCGCCGAAAAAGTACAAGAATATTTGGTTAAAAAAATAGCTTAATATTTTTAGGCTTTAAAGGGTATAAAGCTCATCAATTTTGTAGCCCGGTGTTGTCTGTGGTTCAATTTTTGAGAAAGGAAAACACATCGGTTTGCACAGAATATTTACTATCGGGTTGTATGACCTAAAGAGTTTTTAGACTGAATATAGCTACGGGCACCAATTATTTGGATGTCCGTTTTTTTTAATTCCCATCAAAAATAAAATTCAATTTGTCACATAGTTAAGTTCATCGACATGTAATAAATCTATATTGAAAAAAAATATAAAAAACCCAATTGCCAGTTTTATTTTATTACATACATTTGAAGTTGCTTTTATTTGAAATATTGCAATATTTAACCAATTAACTTGCATCAAAATGAAACCATTACACCAGTTGTCCAAAGGGATAATTATCCTTTTGTTGGCTTTTTTGTCTATTGCCCTATCTGGCCAGGAAGTAATCAGGATTAAATTCAACCCGTCTGTTGAGAAAAAATTGCAGGATTTTGAAAATTCTCCTGTAAAGGTATCATCACTGGGTTATGTAAAAACCGGTATGGCCACGGTCGATAAAGTACTTACCAAGTATAAGGGTACAGAACTTAAACGCTTGTACAGGCCTGCAGGAAAATTCGAGGCCAGGCACCAAAAGTATGGATTACACTTGTGGTACGAGCTTAAAATTGGCAAAACCGACCTTAAAAGTTACAGCACGTGTATTAAAGAATTAAAAGCCTTATCGGAAGTATCTGTTAGCGAGGCCCGGCTCGACAAACAACTATATTCGATTAAAACTGAAGGAAAGCCAGGGTTAAACTGGATCCCAAACGATCCGCGCCTTAACGAACAATGGCATTATTGGAATACAGGACAAACTGGTGGCAGGCCGGGAGCCGACATAAGGCTTTTTGATGCATGGGATATTCAGCAAGGCACAAGCAATGTTGTGGTTGCTATAACCGATGGCGGAATAGATTACGATCATGTCGATTTAGCTGCCAATATGTGGGTTAACCAAATAGAGGCTTCAGGCACAGCCGGAATTGACGACGATAACAATGGCTATGTCGATGATATATATGGATACGGGTTTGCCGATAATACCGGCAATATACAACCCGATCCCGATGGGCACGGTACGCACGTTGCCGGTACAGTTGGGGCAGTTAACAATAATGGAATTGGTGTAGCTGGCATTGCCGGCGGCTCAGGCACTGGCGATGGAGTTAGGCTGATGTCGTGTGCTGTTTTTGGCTCCGGTGGTGGTGGTGCTGGTTTCGAAGAAGCATATGTTTATGCGGCCGATATGGGAGCAGCAATCTCCCAAAACAGTTGGGGTTATACATCAGCTGGCTCTTATGAACAATCGGTGCTTGATGCAATTGACTATTTTATTGAAAATGCAGGTAAAGATACCGAAGGAAATCAGGATGGGCCTTTGTTTGGTGGCATTGTAATTTTTGCTGCCGGAAACAGTGGTTCAAATGCCCAATGGTACCCCGGTTATTATCCGCCGGTTCTTGCTGTTGCTTCTACAACGCATAACGATACAAAGGCATGGTATTCGAATTATGGCCCCTGGGTAGATGTATCTGCCCCAGGCGGTGAAACTTCTGTGAATGTACAAGGGGTATTAAGTACCCTGCCAAACAATAATTATGGTTTTTTCCAGGGCACTTCAATGGCTTGTCCGCATGTATCTGGCCTGGCAGCACTTTTGGTTTCAGAATATGGAGGGCCAGGTTTTACAAACGAAACCCTGCGCGAAATAATAACTACAACTACAGACACTATTGACTTTCTAAACCCTTCGTATGCCGGAATGTTGGGCACAGGCAGGATTAATGCCTTTACAGCATTATCGTCAGACGACAGTATTCCTCCTTCGCCCATAAGCGATTTATCGGTTTTTAATGTAGCAGAAATATCGGTTTCTTTAAACTGGACAGCAACCGGGAACGACACTACCTGGGGCCGTGCTTCGGTTTACGATTTAAGGTATTCAACTAGTTTAATTGATGAAAGTAATTTTGAATCGGCTGCAAGGTATTTTAATACCCCTGCGCCCCAGGTATCTGGAAGCCTCGACAGTTGCACTGTTTCAGGGCTCACTCCTGGCACAACATATTATTTTGCACTAAAGGCTGCCGATGTTTTTGGAAATATTTCAGAAATATCAAATGTGGTAAGTGCAACTACTCTCGATGCACCAATTGCCTCTGTTAGTCCAACCTATTTAAGTTCGGTATTAGATTCCGGCAACACCGAAATTCAATCTTTCACTTTGTCAAATACCGGACAGGCTCAGCTTAATTATGCCATTGAAAGTGAAGGGAGTATTGTTATATCTTCGCTTGGGCCTAAAAATAACACATCAGCCATTCATTTTTCAAAAGAACCTAAAAAAGGCGAACCAGACTTTAGGGTTGGCCATCCGGTTATAACCGGTGCCGGTGAAGACGGCCCCGATGGGTTTGGATACAGGTGGATTGACAGTGATGAAGCCGGAGGCCCGGCATTTAGCTGGCAGGATATCTCATCTACCAGTCCCGCTGTATATTTGGATGATGACGATTATGTTGAAGCAGCCCTTCCATTTGCATTTAATTTTTATGACTCCGTCTATCATTCGGTTTTCATTTCATCGAATGGATATATCACTTTCACCTCTGATGATGCTACCGACTATTCAAATGACCAGATTCCAAACACGAATTTGCCCAATTTGTTCATTGCCCCATTCTGGGACGATCTATACCCGCCCAATGGAGGCGCAATATACTACCAGGGCGATGCAAACAAGTTTATTGTACAATATCAGAACATTTTTGATATAGACGGAACTGGCGACAACACCTTCCAGGTTATACTTAGCAAAGATGGAAGTATAAAAATCCAGTACCTAAATATGAATGCAAATACTGCCTATTCGACCATTGGGATTGAAAACCACTATGGTACCGAAGGCTTGCAGGTTGCATTCAATACCAGTTATATACACAATAACCTGGCTATACAAATATCAAAAGGCCCACAGGTCGATTTTATTAATTCCATTGCACCTGCCTCAGGAAGTTTGGCAGTTGGCGAGAGTGTAGAAATACAGGTGGAAATTTCCAGCGATTCGCTGGTACCCGGAAACTACCAGGATCATGTAATGATATCGTCAAACGATCCCCTGCACCCTGTTATAGGTGTTCCGGTAAACTTGCATGTTAACGGTATGGCGTTGGTTTCTTCCAGCGAAGACTCTATTGGTTTTGACCAGGTGTTTTTAACCGATACGGCCAAAGCAAGCTTCCAAATTGTCAACACAGGCTCTGATTCTTTAATAGTAAGTGATATTATCTCCGGAAACCCGGCTTTCGTTGTCCTGCAATATTACCCTTCCAAAGTTTATAAAAACGGGGTGATAAATGTTGACCTGCTTTTTGTTCCAGACAATAATATAGCTTATCTGGACACACTTATAATCTTAAGCAATGCAGCTAACAGCCCGGTTCAGGTAATACTTACCGGCGAAGGGGTTTATCCCCCGGTAATTTCGGTGTCGCCCGATTCGTTATCGGCCGATTTATATACCGACCAGACCGAAACCCAGGTAATAACTATCGA
>JAFGQZ010000030.1 GCA_016935435.1 Bacteroidales bacterium
AAAACTTGAGTACATTTGGTTAGATGGCAGTCAGCCCACACAAGGTATGAGGAGCAAGACAAAAATTGTTGAAGATTTTAGCGGCAAGCTTAGCGATTGCCCGATGTGGTCGTTCGACGGTTCTTCGACACAACAGGCCCCGGGCGGTTCGTCGGATTTACAGCTAAAGCCGGTAGCCCTTTTTCCTGATCCGGCACGTAAAAACGGCTGGCTGGTAATGACAGAGGTATTAAATGCCGATGGAACACCCCACCCCACTAACGGTCGCGCACATATTGAAGACGAAGATGCCGATTTCTGGTTTGGCTTTGAACAGGAATATTTTTTATGGGATCCATCGACCAACCTCCCACTGGGGTTTCCGGCAGGTGGCTATCCGGCACCGCAAGGCCCATATTATTGCAGTGTAGGCGCAAAAAATGCCTTTGGGCGCGAAATAGTTGAAGAACATCTCGACATTTGCCTTGAGGCTGGGTTAAATGTTGAAGGGATAAATGCCGAAGTTGCTGCCGGACAATGGGAGTTCCAGGTTTTTGCAAAAGGTGCACACGATGCCGGCGACCAGGTATGGGTTGCCCGATATTTGCTTGAGCGTACTGCCGAAAAATATGGCATAGCCGTAAACTGGCACTGTAAACCTCTGGGCGATACCGACTGGAACGGTTCGGGCATGCATGCAAACTTCTCAAACAGTGTTTTGCGCACATGCGGCTCAAAAGAAACCTACGAAAAAATATGCCAGGCTTTTGCACCTGCCGATATTATCAAAGCGCATATTGCTGTTTATGGCGCCGACAACCATTTACGCCTTACCGGAAAGCACGAAACACAGTCGATTGACAAATTCAGCTATGGAATTTCCGACCGTGGAGCCTCTATTCGTATCCCAATAGGGGCAGTTGAAAAAGGATGGAAAGGCTGGCTGGAAGACAGAAGGCCCAACTCTGCTGCCGACCCCTATAAAGTTGCGGCACGAATAATTAAAACTGTTCATGGGGTAAAATAGAGCCCCCCCCAAAAAAAAACAGAGGCTGTCCCGTAAAGGCAGCCTCTTTTCTATTTATTGCCTGCAGGAAAACTCCCCCAAAATGATAACCCTGGCCCGCACCCCTCTGCCCCCTAAAGGGGATGTCTCTCACACACAGCGCGTTGGATTTTCCCCCTTAGGGGATTATGGGGTAAGCGCATGGAAAATATTAGTTTTCTTGCTGAGACTATTTAGCACCTGCAAAAAACAGCATTTAATTGTAAGGGCATGAATACGGCTAACGGGTAAAAAACAATTCGGAATATTTGGTTAATGGCCACATTTCGTTATCAACAATACGTTCGAGCCTGTCGATGTGGAACCTAATCTCCTCGAAGTAGGGGAACACCTTTAACGAATACTGGTGGGCCCTTTGCCTGACAGTAACGAAGGAGTTGGCAGCTTTACGTGCCTCGGTCATTTCGTGGCATTTTTGTTTAATAACCGAAGTGTGTTCCGATATTTGTTTAATAAGTTCCAGCCTGCCTCCGGCAATATTTTTAAATTCTTCGCCAAATATTTCCTTTAAACCCTTAACATTTTCAATTAACCTTGTCTGGTAATCAATAGCCGTGGGCACTATCTGGTTCATGGCGATTTGGGCCAGGGTGCGCGATTCAATTTGTATTTTCTTAGCGTAGTTTTCGTAGCGCACTTCTGTACGGGCTTCCAATTCTTTTTCAGTAAAAATATTATTGGAAACAAACAGATTTTTCGAGGCATCGGAATTATATGCATCAAGCGCTTCGACTACGTTTGTTACATTGGTCAACCCGCGCTTGCGGGCTTCTTTATGCCATTCGTCGCCATAGCTGTTGCCTTCAAACCTTATTTTTTTCGATTTGATAATAAACTCGCGTATTACCTGAAAGATAGCTTCATCTTTTTTTATTCCCTTCTGAATAAGTTTATCGGCTTCTTTTTTAAATTCTTTAAGTTCCTGGGCAACAGCAGCATTGAGCACTATCATGGGTGCTGCAGGGTTTGCTGACGAGCCGGCCGCCCTAAACTCAAAACGGTTGCCAACAAAAGCAAAGGGCGAAGTGCGGTTCCGGTCGGTATTATCAAGAAGTATTTCCGGTATCTTGCCGACATCGAGCTTAAGTTCGGTTTTTTCGTCGGGGGTCATTTTTTTGTTTGTAACCCGTGTTTCGAGTTCGTCGAGCATTTCCGCAATTTGCTGCCCCACAAAAGCCGAAATAATCAGGGGCGGTGCTTCGTTTGCCCCCAGCCGGTGAACGTTGCCGGCCGAAACAATAGAGGCACGAAGCAAATCCTGGTGTTTATAAACAGCATTAAGTGTGCACACCAAAAAACTCAGGAACTGCATATTTGTTTTTGGCTTTGCCCCGGGCGACAAAAGGTTAACCCCTGTATTTGTAATGAGCGACCAGTTGTTGTGCTTCCCGCTGCCATTTACGCCCTGAAAAGGTTTTTCGTGAAAAATGACCCTAAAACCGTGGTGGCGGGCAATTTTTTTCATCAGGTCCATCAACAGCATATTGTGATCGACAGCAAGGTTGCACTCTTCAAAAATAGGGGCAATTTCGTACTGGTTAGGGGCAACTTCGTTATGCCTTGTTTTTATGGGGATACCTAGTTTATAGCCTTCGATTTCGATTTCGCGCATGAAAGAACTTACACGTTCAGGTATAGAACTAAAATACTGGTCGTCGAGTTGTTGGTCTTTGGCCGACTGGTGACCGACAAGTGTACGGTCGCAGGCTATAAGGTCGGGGCGGGCGTAAAACAGCGATTCGTCAACCAAAAAATATTCCTGTTCCACACCCAGGGCAGACCACACTTTGGTTACGTTTTTGTCGAAATATTCACAAACATCGGTAGCAGCTTTATCAACCGCAGCCAGGGCCTTTAAAAGAGGGGTTTTGTGGTCGAGGGCCTCGCCGGTATAGGAAACAAAAATAGTAGGGATGCACAAGGTACGATCGAGCACAAAAGCAGGGGAAGATGGATCCCAGGCCGTATATCCGCGTGCTTCAAAAGTATTGCGGATGCCGCCGCTGGGGAAACTGCTGGCATCGGGCTCCTGTTGGGCAAGCAATTTACCGGAAAAGGCTTCGATAACCCCGCCGTTTTCGGTAAACTGTATAAATGAATCGTGTTTTTCGGCTGTCCCATCGGTAAGCGGGCTGAACCAATGTGTGTAATAGGTAGCCCCCATATCGAGTGCCCAGGCTTTCATGCCCACGGCCACCTGTTCGGCCAATTTGCGATCGATTTTTGTGCCTTTTTCTATGCACTCCATTACCCCGTCGAAGGCATCGTTCGACAAGTATTCCTGCATGGTGCGGCGGTTAAAGACGTACGCACCAAAATAATCGGAGGTTTTTTTCTCGGGGTAATCAATTTTAACCGGCTGGCGGTTTTGTGCTTCTTTCAAAGCAAAAAATCGAATTTGGGCCATATTCTGTTATTTTTTTTAAATATTTGGCCACAAATATACAAATTTTCCAAGGACACCCCCTTAAAAAACACCCGTAATAACCATTATTTTATTTCACATAAAAATGATAAAACCAAGGTATAGTTTCGATACCCTTAAAGAAATTCTCCAGCGGATAGTTTTCGTCAGGTGCATGAATAGCATCAGACTCCAGTCCGAACCCCATTAAAACCGCTTTTATGCCCAGCACTTTTTCAAACACCGAAATTACCGGAATGCTTCCCCCGCTGCGAACGGGCAATGGTTTTTTGCCAAACGACTTCTCCATAGCCATAACGGCAGCCTCCATTTCCTTACTGTCGAAAGGCAAAACATAGGGAGTGCCACCGTGCAAATATTCAACCTTAACTGAAAACCCTTCGGGTATAAGCTTTTGCATGTAGCTTTTTAGTTTAGCGCTAATTTGTTCGGGTGTTTGGTGTGGAACCAGCCGGGTGCTGATTTTCGCAAAGGCTTTTGCCGGCAGCACGGTTTTGGCCCCCTCGTCGGTATATCCGCCCCAAATGCCATTAACATCGAGAGTTGGCCGTATGCCTATCCGTTCAATGGTGGTATAACCTGTTTCGCCCCTGCCGTTTTCAAGGCCGATACCCTTAAAAAAGGCCTTCTCGTTAAAATCGACACTGTTCAACTGTTTTCTCTCTTCGGCAGACACTTCCTGCACCGAGTCGTAAAAACCAGGAATGGTTATTCTCCCATTTTCGTCGATTAGCTTGTCGATAACGCCGCAAAGCACGTTACAGGGGTTTAGCACAGCGCCGCCAAAAAGCCCTGAGTGCAAATCGCGGTTCTGGCCGGAAAGCTCAACCTCAAAATAGGCCAGGCCGCGCAACCCGGTTGTGAGCGTTGGCGAGGCGAGCGATATCATTGAAGTGTCAGAAACCAGTATCACGTCGGCCTTTAATAATGCGGCGTTCTCCTTACAGAAAGCCTCCAGCGATGCCGAACCAATTTCTTCTTCACCTTCAACAATGAATTTCACATTGCAGGGCAAAAGGCCTTCCGACACCATATATTCAAAAGCCTTAACATGCATAAAAAGCTGCCCCTTGTCGTCGTCGGCACCGCGGGCAAATATTTTGCCATCGCGTATTTCCGGCTCAAACGGGGGCGTTGTCCAAAGCTCTAATGGCTCGGCAGGCTGAACATCGTAATGTCCGTAAACCAATACAGTAGGTTTTGCCGGGTCGATAATTTTTTCGGCATATACTACAGGCCAACCGTTGGTTTGTAACACCTGTGCGGTATCGGCACCCGCATTAAGCAAGGCTTGCCTGACAAACAAGGCACATTTCTGCATGGTTTCGCCATTATCGGTTTTTGCACTTACCGAGGGTATGCGTATAAAATCGAATAGTTCGGAAAGAAAGCGTTCGCGGTTTTTATCAATATAAGTCAGTACTGTTTCCATATCTGGTTAATTTCTGTTGCACAAATTAGTATTTACTAAGTAACTAAACAAGTAACCAGCAATTTTGCTTAAAAAAAATACTACCCGAAACAACATTTCTGTATTTTTATCATCTTTACGCAAAATATACGTTATATCAATTGTATTAAACCCCTTATCAAACAAAAACATGAAGAAACACACCCTTATTGCAATGGCTGCCCTCCTTTTGGTTTTTACAGGTATAACCAAAGGCCAGTACGAAAACCCCGAATACAAAGAAATTGAAGAAAAGAAACCGGTAGTATATTTTGGGCTGAGCACGGGCATTAACAACTTTAATGGCATGCTTGGTGGCTTTATTGAACTCTGCCCGGCAGAAAAAATAACCATTGCCGGCGGGCTGGGTCTTGGCATGTGGGGTGCAAAGGCAACCGGTGGCTTGCGGTATTATAAAAACTATCCGGAACGGCTCTATTATAGCGGGAGCTTGTCGTTCCATTCCGGTTTTCCTGAAATAACTATGGAGTTTACAGACGATAATAATAACATACAAACTTACAACATGAAATTTAAGCCTGTTCCTACCCTGAACCTCGCCGTAGGATACCAGGTTGCCCTTCTAAACAACAAACTCAGGCTGCACTTTGAAGGCGGGTATGCAATAAAACTTAAAACCGACTGCTACGAAGTTATCTCGGGAGGGGAACTTTCGGACCTATCGAAACAAGTTATGAACATATACACCCCTGGCGGGCTTATTCTCGGCCTGGGCGGCTCAATTGGGTTCTAGGCTTCAGGGGTTAGCGCCCCTTATACCCTTAACTATTGATTACAAATTTGTTCTTCTAACCGTGCCCCTTTTATTTATATTGCGCTTTTAAAATATATTTTATGAAAAAACAAGGCCCTATAAAGCAAATTGGCTTCTGTTCCATTGTATTGTTTTTACTTGTGCCGCAATTTAAAACAAACGCCCAATTACAATACCCCTCGAAAGTTAACTGGGTAGAAATAAATGCACCCCATTTTAAAGTTATTTGTCCTGCAGAAATTGCCCATAAAGGACAAGAAACAGCCAACCTGTTAGAGAAAGTATATTTTCCGGTATCAGCGCCGCTAAAAATAACGGCAAAACCTATATCACTAGTGCTCAACAGCCAGTCGGTAATTTCAAATGGCTACATGGCCCTGGGGCCACGGCACATGAGTTGGTATATTACCCCTATGCAGGATGTATCGGAGTCGTTCGACGGCAGCAGTTGGTTTGAGCTGCTGGCCCTGCACGAATTCAGGCACACAGTACAATACGACAAGCTCGACGCAGGCTTCACCGACTTTGCAGGCGATGCATTGGGCGATATAGGAAGGGCAATATTTATTAACCTGGCCATACCAAACTGGTATTTCGAGGGCGATGCCATCTATTCCGAAACAGTAAACTCCCTGGGGGGGAGGGGAAGGCTGCCTTCGTTTGCCATGTACATGATGGCGCCAGAAATGGAAAACAAAAGGTATTCGTACGACAAAGCATACCTGCGCTCGTACCGGCACTACATTCCCAACCACTACTACCTAGGATATTTGATGACTACCCACATCAACCGGAATTACGGTGAACCAGTCTGGAACGAATTACTCGACATGACATCGCGATCGTCGTTCTGGCCGTATTCCTTTTCCATTAACCTTAAAACAAAAACCGGGCATAAACTCAGCCGCACCTATAAAAACATGCTCGACGAATACCGCCTGCTTTGGGACGAAGCCCGAAAAAAACAACGCATGGCAGCAACCAAAGCCGACACTGTATTTCACCACGACAACAAAGGGTGGAACAACTACACCTTTCCCACGCAAACCGGGCCAGACCAGTTTCTAACTGTGAAATACGGCCTTTCCGAAATTTCAACCCTGGTAATGAAGGAAAACAACAACGAAACCATACTGGGGCATATTTCGCCTATCGACAGGGTACAATCAAACGGCCAATATATAACCTGGTCGGCAAAATACACCGATGCCCGTTGGGGACAGAAAGAATATGCCGACATAGTACTGTTCGACCCTGAAACTAAAACCCGGAAAAGGCTCACCCGCCAACAACGCTATTTTGCCCCTGCCCTTTCGCCATCGGGCAGTAAAATTGCCACCATTGAATATACCTCCGACATGGAATGTTCGCTGGTAATACTCGATGCAAACACAGGACTTACGATTGACCGTTACCCGGCAGGCAACAATGAATTTTTTCGCATGCCTTCGTGGTCGGCCGATGAGAAACAAATTACATTTTCTGTTACAGAAGGCCAGAAAAAAACCATTGCTATTGTTAATACCGAGACCCGAAAAATTAAACACATTGTGCCCTATACCTCCGAAAATGTTACCAACCCGGTTTTTTACAAGGGGTTCGTATTGTTTAACTCTTCGCTGGGCGATTTCGACGAAATACATGCTGTTGATACAGGCACTATACAAAGGTATTGCGTTGCAACCGGGAAATACGGGGCAATAAACCCATCGGTAAATGAAATAGAAAATACGTTATGCTACCAGGAATACACTGCAAACGGCTATATAGCACTAAATGCCCCCATAGTTATTTCCGACTGGATTGAACTTCCGGCAGGTTTTGCTGCAACAAAGAACTATCTGCACCATTTTCTGCCCGATGAAAAAACAGAAAACCAATTTTTAGTAACAGGCCTTTCGGCGGGAAACATCTACGAAGAAAAACAATATTTACCTGTAAAGAATTCGATTAAAGTACACTCGTGGCAACCGGTATTTAACCGCAGCGGGGTTGGCATGCAGGTATATTCCGACGATTACCTGAACACCACAAACCTAATTGCAGGTGTACTATATTACCCAAACGATGCAGCATGGCGCGAATATGTTAACTTAACCTACGCGGGGCTTTACCCGGTATTACAAACCGGCTTAAGCTATGGAAGGAAATATGCAGTGATGGCCGACACCAACAATGAAGAAAAGCACCGTAAATTCGACGAAAAACTGGCCAGTTTTACTGTTTCGCTCCCTTTCGACTTTTCAGAAAACGTATATGTAACAAAGCTTAACCTTGAAGCTGGCTACCTTTATGGCCAACATAAATATTCGAGCGAACCGTTTTACCTTAGCAACCAAACTATAACACTATCGGCAGTTTACAGCGGCTTAAGCCTTTCGGCGCTCAGGCACATGGCGCCCCGCGACATATACCCCCCGACAGGCTTTGAAAGCAGTTTAACAAACTACAAGACAGTTGGGAATAAAGGGTACAAAGGCTCGCGCACAGTTTTGTCCGGCACCGCCTACCTGCCCGGGGCCATGCCGCACCATTCGATAAAGCTCGATGGGGGCTTCCGCTACAACAATGGCGACCTTGAGCATGGAGTTTATTTTATAGAAACAAACCTCGGACGGGTGAGGGGCCATAAACTTTACAGTTCCGAACAATACTTAAAAGGCACTATCAGCTATACCCTGCCCCTGGTTTATCCCGACATGGGCATTCCCTCGGTTTTTTTCTGCAAGCGCATATACACCAGCCTGTTTTACGACCATGGAGTTTATAAGGGCTCCAACTACAATGTAACACAAAAATCGGTGGGCATCGACTTAAACTTTAACTTTCACCTTTTCAGGGTATTGGCCCTCCCGTTCGATATGGGCTTACGGTTTTCCAGGAACCTTACCGACAACACCAACCAATACGACCTTTTACTGTTCGGTATTAGTTTTTAAAATTCCGGTACTTTATAGCTTACAGTTGTTTAATATGAATTTAACAGGCTTTCGGCAGCAATGCGGAGCTCGGAATACCATTCTTCGCCAAACCTACGCACAAGCGGGTCTTCAAGAAAAGCATAAACATAAACACCCTTATGCATCCCCAGCCTCAGGGCCGGCTTACAAATTTCCCACTCGTCGTAGTTAACGGCGGTAAAGTCGCGGTATTTTTTTACCCTCACCGGGTACAGGTGGCACGAAACCGGCTTGCGAAACCTGGTTTTGCCATCGAAATAGGCCTTTTCTATGCCGCATTTGGCAATATCGCCCTCGAAAACAACATAGGCACATTCCTTATTATTGACAAGCGGGGTAACCTTATCGTTTTCGGAATCAATTACCCATGTTCCCTGCTCTTCAATGGCCTTTAACGCTTCGGGGCGCAGGTAAGGTTTAAAATTTTCGTATTCCTGCTCAATAATATCAACCTCCCCGTCGGTGAGCGGGGCGCCCGAATCGCCCTCGACACAACACACCCCCTTGCATTTCGACAAATCGCAACAGAATTTTTTCTCAATAACATCGAGGCTTATAAGCGTATCCTGTATTTGTAACATATTTACCTGTTGTTTTTTCACGCGGCAAATATAGGGCGTTTTTAACAATTGAAGGACAAATAAACCCCATGTGTGCAAAAATAAAAAGCACCACAACAGGCAACGGGTTGCGTATTAGGGCTGTGGCGGATAGATGTAGAGCTAACTTATCAGTGTACACCGACTATTGGGGCAAGGAAAAACATTAAAATACTTGAAGCCCTCGCCATTGCTTAAACACGTTGTTGCCGCTAGTTTATTGTTCGGTTTCTATTACTTGAATTATTTGTTGATACAAATCTGGTATTTTGTTTCTAATAACATCCCAAACGATTGAATAATTGACACCCATGTAATCATGAATTAATCTATCTCTCACACCAGCCATGCTATTCCATTCGATAGAACTCCATTTTATTTTAAAGTCTACTGGGATTTTCTTTGTTGCTTCTCCAATAATTTCAAGACTTCTAATGATAGCTCTTTTTAAGGTTTCATCTTGCAGAAATGATTCTTTGGTTATTTCCCTATTGACTAGGTTTAGGATAAACTCACTTTCATCATGTATATGTTTCAAGTATTAAATTGGCTCTTTAGACATTTAAAACCTCGTTTAATATTTTTGAACCAATATAGGTTCTCAATCCATCCTTTGTTACAACTCCAACTTTCTCATTCTTAAAAAGTTTCTCAAACACATCATAAACAGCCATGTAATTATC
>JAFGQZ010000031.1 GCA_016935435.1 Bacteroidales bacterium
CTCGAAATTATTGTAAATGACATGCTTGGGAAACAAGTTTACCGAAACGCAAAAGTTGCAGCCACAGAAACACAACTTGAACTGGATACGCTTTGCATCGGGGTTTATTTTATTACCGTTGTAGGTGAAGAAGGCATAGTAACCAAACAATTTATTAAGCAATAGTTATATAGGTTAAAATGGAATAAAAAGGCCGGAAAAATTTCTTTTTCCGGCCTTTGATTTAATTATTTATAGGTTTTCGGCATTTTTCCTGATAAAAAATACCCGTCTGAAAATCCAATACTTCCTCATCACTTATATTTTCAGCGATAGACTTTTACTAATATTCAAAATTTTTGTGGTTTCATCTGATTTCAAATTACTTTTTCGGGAGGATAAAAAACTTTCAGGAAGTAAAAAGAAAACAAACAGGCAAGGGAACAGAGGTTTAGGAATGCCAGTCACTTACTTTTTTGTTTAGTCTGTTTGCATTGCCTGTTTGGAGTTCTGAAATCTAAAATAGAAATAAAATTTCAATTTTCACGGGGTGCTAAAAAAAATACCTAAATATAGAGGGCTGTTTTTGTATTTTTGTAAACTTAACATGGTAAAATGGGTTTAAAAAGGGAAGATATCGAACTGTTGTCGCCAGTTGGGTCATACGAATCGCTTATGGCGGCTGTGCAGTCTGGCGCCGATGCCGTTTATTTCGGGCTTACGAAGATGAACATGCGTTCGCGCTCCTCGGTTAATTTTACAGAAGATGATTTAGATAACATACTGAAAATATGCAGGGAAAATAACATTAAATCGTATCTTACTTTAAATATTGTCATCTTTCAGGACGAGCTCCGCCAAATGCAAAACCTGGTGAAGCTGGCAAAAGAGAAAGGCATAACAGCCATAATTGCCAGCGACCATTCGGTAATTTCTTATGCCCGCAGCATTGGCGCCGAAGTGCATATTTCAACCCAGGTAAATGTAAGCAATATTGAATCGGTAAGGTTTTATTCGGCTTTTGCCGATGTAATGGTTTTGGCACGCGAGTTAAATCTTCAACAGGTAGCAGAAATTTTTCGGGCAATTAACGATGAAAACATAACAGGGCCCTCGGGCAAAAAAGTAAGGCTCGAAATGTTTGTGCACGGTGCTTTGTGCATGGCAACATCGGGCAAATGTTATATGAGCCTCGACGAGCTTAACTATTCAGCTAACCGTGGGGCCTGCCTTCAGGTATGCCGGCGCGGTTATACCCTTACCGATAAAGAAACCGGCCGCCAGCTCGATATCGACAAGGAATATATTATGTCGCCTAAAGATTTGTGCACCATTCATTTTCTGAACAAAATGCTCGATGCAGGTGTGAGGGTGCTAAAAATCGAAGGCCGGGCAAGACCTGCTGAATATGTTAAAATTGTAACTACCTGTTATAGCGAAGCTCTCGACAGTATTATCGATGGAAGTTATTCTCAGCCAAAAATCGATGAATGGCAAAAGCGGCTCAGTACTGTATTTAACAGGGGTTTCTGGGATGGCTATTACCTGGGGCAACGACTTGGGGAATGGAGCCATGTGTATGGTTCAAAAGCAACAAAGAAGAAGGTCTATGTGGGCAAATGCACCAACTATTTCACAAATATCGGGGTGGGCGAATTTACCTGTGAGGCCTCGGAATTACTTTCGGGCGAAGAAGTTATCATTATGGGGCCTACAACAGGTGTGCTTCAGTTTGTACCATCGGAAATACGGGTCGATCTCCAACCCGCAGTGCAAACAACAAAAGGGATAAAATTTTCCCTACCGGTGCCGGAAATAGTCAGGAGAAATGATAATTTGTTCAGGTTTATTGATACAGAATAAATAAGGTTTTTTTAAAGGCTACAAGTGTGCAAAATAATTTAGAACACTAACCATAAACTAATTATTTATATAAAATGTTAAAGTAACCTTAATATCAATTAATTTATATACCATGAAACAACCAAGCTTAAAAAGCATTATTTGCTTTGGTACACTGCTTTTAGCTTTGAACATACGTACAAATGCTGCTACCTATTATGTAAGCAACTCTGGCGACGACAGTTTCAACGGGCTTTCGGAGCTAAAGGCATGGAAATCCATTGAACATATTAATAAGCAATCGTTTTCCCCTGGCGACTCCGTTCTTTTTCGCCGGGGCGATATTTGGCGAAATTCACAATTACGGGTTCCCTCATCGGGAACTGAAAGCGAACCGGTTGTTTTTAGTGCATACAGCACCGGTAGCAGGCCTGAAATAAGGGGGTCGCTTAAAGCATCAAACTGGGAAAAAGTTTCCGGCAATATTTGGGTATCAGCAACACAGATATCTGTCGATCCATGGTCGTTGGGCTACGATGGCCCGGAAATATTTTTCGAAAATTCTGAAGGCTCTGTTTCCTGGGGTATCCACCAGTCATACACAGCCAATCACTCATCGCTAACCAAAGAGTTCCACTGGACATGGTCGGCCAACAAAATATACATTTATTCGCCTTCCGACCCCAATACCCGCTACAATTCGGTTGAAGTGCCTCAGCTTGCGCTTGGCATTATGTTGCTCAATAAAAATTATATAACAATTGATGGGCTGGCCATTAAGTATTATGGCGATGCCGGTATCTGCGATGAGTACCAAACCATTGTTCTAAACGGATTAAGGGTTACCCGATGCGAAATTGCCTATATTGGCAAAAAGGACGGCAGCTCTGCCTATGGCTTGTCTGTTCATCATTCTAATTCCTATTATGCCTATAACGAAATACATAATTGTGGCAGAAGGGGCATTTCGCTTACCCTTTATACGACTACACCAATAACCCAGTCGAATGTTATTATCGAACACAACCATTTTCACCACGGATGGCACACCACTTCACTCGATTGCAGCACCATAGGCGGGCACACAATCGAAAATATATATTTCCGTAACAACCGGGTCGATGGCGACCCTTCAGTTGAACTTAACGGGGTAAACCCCAATTCGAACCATATTTTTTGTGATAACCAGTCGGGAGGCACAGGCACGATACGTAACCTTTATTTCTACAACAATATTTTTACCTGGGCCCATGCCAGTTCTATAAAAATTGGTGATATTGGCAATGTTTACATCTACCACAATACTTTTTATAATTTCAACCCAACACTTGCAAACTGGCAGGCACATTGTTTTTTATCGGCAACGCCCTCGCAAATTGAAGTGAAGAACAACATCTTTTACAACAATGCCACCGACAACCGTTGGGCCGATATTGAAATACAAAACGGTTACCAGCACCTGTTCGATATACAGAATAACCTGTATTTTCATTTAAATTCCGCTACAAGGGTTTTCTGGGTTGATCAGGGCACCTCATATTCGGCAGCCAACTGGAACTCGTATGTGGGCAATACCGGATACGATACAAAAAGCCCTGCACCGGCCGATCCATTATTTATCGAAGCACCAGCCAATTTTGGGTTGGGCACGGGCTCGCCGGCAATTGGTAAAGCAGTGCCCATTACCCTGGTAAAAACCGATTTTTACGGGAACCCTATGAACAATCCGCCCGATATCGGGGCCATACAATTTGGGAGCAAACCCTCGGCTGTAAGAAACCCGGGGCGACAAACAACTTTTAATAATCCCTTTACCGTTTACCCAAACCCGGCCAAAAACAGTTTATCGGTGGCTTTTACCGGAGATCTTTCATCAACTTGTTCGCTAAGTGTTTATAATATGCTGGGGATGAGGGTATATGAAGAAGAAATATTGCCGGGCAGCCGCGAAATTAACCTTTCCCTGGGAGGCTTTGCGCCAGGTGTTTATGTAATAGTTTATTTGAACGAAGGTAAACATTTTACCCAGAAGTTTTTAGTGGAATAAACTTTATTATGGCATGAAATAGATTTTTTTAACCTGCGTGTTAAATATTTGCTTTAATGGTAATTTTACCTGTAATGATTTTAAAAACTAAACAAATTGTAATGGCAAGTGTAATCAGTGCTGCAGTATCAATATCTGCCTTTAAATTTTTGCCCGTTTTTGGTAAGGCCCCATCTGGTGAACGCCAGGAAAGGATATCCCAATCGCCTAATTATAAAAATGGCAGGTTCCATAATTTTGAATACACACCATCTTTTACCGATGGCTTTTCGGTAAAAGACATTGCTATCAAACAATTTTCTGTTAATAAGAAAAAGCTAAAGCCCACAAGCCCTTTACCTAGTGTAAAAACAAATTTATCGGAATTGCCAATAGATAATGATGTATTGGTTTGGTTTGGTCATTCATAATATTATTTTCAGGTTTATGGCAAACGCTTTTTAATCGATCCGGTTTTTAGCGGAAAAGCTTCGCCATTGCCAGGAGGTTACAAATCTTATGAAGGCACCGATCCGTATAGTGTTGGCGATATACCTGAAATCGATTTTCTCTTAATAACCCACGATCATTATGATCATTTAGATTATGAATCCATTAAACACCTGAAAAGTAAAGTAAAAGCTGTTGTTTGTGGTTTGGGTGTGGGCGAACATTTTGAATATTGGGGCTATAGCCCCGAAATTATTATCGAAAGCGACTGGCATGAAAGTATTCGGATCGATGAAAACATTATTTTGCATACAGAAACTGCACGGCATTTTTCTGGCAGAAATTTTTCAAGGAACAAAAGTCTTTGGATGTCGTATGTCGTAGAAACCCCTTCCCTGAAAATATATATTGGCGGCGATAGTGGCTATGGATCACATTTTAAAGAAATAGGGAAAAAACATGGTTTTTTTGACCTTGTAATTTTAGAAAACGGGCAGTACAATGAAATGTGGAAAGCTATGCATATGTTTCCTGAAGAAGTATTAAGAGCAGCCAAAGACTTGAATGCAAAACGGGTATTTCCGGTACATTCGGCTAAGTTTACATTGGCATTTCATCATTGGAAGGAGCCATTGGAAACGATTTCAGAAATAAATATTAAGCCGGAATATAATTTACCTTTGGTAACTCCACTAATCGGGCAACCTGTAATCCTGAACAATACGAACCAGCAATTCTCAAAATGGTGGCAGGATGTAAAATAACAATTAAATCGCCCTATTTATTATTAGGCTGATTAAATTGAAGAAAAATGAAATGCAAAGAAACCGCCATAAAATTGTTTAAACTATTGAAGTTTGTTCTGTAGTGTTCGATGATATTGAAAAAATGGTATTTCTCCATTAACGATATTATCTCTTTTTAACCCATGTCCCCCATGTTGGATCTCATAGCTGTTAAATTACTAAAGAGAATAATTAGCTGACAAATGCCTAAAACTAGGTATTTCGTTTTAAACTGTAAATATCATCTTTGTTGAAAAAAAAGAGAAATGATCAAAACATTTACTGTAATATTATTTTCGGCAATATTGAATTATTCAACCCGGGCACAGGAAAATGAATCGCCTTTTTCTGCCGAAATGTCGGCAATTGGCGATTTTACAACTATTTTTACAGGAGGCATAAAACCAGGCAAAGCTTTTTATCTTGGTTATTTAAGCATGCAAGCTACTTTCGATACTGAAAAAGCAAAATGGTGGAATGGAGGGTTGCTTACAGCCCATGTTATAAATACACATGGGGCATTGCCATCGGAAAATTATGCCGGCGACATGCAGGTATATTCAAATATAGAGGCAGGAAACCATACCAGTTTGTTCGAGTTGTTTTATAGCCAGAAGTTGGGCAAAATTGAACTTTAAACTGGCTGGGCCGATTTTTGCAATACGAATTACGGTGGTTTGTTTCTTAATAGTTCGTTTGGCATTTCTCCGGCTCTTTCGATCAATGTTCCTGTTTCCATATTTCCTTAACCTCTCCATATCTCTATACTGGTATTTCCATAAACGAAAAATCAAAAATTCAAATGGCTGTTTTTGCCGGAAACCCGGGCGATTTTGAAACTAACCCATACAATATCAGTTGGGACATCAACCGCAAAAATGGTACCATGAACATCATCGAGTATCAGTATAAAAACTCCGATGGCAACATTGCCGGTTTTAAAGCAGGTGGGTACCTGCATACTGCAGATGTAATTGGTTTACACGATACTGCACGTATTTTCTGCAATAATTATTGGGCCTATTTAGTTGCCGAAAAGTGCCTTATACCACCTGCCGGAAAATATAAAAACGGGCTCGGGGCATTTTTACAATTCGACCTAGCCCCTGCCGACAGGAACATGGTAAGCCATTACCTGGGGGCAGGTTTAAGCAGTCATGGGTTTTTGTCGGGCAAAAACATTTCGGATAAGGCAGGGGTGGCAATTGCATACCTGGGTATTTCGAAGGACTGGCAAAAAAATGGCCTTGACATACGGGCTCATGAAACAGTTATTGAGTTTACATACAGTGTATCTTTTTTCGATAAGATAACCCTGCAACCCGATTTGCAATATATTATTAACCCCGGGGCTGGAAATAATGGAAATATTAAAAATATTACAGCCGGAACATTCAGGTTAATAGCATGTTTATGAAGAAAAAATGCCCCTTTCGCGGGCATTATTTCTGATAGCAACTGGTTAAACTATTGCCCTATGGGGTAAATATTTTATCTCTTAAAAGCTTACTCAACCAATGTTATCCAGCCATGTTTGTCGGGTTCGTCGCCAAACTGTATAGATACCAAAAGGTTATATAATCTTGAAGAAACAGGTCCTGGTTTATTATCGGCGCAAAATGTATAAAACTTGTTCTTTTCGGGGTCAACAATTTTCCGAATAGGGGTAATTACGGCAGCAGTGCCACAAGCCCCGGCTTCCTCAAATGTTTCTAGTTCTTCCAGCGGAACAGGCCTGCGCTCGACTTTCATCCCTAAATCGCGGGCTAAATCCATCAGGCTCATATTGGTTATCGATGGCAAAATCGACTTCGATTCAGGAGTAACGTACATATTGTTTTTTATACCAAAGAAATTGGCAGGCCCGGCTTCATCAATATATTTCTTTTCACGGGCATCAAGATAAAGACTTGTTGCAAAACCAGAATCGTGGGCAATTTTTAACGATGTAAGGCTGGCAGCATAGTTCCCGCCAACTTTATAACAACCGGTACCTTGTGGGGCAGCTCTGTCGTGATCGCGACAAATCATGATATCCACCGGGTTGAATCCATCTCGAAAATATGGCCCTACCGGACAAACAAAAACTACGAACATATATGATTTTGCCGGCCTTACGCCTACTTCGGGGCCAATACCTATTAACAATGGCCTGATATATAGAGTTGCACCGGTACCATACGGCGGAACATACTCTTCGTTTAACTTAACAGCCTTGATTACAGCTTCTTTAAACAACTCAATTGGCAATTCCTGCATTAAAATGCCCTGTGCCGAGCGGTTCATACGTTTGGCATTTTCTTCCAGCCTGAAAAGGCGGATTTTGTTGTCTTTTCCCCTGTACGCTTTAAGCCCTTCAAAAATTTCCTGTCCGTAATGCAAACAGGTTGCAGCCATGTGCAGCTCAATGTATTCCGAATCGCTAACTTCCAGTTCGCCCCATTTGCCATCGCGATAATAACACCGAACATTATAGTCGGTTTTATAGTACTGAAAAGGCAAATGTTTCCAGTCGATGTTTTTCATAATATAAATTTGTCTTAACTCAGGCCAAAATTAATTATTCGGTGGTTTAAAACAACATACAATTATCATATTTCGTAAAAAATGCGGCCGGTGAACCGATTTGTGAAATAAAACATTGCACCGTATATATTTAAAAAAAATATTTCATAAATTCATTTCGTTATATTTAAACGAAAATTAGTATTTTGGCAATAGTTAATAATTAACTGTTGTATTAAATGATATGTGTTGTATTTTAGTGGTATTAGTTTATTAAATAACTATCAACATGGAAGATAAAAATGTGATACTTGTTACCTGGGATTTTACCGAAAAATCGGAATATGCCCTTGAACATGCCTATATTGCAGCAAAGAGCCTTAAAGCAGGTATAGCATTATTGCATATAGTTAAAAAAGAATCAGAAATACAATCTTATGAAGAAAGGTTGCACGGTGTTATTGCCGACCATTATGCAAACCGCGATATTAGGCCCACAGCGCTTGTTAAAGCCGGAAATATTTTTAATACTATTGGAGAATCAGCTGAAGAAAGCGGGGCAAAAATGGTTTTTATGGGCACCCACGGCATTAAAGGCTCACAGAAATTTTTCGGCAGTTGGGCGCTGAAAGTAATAGCCAATACCAAAGTGCCTTTTATTGTTGTTCAGGCACCGCCTACCGGCGAGATGTACCGTAATATTGTTTTCCCTGTAAACTTTCGTAAAGAAAACAAAGAATCGATTAACTGGATTGGCTTTTTCTCAAGGCATTTTAACTCAAAAATTCACGTTTTTGTAGCTAAACATACCGATTCAAACTTCATAAAGGGCATAGAATCGAATATCATGTTCCTTACAAAAAACTTTAAGATTAAGGGGGTTGACTTTATTATGGAAAATGCACCCGGTGAAACCGATTTTGTTAAAGAAGTGGCCGATTACGCCAAACAAATAAAAGCCGATTCAATTTTTATTGTTACTACAAAAGATATCGGGTTTACCGATTATATGCTTGGGGCACATGAGCAATACATTATTGCAAACAATTTCGATATACCTGTTATCTGTGTAAACCCAAAACCACCTAAAATTGGAGGCAGCTTTAGCACTTCCGGAAGCTAATACTTAAATATGCATATAATCAAAGGGCTTATGGCCCTTTTTTGTTTTTTGACCAATTTTTAAATATTATACTATGCAGCTCATATTTGCTACAAACAATAAACATAAGCTTGAAGAAATTTCTGCACTACTTAAGGGTTATGCTCATGTTAAGGGGCTGAAAGAAATTGGCATACATGAAGAAATTCCGGAGAATTGCGACACCCTTGAAGGAAATGCTGTGGAGAAAGCTATGTATATTTTTTCTAAATATGGATATAATTGTTTTGCCGATGACACCGGCCTTGAAATTGAAGCCTTGAACGGCAGGCCTGGTGTTTACTCGGCACGTTATGCAGGTACAGGTTGTTCCTTCGACGATAATGTTAATAAAATATTGGCAGAACTGGGAAATGAAAAAAACCGCCGCGCAAAGTTCAGAACTGTTATTGCCATGGTCGAAAATGGACAAGTGAAAACTTTTGAAGGCGAAGTCCACGGTATAATTATTGAAGAAAAGAAAGGCTCTGATGGTTTTGGCTACGACCCCGTATTTGTTCCCGATGGCTACGAAATTACTTTTGCCGAAATGAGCCTTGATATAAAAAATAAAATTTCGCACAGGGCTATGGCTATGCAAAAATTCGTACGTTATTTACAAAACCACACAAAATAAATCGGGGTTTTACACGTATTACAATTTCCATTGGTATTTTTTGGTGAGGAAAGTGATTTTTTTTGTTTAACATTTAAATAGGCAATATACCAAAAACATTAATTTAAATTTACCCTTTCTTAAAGGGGTATGTTCGAAATAAAAAAACTATTAAATACTGTTTGTCAATGATAAAAGCATTAGCTTTAACCTCGCTCATGTTCACAGCTTGTGTCTTTCAATTGTTTTCGCAGGCGCCAAAAGAAAGCTGGAGGGATCATCTTGCATACAACAGGGGATACCATGTTGCTGTAACGCCAGAAAAAGTATTTTATGCTGCGTACAAAAGTGGGATGCTTTCGTATAACCGGCATACCGGCGAAGTTGAAAAGCATTCAAAAGTTACTGGCTTGTCCGATATTGATGTTAGTACACTGGAATATTCTTCCGATGCTGATTTGCTCATTATAGGCTATCGTTCTGGAAATATCGATTTACTTACCCGCAAAGGCACTGTTAATTTGCCCGATATAAAAAACAAAAGGATGATTGCTTCAAAAACAATCAACAAAATTTTAGTTTCCGGGCAATTTGCCTACCTGGCCTGCGATTTTGGAATTGTTGTACTTGACCTGGCAAAAAAAGAAATAAAAGACAGTTATATTTTTGGCATTGGAGGCTCAACCATTAAAGTTAACGATATAACCATTTTTGATGGAAATATTTATGCTGCAACCGAATCGGGCATTTATAAAGCTGCCTTGCAAAGCCCAAACCTGCTCGATTATTCAAGTTGGCAATTACAGAACAATATCGAAGGGTTTAACAGTAGTTTTGTTTGTATTGCCAGCTTTGATGAAAAACTTTTTGCTGTACAGGAAGTAGAAGGCACAAAGCGAAGTATTGTTCTGGTATCGGAAAACGATGTTTGGGAAGAGTGGGGCGATTCGTTTGATACCGTTTATTATAACCTTAATGTATATAATAATGTGCTTGGTGTTATTGCCAAAGATCAAGTAAGGTTTTATAACAGCCAGTTTCAGCAAATAACCGGTTATGATTTGCCTGGTGCAAGGCATGCCCTCATTGCCAACGATGGCGTTGTTTATACCGCCGGTATGGGATATGGTTTTTATTTATTTGACAATAACCAGGGCAAGTACCTGGGGGTTAATGGCCCACGCTTTAATTCTACCGGTTTTGTTTCAACTACGGGCAAGTATGTTTGGGTTGGCTCAGGTGGCCCCTTCAGGCCATATCTTGAAGGTGGGGCACATGTTTTTTCCGATAATAGGTGGGAAAGCTATAACAATGGCTACACCGATGCATTGAAAGATGTAGGGAACCTTTATAAATTTGCTTTTTACCCTGGCAATCCCGAACGGGTATTTGCCAGTGGCTATATGTACGGCCTTTATGAATTCCTGAACGGCGATATTATAAAAAGCCATACCTGGGAAAATACACCATTATTCAGTTCAACCATCGACCAAAAGGTTGCTGTGCGCATTAAAGGGCTGGATTTCGATTCGGACAATAATCTTTGGACAATAATGGACGAAACCGATCAACCGGTTTACATATTACGAAATAATGGCGAATGGGAAAACCTAAGCCTACAATCGTCGGTTTTTACCAGCCCGGGTATCTTTGTCGATCTCGAAGTTACATTCAACAACCAGGTATGGATATTATCGGGCAGTAAAGGAATAGTTGTGCTCAAGGAAAACAGCGACGGAACTGTTTCCGAAAATGCTTTTCCTTTAAAAAACAAAGACGGGGAACTGTTGACTGTAGCTTATTGTTTAACCGAAGATAAAGACGGGAATATATGGGTGGGAACCAACAAAGGGCCTATTATTTACAGCCCTTCCGACGATATTTTTACCCAAAATGATGTACGGGGCTACCAGGTAAAAATTCCACAGGAAGACGGAGAAGAAGGTGCTGCCGATTATTTGCTCGATTATGAAATATTAAACGAAATAGCCGTTGACGGGGGTAACAGAAAATGGATAGCTACAGAAAATTCGGGAGTTTTTTTAGTTTCAGCCGATGGGAAAAATACCATTCATAATTTTACTACCGATAATTCACCCCTCATATCAAACAATATTATTGGTATTGGGGTAAATGAAACAACAGGCGAAGTTTTTATGTCAACAAACTATGGAATGGTTTCTTACATGGGCACTTCTACCGAAGGGGGCAATGATTTTACGAATGTTTATACTTTTCCAAACCCTGTAAGGCCTGGTTATAACCGCCTAATAACGATTACCGGGCTGATAAGGGGCACAAATGTTAAAATAACCGATATTAGCGGAAATATTGTTTACGAAACAATATCGGAAGGCGGACAGGCTGTATGGGACGGTAAAAATTTTTATGGTAACAGGGTAAGTACCGGGGTGTACCTTATATTTCTAACAAACGACGATGGGAGCAAAACCCATATCACTAAAGTATTGTTTATACATTAATAAGTATTACTTTAGTAAATTCATCAACTCTGTATAACAATGCGCGAATTATGGAATGCCCGCTATAATAGCGAAGAATACGTGTATGGGGTAAGCCCAAACCTTTTTTTTGAATCACAGCTCCTGAATTATAAACCTGGCAACTTGCTTCTGCCTGCCGAAGGCGAAGGCCGAAATGCTGTCTTTGCTGCTTCTCTGTCGTGGAAGGTGTATGCTTTCGACTTTAGCGAAGAAGCCCGCAGAAAAGCTTTAAAGCTGGCAAACAAAAACAAGGTTTTGATTAATTATGCTTTGTGTTCCTTCGACGACATCGAATACGATGAGGCTTTTTTCGATTGCATAGCCCTTATTTATGCCCACCAACCTTCGGAAAAGCGGAAAATTTATCACCAGAAGCTTCTAAAATATTTGAAACCCGGAGGTACAATAATACTGGAAGCCTTTTCTAAAAAACAGGTGAACTTTGATACTGGCGGCCCGAAAAATATAGATATGCTTTTTAGCCTTTCCGATTTAGAATGCGATTTTAATGAATTATCGTCATACGACATTAAAGAAGAACGAATTTTTCTTGAAGAAGGGCTTTCTCATACAGGTATGGCCAGCATTGTACGTATGATAGGCACAAAATAAACCGGCTATGGAATATGTTGGAAACCTGAACAAATTGCACTCGAGGCTTTCCTCTGTGGCAGAGTATTCTTTGACAAACGATATTTTTACCCTGGATTTTAACCCCCTTATAGGCACAACCCTTAACATAGAATACCTGGGAGAAATAAATTGTATAAAATGCGGGCGAAAAACCAATAAATCGTTTTCGCAGGGGTATTGCTACCCTTGCTTTATGTCGGCACCCGAAACCGAAGAGTGTGTTTTAAGGCCCGAATTGTGCCGTGCACACGAGGGTTTCGCCCGCGACATGGGTTTTGCAGCCACACATTGCCTTATTGATCATTTTGTATATCTTGCCCGGACCGATGCGGTAAAAGTAGGCGTTACCCGTAATACACAAATTCCAACCCGTTGGATCGATCAGGGTGCCACCGAGGCCATTATTCTTGCCAGAACACCAAACCGTTACCAGGCAGGGTTAATAGAGCAAAGCCTGAAAAAACACCTACCCGATAAAACAAACTGGAGAAACATGCTTACCGGTAAAGTTACCGATAAAAGGCCTTTGCAAGAAGTTAAACAATTTGCAAAAAATGTAGGAGGTGAAATCCTGCAGATATATTTTGAGCCCGACAACAGCTTACAATCAATTAATTATCCGCTTTCTGAAATTCCGGTTAAAGTCGTTTCTTTCGATCTGGACAAGTCCCATTCTATTGGTGGGGTTTTAACAGGCATCAAAGGACAGTACCTAATATTCGATAACCAGAATGTGATAAATATCCGTAAATACGGAGGCTATAAGGTAAAAATAAAATGTTCAAACAGGTAATATTCATGTATTTATCAAAATATTGCGCGATTTTTGGTTTTTTGGCATGGGAAAACTTCTGATTTTTGCCTTGCAACCCTAATTATTGTTTATCTGACACAAACATTTGGCATCCATCAACCCTTATAGGTTATCGGTAAGTTTTTCATTTTGTTGGTGACGTTGGCTGTCGCGTGCAGTTTTCTTTTTAATGTTTTTGTCAAAGGCTTTTTCCAGATCAACACCTGTTTGGTTGGCCAGGCATATAAGCACCCATAGTATGTCGGCCATTTCATCGGCCAAATCGTATTTTTTATCGTCGGCTTTAAACGACTGGTCGCCGAATTTTCTGGCAATAATACGGGCTAGTTCACCGGTTTCTTCAGTTAATATGGCCATATTGGTAAGTTCGCTAAAGTATCGCACCCCGTATGTTTTAATCCAATTGTCCACTGTTTTTTGTGCTTCTGCGAGTGTCATCGATTTTTTGTTTAATGCCTTGTAATTTAATTATTGCAGTAGTATTATTCTTTGTTCTTACTGTCGATGAAAATGGTAACCGGACCGTTGTTTACCAGGCTAACCTGCATCATGGCGCCAAATTCACCTGTTGCAACCTTCAGTCCGCTTTCTTCTCCCATTTTCATAATAAAAGCCTCGTAAAGCGGAATTGACTTTTCGGGTTTTGATGCCCTGATATACGAAGGCCTGTTGCCTTTTTTAGTGCTTGCATGCAGGGTAAATTGGCTAACAACCAGAATTTCTCCCTGAATATCCATAACAGATAGGTTCATTACGCCAGCAGTGTCGTCAAAAATCCGAAGCCGGGCAATTTTACCGGTAAGCCAGTCAACATCTTCCATATTGTCGGAATCTTCAATACCAAGCAGAATTAACAACCCTTTGTTTATATGCGATTTTAAATCCCCCGATATTGTAACTTCTGCTTTATTTACCCGTTGAATAATTGTACGCATATTTATTTTTTTGCTAAAATAGGTATTTTATATCGTTCGTAACGAAGTAAAATGGAGAGGAGGGAATGATGAGTTTTTGGTTTATAATTCTGCTGTGTGGCTATACCGGGCTAGTTTTTCCGCAATATACCAATTGTGTTTCTAAAAGTCCCGATACCCTTTCAGCAGGTAGTGTTTTGTTCGAGTTTAACCCACGTACAGAAAAATTTCAGGATCTGTTGGAATTTTCCGGAAGCTATTATCCAGAACTAATCGGCGTAAAAATTGAAGTGCGCAGGAAGAAAATTACAACCATGATGGCTGCCCGTCCGCGACGCGATTTCTTGTTCTGTTCAAAAGATAAGCGTACATATGTTTTGTTAATCACTGAAAAATTTAGTATGAATGCCGATTCGATATACAACCAGCTGGGCCCCTGTGCAATTATTGGGGTGCTAGGTCACGAACTTAGCCATATTGCCGATTATTCAACAAAAACCAATGCCGAACTTTTATTTTTTGGTATAAAATATGTGATTAACCGCAGAGAAATAGAGAAACAGACCGATTTGGCTGCCATTGAACATGGTTTTGGCCCCGGGTTGGTAGAATTTACAAGGTTTATTCACCATTCACCGCTTGTGGATAAAAAATATCGTAATAAAAAAAGCAAATATTATTTATCGGCTGTTGATCTGGAAAGTAGTTTAACCGATTTGTAATTCCTACTCCATCGATATTTTGAGTAAATTTACCAAAAATTGTGAATGTATAACTAAACCATAATGGTGTGAAAAATATGCGTAAATTAAGCCGCAGGGGAGAATTTCTGTTAGTAATTGTTTCTTTATCAATTTTATCGGCAGGTTTTGTATTACGAGGCGAAAAAGACTTCGAAATAGCCCGTAACCTCGATATTTTTGTTACTTTATTTCGCGAAATAAATACGTTTTATGTGGACGAAACCAACCCTGAAAAACTTATCGAATCGGGGATTCAGGGTATGCTTGAATCGCTCGACCCTTATACAACCTATATTCCTGAAAAAGATCAGGACGATTTCAAGTTTATGACAACCGGCAAATATGGTGGCATTGGCGCCTTAATTCGTAAAGCCGGTGAATACACCATGATTTCGGAACCTTATGAAGGCTTTCCGGCGCAAATTTCAGGAATCAGGGCTGGTGATACCATTCTTGCCATCGACGGGGTTTCGCTTAAGGGTAAAACAATTAGCGAGGTGAGCGAAATGCTTAAAGGTACCCCTAATACTTCTTTAACCTTGTTGTTGAGAAGATATGGCACCGACAGTACAATTAGAAAAACTTTTAACCGGCAACAGGTTTCGATTCCGAATGTGCCTTATTATGGGCTCATGGGCAACAATATCGGGTACATTTTACTGAATAACTTTACCAAAGATGCTGGCAAAGAAGTTAAAGCAGCCTTTCTCGATCTGAAAAACCGTGGGGCAAACTCCATTGTGCTCGACCTGCGGGGAAACCCGGGAGGCTTATTAAACGAAGCAGTAAATGTTGTAAATATATGGGTTTCCAGAAACCAGGAGGTTGTTTCAACAAAGGGAAGGGTTTCGCAGTGGTACAGCACCTATAAAACCGAAATGGCGCCTGCCGATACTACAATACCTTTGGCAGTTTTAGTGAGCAGGGGTTCGGCCTCGGCCTCCGAAATTGTTGCAGGTGCTTTACAAGACCTCGACCGCGCAGTGGTTATTGGCCAGAAAACCTTTGGCAAAGGACTGGTGCAAACTACCCGCCCCTTAAGTTACAATGCCCAGCTTAAAATTACAACTGCAAAATATTATATTCCAAGCGGCAGGTGCATTCAAGCCCTTGATTATACCCATCGTAACGACGATGGCAGTGTTGGTTTTGTGCATGATTCTTTAAAATCGGAATTTCAAACCCGCAACGGCCGTAAAGTATTTGATGGGGGTGGAATTGACCCCGATATAAATATTGAAAAAGAAGCCCCCGGGAACATTACTATTGCCTTGTATGCACAAAACCTTATTTTCGATTTTGCTACAGTTTTTGCCTCTGAAAACCAAAAAATCGACAGTCCGTCAGCTTTTTATATATACGATGAACTTTATGCTTCGTTTGTGAAGTATTTGCAGGACAAGCATTTCGATTACACAACCCAATCTTCGGAAAAACTTGCTGAATTGGAAAAGTCGGCGCGTCGCGAAGGGTATTTTACTGTTATTTCTCCAGAGTTGGCCCTTCTAAAGGAAAAACTGCAGGGCGATAAAGAAACAGATTTACAGATTTTCCGTAAAGAGATTTCAGATCTTTTAAAAGACGAAATTGTTAGCCGGTTCTTTTATCAGAAAGGAAGAATAGAAACCAGTCTTGCCGATGACCCTGAAGTGGCAAAGGCTATGGAAATTCTTTCGGGGAAAACTACTTACTTCGATATTCTGAATGGTTCTTACAAAGGAGAAACGGTATTTGCTGTTAAATCTCATTAGTGAATTTCTAAAAGGAATTTTTGTTGTAGTGTAGGATCATTCAGTGTGTGGTTCTTTTTATTTTTTTTAGCAAGGTAAATAATAAGAGGTTGCCTTCGGAATTCTTTAAAATATCAGTTGGAAAACCAAAGGGTTTAAGGCTTATTTCTATGTACTTAATTTCTATCTTTGGCACAAACATTTTTACCAATGCCAATTCGTATTATTTCTTATAATGTTAACGGACTAAGGGCTGCATTCGGCAAAGGGTTTGCCGATTGGCTTAAAACCGAATCACCCGATATTTTATGTGTCCAGGAAACCAAAGCACAACATGAACAAATCGATACAAAGGTATTAGAATACTTAGGTTACAACAGTTATATTCATTCAGCCGAAAAAAAGGGATATAGCGGTGTGGCTTTATTCTCGAAAATGAAGCCTAAAGCGGTTACTATGGGTATGGGCATAGAAAGGTTCGACTCAGAAGGCCGGATTTTATGTGCCCACTTCGATAAGTTTTCGGTTATAAGTACTTATATTCCCAGTGGAACAACCGGCGACGAAAGGCAGGATTTTAAAATGGAGTTCCTTGATGCATTTTACAGATATATTGCTGAAACCCGCAAAGTGCACCCCAACCTGGTTGTTTCTGGCGATTATAATATTTGCCACAAGCCTATTGATATTAACCATCCGAAGAAACACGAAAAAATGTCGGGATTTTTACCTGATGAACGCGAATGGTTCGATAAATTCATCGAAATGGGCCTCATCGATACCTTCAGGGTTTTTAACCAACAGGCCGATCAGTACTCTTGGTGGAGTTATCGGGCAAACTCGCGCGCAAAAAACCTGGGTTGGCGAATCGACTACCATATTGCCACAGAAACTCTCCGGCCATACCTTTTGTCGGCACGTATATTGAACCATGTGGAACACTCCGACCATTGTCCGGTTGAAGTAACCATCGATATTTAACTCCGGTTAGCATCATGCCAAAACCAATTAATGCATTGTTTGCCGGTTTAAGCATTATCGATTTACAGGTATTTGTGCCGTTTTATCCGGCCTCAAATACAAAAACCCGTACCGATAAATTTGAAATTTCTACCGGCGGGCCTGCCACAAATGCAGCCATTACATGTTCATTTCTTGGTGCCGAAACAACACTAATCAGCCCGGTAGGCAAGCACTATTTCTCCCATAGTATTACCGAAAGCATATCTCAACAAGATGTACAGCATATCGATCCGCTTAAAAATATTGAAGCCGAACCGCTTATTGCCAGCATAGTTACCGACGAAAGTAATGGCGAACGTACCATTTTTTCGTACCACCCGTCGAACAGAACTATCAATTATGCTCCCGTGACAGATATAGATATCGATAATTTCCATATTGTTCTGTCAGACGGGTTTTATCCCGAAATGGCTGTGGAACTATTGAAAAATACCGGCAAACATAAAATCCCTTCAGTTTTCGACGGGGGTAGTTGGAAAACGGGAACCGAAAACATACTGCCTTATATTGATATAGCTATTTGCAGCAACGATTTTCATCCACCCGGGCTTCGTTCGCTCGATGAAATTATCTGCTATCTCCAAAATTACGGGATAGAAAAAATTGCCATTACACGTGGTGGGCAATCGATAGTAATTGCCGAACGGGGTGTTTTTTCTGAAATTTCTGTACCGCAAGTTGCCTGTATCGATTCATTAGGTGCCGGTGATGTTTTTCACGGTGCTTTTTGCTACTTTTATGCCTTGGGACATAGTTTTCGCAATGCCCTGGAAAAAGCTTCGGAAATAGCCTCTTTTTCATGCATGCACCGGGGCACGCGAAATTGGATGCCCCATTATCTTAACCAAATAAAAAATAAATCATGAAAAACATTAAACAACGCCATACCATATCAGCTACTGTGGAAGAAGTTTATACAGCCCTTACAAATCCGCTTACTATTGAACTATGGAGCGGTTTTCCGGCAGAATTTGTACAGGAGGAAGGTGCTGAATTTTCGATATGGGATGGCGATATAACCGGAAAAATCCTTAAACTGGCAGAAAACCAGATGGTACAGCAACAATGGTATTTCGATACTCAGGAAGAAATGTCGGTGGTTACCATACGCCTGACAAAAGAGGGCAATAATACCGTGGCCGAACTGGTACACGAAAATGTGCCCGAAGAAGCATACGACGATATGGTAAACGGCTGGAAACGTTATTATTTCGGGGCAATAAAGAAATACTTTTCCTGATATGCGCCCCTGCATATATTACTTAAAGGCACTAAGTAATACATAAAACTTATGGAACAGGAAAAACTATTTGGGCAAAATTGGGAAAAACTGTTTAAACCTGGCGCTATTGCTGCAATAGTAATTGTGGCGCTTATACCTATTCAGATTTTTATTTTTGCTGCCTATCCGCCTCCGGATAATCCAGCAGGTTTTTTCGAGCTTTTTTCCAAAAACTGGTTTTTAGGTTTGCTAAGCCTCGATTTGCTTTATATTATTAATAACACGGTTATAATAGTTTTATACCTGGCTCTTTTTGCGGCTCTTAAGAATACAAGTTTTATAGGGATGTTAACAGCTTTAGCATTTGGACTTATAGGTATTACATCGTATTATTCATCGGCAGTTGCTTTCGAAATGCTTTCTGTTGGCAAACAATACAATCAGGCTGTAACGGTTGAAATGAAACAACAACTTATGGCGGTTGGGTATGCTATGTTGGCAACTTACAAAGGAACATCGTTTGATGTTTATTATGTGCTTAATGCCATTACCTTATTAATAATATCGGTAATAATGTTCAGATCTTCTGTTTTTACCAGGCCAACTGCTGTTTGGGGGATAATCTCTGGTATATTTATGATAATACCCTCAACTGCCGGAAAAATCGGACTGGTATTTTCATTAATTTCATTAATTCCATGGATTGTTTTTTCGATAATGGTGGCCAAAAAGCTATTTTGGTTGCATAGGGCATCTATAAAGGCATTTTAGTTGCTGCCAATTTTTCTTTTAATATTGAAAGTTTCTGACGACAGGGCAAATTCTGTTAACCGGCCTCGTTCGTCAGTTTGCGATTCAAACCTTAAATCGCCTTCAACCATATTATTGATGCCGTTAATGCTTGTTTGTATTACATCGTTGATGGTAATTTGCGAAGCTTTGGCATAGATATTCACCCCTTTTTCCCTGATTGGGTTTCTGAAAGCTGGTTCGCTGAGCGTTTTTTGTCCTGTCAGGTTTATTTGCGGGTTAATGCTGGCAATTTCTCTTTGAAGGTATATATTTTCAATTCGCATGCTGCGAGGCACCAGCGAAGATATGATAATAATGCCATCGTCGTTGTCCGACGCAGTATCGACTACTGCCAGCATGGTTGGTTTGTTATTTACCTGGGTTTTAGAAAAATGGCTTACTTTTTTTAGATTTTCCGTTATTTTTATTTTTTCTGCCACCGTGGCTGTATCAGGTATAATTAAAGCCGGAACCTTTTTATGGTCAACTGCAACGGATGATATTACTGAGGGTTGGGTGACCGGGTTTGTATTGCGAAACATAAATAAGGTAGCCAGCGAGGCAGCTGCGGCAAATGTCGAAATTAGCGCAATTCTTCGAATGCCTGTATCTGCTGATGTTCGTTTTTTCAGCATTTTTTTTCCTTCGAAAACCTCACTTTTATCCGGGTTGAGGCGTGCCTGCCTGTATTTCGAAAAGATGTTCTGTTTTTTTGGGTTGCCATTAATATAAGCTAAAAGGTTCTGCTGCATGGCTGTATCCAAGTCGCCTTCGTGGAAAGCAATGCACATTTCATCGAAATTGCTTTCGCTAATGGTTAAAGTATTAATATTTTTTGTAAGATATGAAAAATTGGCAGGTTTGCCATTTTGCGAAGTGGGCAAGGGCAATTCCCGCATATAGTTGAGCAATTCGGCAATATCGGGGTTTTCTGCCAAAAACAAGACGAATGGAGCCACAAGTTCCTGTGCTAAAGTACCTTCGAGGTAATCAAGGGCATAAATCTCATAATTATCTGCGTTAATTCTCATAGTTAAATTACGGCTTCAATTGTCCCGATATACTGCATTAAAAACTGACGTGCCCGGTAAATATATACTTTAACCTGGCTTTCGTTGAGCCCTGTTATTTCTTCAATTTCTTTATAGTTGTACCCTTCATAGTCGCGCAACAGCAATACCGATCGTTGTATTTCAGGAAGCCTGGAAACGGCTTCGTCCAAAACTTCCTTCAGATCGGAATACTGGCCCGTGGCTGTGCCTGCATAAGGTGCAATTTCGTCTAAAACCGTAACCGTTTTTTCCCGGCGAATCATATCAATCATGGTATGATAAGCTGTGGTAAACAGGTACGATTTGGCCTTGTCGAAATTTACATCGGTGTACCTTGTCCAAAGCCGGGTATAGGTTTCCTGCACTACATCACGCGATTGTTCACTGTCGCGGAGGTTTTTCAGTATAAACCTGTAAATGCCGTCGGCAAATTGTTCAACACACAAATTGTATTCAGCAATGGTCATTATAAAAAAGTAGTTCGCCGGTATGACGGCAAATGTTGCAGGAAGTTACACGAGAATGAAAAAAAATCAAGTTTTTCATCATCGGGTTTTCTTATATTGAACAAAAAAACCCCGGCAAAGCCTGCCGGGGTTGGGGAAAATATGAGGTTAAGCATATCTGTCAGTTTTTATTGGAAGGAAAAACTTCTTATCGGAAATAACCAAACTTAAACGATAGAAAAAAACCGGGTTTGGCAAAATCGCGTGAAGTGTAAACATTGTCGGTATTGTAAACCAAGTTGTAGGTAACCCCTCCGCCAAGCCTGAAAAACCTTGAAAAGTTCAGTTCTATTTCAGCTGTCGGGTTAAAAACCAGAACATTGTCGGTTGAAAGAGGTTCGGGTGTTATGCTATGCGATTGCCATCCGCTTTGGTATTCCATAATGCTGCCCCAACCAATTTGCGCGTGAATTACCGGGTGTATGGCCTTATGGCCTGTAAAGGTATAGCCTGCCCAAAAACCTCCATGGCCAAAAACCATAACATTATCGGGGTTGTTTTTGAAGGCAATTTCATTGGTTTTGCCCATGCCATAAGCGCCCAGGAACAGGTTGTTGATGATAACACCGCCACCGCCGCCCATCATGTGCACAAAGTCGCCGCCAATTTGGGTGAAAGACATTACCGGGCCCCCAAAGCCACTAATTTTTATGTTTGTGAAGTCGCCAATTGTCTGATATTCGTTTTCCTGAGAATGTGCCAGGGTAAACAGGCATACTGAAAAAATGGACAAAATAAATTTTTTCATAGTTAAAATCATTTATTGTTTGTTTGGAAAAGAAAGACACCTCTTTTCAACAAAGGTTGCACCAATGAATAAAAAAGCCTGGTTTTTGCCAGGCTTTTTTTCAGAATAACTGCCTTAGGTGTATTTTAAGCAGTAAAAAACTTAGATAATAAGCATTGCATCGCCATAGGTTCCAAATCGGTATTTCTCTTTAATGGCAACCTGGTAGGCTTCGAAAAGGAAATCGTATCCTGCAAATGCCGAAACGGTCATTAATAAAGTAGAAAGTGGCAGGTGGAAATTCGAAATCATCGAAGTAGGAACACTAAAATCGTATGGCGGAAAAATAAATTTATTGGTCCATCCATCGTAAGGTTTAACAAACCCCTGGGTCGATACAGAACTTTCCAGTGTACGTAAAACTGTTGTACCAACAGCACAAACCTGGTTGTGTGTTTCTTTTGCTTTATTAATAACGTTTACCGCAGCATCGGGAATAATTATCCGTTCCGAGTCCATTTTGTGCTTGGTAAGGTCTTCCACGTCCACTGTGCGGAAATTGCCCAGGCCGACATGCAGGGTAATTTCTGCAAAATGCAGGCCGTTAATTTCGAGCCTTTTCAATAGTTCGCGGCTAAAGTGCAGGCCGGCAGTCGGGGCAGCAACAGCTCCCTCGTGTTTGGCAAAAATTGTCTGGTAGCGGTCTTTATCTTCGGGTTGTACCTGTCGTTTAATAAATTTTGGCAGTGGGGTTTCCCCAAGTCCATATAGGGTTGCTTTAAACTCGTCGTAGTTGCCGTCGAACAAAAAGCGGAGGGTGCGTCCACGCGATGTTGTATTGTCAATTACTTCGGCAACCAGTATATCATTATCGCCGAAGTAAAGTTTGTTGCCAATGCGGATTTTCCTTGCCGGATCCACCAAAACATCCCACAGACGTTGTTCTTTGTTGAGTTCCCTGAGCAGGAACACTTCGATTTCGGCACCGGTTTTTTCTTTATTGCCATAAAGCCTTGCCGGGAAAACTTTGGTATTGTTGAATACCATAACATCGTTTTCGCCGTAATAATCGATTATTTCTTTGAAAACCTTGTGTTCGATGGTGCCTTTTTCGCGGTTCAGTACCATCAATCTCGATTCATCGCGGTTATCCGACGGGTAATGGGCTATCAGGCTCTCCGGAAGGTCGTATTTGTATTGCGATAATTTCATTGTATATATTTTGTTTATTTGTAATGAGCGTGCCTTATACGTTGTAATTCCAATAAGGTTACAGTGTTTCTAAAATATTTTCAAATTTTTGTATTGTTAATGCCCCTTCTAACGTATAACTACCAATTTGCGTGCGCTGGAGGGCTGTTAAATAAGCCCCCGACTGCAATTCCCTGCCCAAATCGCGGGCAACCGAGCGGATATAGGTTCCCTTGCTGCTGTTAATACGTATCACGGCATGAAGGTTTTCGTAGCTTATCAGTTCTATTTCGTTAATGGTAATTTTCGAAGGTTTTAATTCTATTTCAATTCCTTTTCGGGCAAAATGGTACGCCCGTTTACCATCGACATATTTTGCCGAAAAATCGGGGGGTATTTGTTCTATTTCACCCCGAAATTTCATCAATGCGCCTTCAATCGTTGATTTATCAATATGTTCTGTCGGGTAAACCTTATCCACCAATGTTTCTTTATCGAACGAAGGGGTAGTTTCGCCTATTTTCATTTCTGCAATATATTCTTTGTCAAACCCGGTTAGTTCGGGTATTTTTTTTGTTGCTTTGCCAGTGCATATAACCATCAGTCCGGTTGCCAATGGGTCGAGTGTTCCGGCATGGCCGACTTTCAGTTTTTTAATGTTCAGTTTCCTGCAAAGCAGCCAGCGAATTTTGTTCACTAACTGGAACGATGTCCAGCCGTATGGCTTGTCGAATAGTAGTACCTCGCCTTCTGTGAAGTTCATTAAACAATTTTTAAATCGGCCCCCGATGCCAAAAGTACAATAATCAACAGGCCTATTGCAATTCTGTAATAGCCAAAGATTTTAAACCCGTGCTTTGTAAGATAGCCAATAAACCCTTTAATGGCAAGCATTGCCACAATAAAGGCAACAATATTGCCGGTTAATAAAATTTTTAAATTTGATACATTGATGGATTCGTACGCTTTAAAAAGTTCGAAAGCTGCTGCTGCGAACATGGTAGGTACGGCCAGGAAAAATGAAAATTCGGCGGCATTCTTTCGGTTCAATTTTTGTGTGAGCCCGCCAATAATAGTGGCTGCCGAGCGCGACACACCGGGTATCATGGCAATAACCTGAAAAAAACCAATTTTTAATGCTTTGGGGTAGCTGATTTCCTGATTTTCGGCTGGTTTTTTAAACCAGTTATCGACAAAAACAAGTATTATTCCGCCCAATACCAGCGAAATGGCAACAACCAAAACATTTTCGAGCAGGCTTTCGATAAAACTGTTGAACAACAAACCGAGTATAGCAGCAGGCAAAAATGCCACAAACAGCTTTAAATAGAAGTTAAACGATTGGAAAAAGCGTTTCCAATACAATACTATAACTGAAAGAATAGCCCCAAATTGAATATTTACCGTAAACATTCGCACGAAGTCGGTGCTTTCCATCCCCAGCAGTTTTTGGGTAATAATCATATGTCCGGTTGACGAAACCGGCAGGAATTCTGTAATTCCTTCAACTATTGCTATAATAATTGCCTGTAATGTATCCATAATATGTGGCACTTGGGCCAGGGGGAATAATATAATTAATATTCGTGGAAAACAGTTTTATTCCGATGGTTTTTTCATGATGGCCCAGATTTCAAAAATAAACCCGGCCAAAACTATAATTGGGGCCAGTGTAATACGTCTTGGCGAAAAAACTTCGTCGCCGTTGAACAGGTTGGGATCGGTAGTGCGGCCACCAATCATTAATATAAAACCTATAACAATTATCAAAAAGCCAATGGCCAGCAACTTATAGTTTTCTTTTCCGAGGGCAAAGCCTGCCTTAGGTGTATCAGTTTGTTTGTTCATGGTTATGTATAAAGTTTATCTGTTTCAATGTTCAAATACTTATTTATTGCAAAGAATGTAGATATCCAATTAAGGGTAATGCCAATAATAATAACCACACAATAGAGAACTGACAATTCAATTAAGTCGTTAAGAAATTGCATACCGGGCACCTGTTGCTGAAGAAAGTACATCAGTAGGGTAAGTATCAGGTTGGCTAGCAAAGCTGCAATAAGCCCCTGAATAGCACTATGGTAAAGAAAAGGGCGGCGAATATAATATGGTGTGGCACCAACAAGTTGCATGGTTCGCAAAATAAACCGCTTGGCATAAACCGAAAGGCGGATGGTATTGTGTATTAGGGTTAAGGCAATAAGCAACAATAATGCACTTAAAATAAGAATATAAATAGTTATTAACCGGATATTTTCGTTTACTGCCTGGATGAGGTTTTTCTGATAATATACCTCTTTAATGCCGTCGAATTCTTTTAGGTCCCTTTCAATAACAGGAATGCTGTCGTTATTAGCATACGATGCCAGAAATTTTACTTCAATGGCTGGTAAAAGGGGGTTATAGCCCAGGGTTTGAATGAAGTCTTCGCCGAGGGCTTCCTGCAAATCCACTGCAGCCTGTTCTTTGGTTATATATTTGGTTTCTTTAACATATTTTCTGGCATCGAGCGATTTCTGTATGCGGAAAATTTCAACTTCCGGCAGGGTTTCGTTAAGAATTACCTTAAAATGTATATTTTCTTTAACGTAATTCCCAATTTGATTTGTTTTTAGCAGCAGAAGCCCAACTATGCCCAAAAGTAAGAGCAACAGCGATATGCTTATTGTAGAGGTAATATAGGAGCTACGCAGCCTGCGCTTCTCTATTCCTGGTTCGTTTCGGGGCATATTATCAGCAAAATAAGGCACAAAAATAAAAAGAAATGATTAGTAATTGCTTATAGAGTCATATTAATAATTGTTAATTTTTTATCATAAGCCCTAAGTTGTTTATAATTATAGGTTTCCCAGGCTTGTAATATATATTTTTAAGTAAAACCAACAATTAAAGCGATATTTTTTCTTGTAGCTGTAACTTTTCGTTTGCAGGGGCGTCACACATTCAAATAACAAAAACAAGAACGATGAAACAGTTTTTATTCTCAGGATTTATTTGCGCAATTACTTTTTCTGTAATGGCCCAGGAGGCAGATAGTGTTGGTGAACCATTGAAGGAGAAAGGTTATCAGGTTTTGGAAAACGATGAGGTAGAAATAATTACCGACGAAATCGTTAAAAAGGGGAAAGCCGATTCTACTACCTTCAGGCTTGGAACTACCGAAATAAATATTATTGAAGAAGATGGTGAAACTTCAATAAAAATTAAAGAAGTTAATAAAAATAACGAATCTGAAAGTGATGAGGGAAACAGGATTGCAGAAACCCCTGACGAGCCTGAAGTTCCCGAAATACCTGAAGTTCCCGGATATGACGATGAAGGGGAAAGAAAAAACAAAAAAGGCGACGGTAAGTTTAAAGGCCATTGGGCTGGCTTTTCCTTTGGCCTGAATAATTATATTGATAAAAATTTTTCGCTGGCACGTACCCCCGAAAACGAATTTCTTAATGTAAACACCGGCAAGTCATGGAATTTTAACCTAAATATCAGCCAGTATAGTTTTCCGGTTTACCGCGACAGGTTTGGTTTGGTTACCGGACTGGGTTTCGAATGGTCGAACTACCACTTCGAAAACAACAACTCCATACAAAAACTGAATGGGTCTATACAGCCGCTTGATTTGCCGGAGAAGCCGCGGAAAAACCGTTTACAGACTACGTATCTTACAATTCCCCTGCTTGCCGAGCTTCAGTTTCTTAAGGGGGGAAGAAACAACAGGTTGTTTGTTTCCGGGGGCCTTATCGGCGGGTTAAAGTTAACATCGAATGTGAAAATTAAGGTCGATAACGATCCTTCAAAAACAAAAGACGATTTTTACCTTAATCCATTTCGCTACGGACTTACAGCCAGGGTTGGCTATAAAATGGTAAAACTTTATGCCAACTATTATATTACACCTTTGTTTGTAAAAAACCGGGGGCCCGAATTATACCCTGTAGCAGCCGGATTGCTAATGAGTTTTTGAAAGTAGTTCAATCAATGTGGTTTATTTGTGCCCTGTACTTTTATAAAGTACAGGGTTTTTTACGAAAAGTAAATAAAGGTAAACCCCTTTTTATCCGTAAGCGACAATTATAGTGTTACTCAAAAATATTATCGCGTAGCGTAAACAGGTTTAGCATGTTAAAATTTAGGGAGAAACGAATACGGTTTACATATTTATCGTGGGTATTGTTTAAATAGGTTTCAAAATCGGATGAAACCAGAACAGGGAAATATACTTCAAGAAATTTTCCAAACGACAGGGCAACACCTGTTTCATAATTCAGGTTGTTAAGAGTGATATAATCTGTTCCGGTGAAAAACTCTTTACCGCCATTCGAATGCAAGCCTGCTGTTGCGTAAAACTTAAGGGGTACTTCCGGGATTTTTAGTTTTAGTTTTGCCGTAGTTAGCCATTTATTGCTGCTAAATGGAGATAATGCGGCAAAACCACCATGAATATCAATAGTTTGGTAACTAAGCAATGTTTCGCTGTTAACATCAAACCTGGCAGGGATAATATAATCGTGCTGGTAGTCGGCAGCAGCAACACCACTCAGATAAAGCGGATAATTGGTTTTTTCGTTGAAAATATATCCGCCAAATATCCTAATTGAAAGTGCCTCGCGTGCATATTTTGCCGGAAGTCCCAAGTTGAATTCTGTGCACAGGCGAGGGCTGTTATCAGCAATTTCGAAATTTATCAATAGGTTAAAAGGGTTTAATAAATATTTGTTTTTTAAAACATATTTCAGGTTGAAAAACCCTGTTTGGTTATTTGGTTTTGTAATATTTGAGCTTAAGACGGTTGCTGCAAGGCTTATGCTTTGGCGCAACTGGCTTCGATCATTAGCTCTTTTGATGAATAGAATTGCCTCTGCCCGTGCTTTGTCTGTTTCAGCATATCGCTGAGCCATTAAATGGATATCGATTCGGTTAATAACTCCTGAATTTAAAAAGGTGTGTAGTGTAAACTTTCCAGCACCTGTAATAGTTTTACTTCCGGTTCCATACATTGGTAATAACTGGTATTCGGCTTTTTGCATGGGAATTACCGGGTTATATATTAGTACACCGGCCATGAGTTTATCGGTATAGTTCCAGCCGGCTGCCGGCAAAATTCCGATTTGAGTTTTTCCGGGTTTTTCGATAACCTGAAATTTGTTTATTTCCAGGGGTTCAATTTTCTTGCATATTCCGCTTGTCTTTATTGTGTTGTTTTTTCGGTTATATTCAGGCATTTCTATATCGTTGATAACTAACCTGGTATAATCCGAGGCAGGTAATTCTATCCATTTCGATTTGTAGAAGCCCTCATGTTTTTTTAAAAAAACCTCGTTACTTTTATTGTATCCGGTAACAGTTAATGGAGAAGAAATTTTCCCCGTATTTCTAACGAGTATTTTTCCATTTTCAATTTTTTTTACTTTATAATCGGTTTTTTTTGAAGTTAACAGGATATCGTCGAAAAACCACCCTAAACTGGTGTTGGTGCCACTCTCAAAAGCATATTTCAAATCGGCTGGATGAGGGTGCTTAAATTTCCAATCCTCATAAAAGCCTTTCATTATAGAATTAAATTTTTCCTCACCTATGCTATGCATCAGATAGTAGAATGCCAAAGCCGATTTATGGTAAATTATCGATCCATAATTAAGCATCGAAACATCGGTACTTTTTGAAACTATGGGCTGATCGATATTGAGCCTTTGCGGCATGAGCGACGAAATCTCATAAAACATAGCTTGCGGCAGTTCGCTAATGTTTGCAAACTTTGCAAATGTTTCAGGAAGCATCATTTCATATAATTTTTTCGACCTTTTGTATTTTTCGTTCAGGTACCTGAATTCGCTGAACGAATTAATGCCTTCGTCGAGAAAAGGATAATCGCGCTCGTTAAAGCCCAGTATTCCATAAAACCAGTTATGGCCTACTTCGTGCATTATCATGGTTTCAAGTGCAAGTGGTGTGCCTGAGCCCCCCACTACTGTAATACCGGGATACTCCATTGCCCCTCCGGCCTCTATAGCTCCCCTTACAGCTATGCAATTTTTATACGGATAATTCCCATACCATTGCGAATAATAAAATAACGCGTCGTTAATATACCCCGTCGCATTTAACCACCTGACCGAATCTTTTGGTGGGAACAAGGCCCATGTTGTAACCAGCTCTGATGAATTTGGCAGTTGCACCGAGTCTTTTTTAACCCAATAGCTTTTATCGGCAAACCACGCAAAGTCGTGCACGTTTTTTTCGTAAAACCGAATGGTTTTATATCCTGTACTATCTTCAAAACGCGGGGTTTTGTGGTTCTCGGTTTTCTTATTGAGCCATAAAATTTCTTCCGGTGTTTGCAATTCACCTGTGGCGCCAACTACGTATTGGGCGGGGAGGGTTATTTCAACATCAAACGAACCGTATTCGGAAAAAAATTCACCCTGATCGAGATAAGGCATCGGGTGCCACCCATCGGGGCCATAAACTGCTGGTTTTGGGTACCATTGTGTTATTTGGTAAGATTGGCCAACATGGCCGAAACGCGAAAAACTTCCGGGTATTTTAACATAAAAGGGTGTGGTAATTTGTATGGTATCGCCTGGTAGCAGGGCAGAATTGAGTTCCAGTTTACAAATGTCGATATATTTTTCATCTAATTCCCATTCAATGGAACGGCCGTTGACACAAAAATCGAGCGAATCGATGAACCCTTTTTCTTCGGCAGTAGAAAAATAAAATTTATGATCGCCGTTTTCTAACTGCTGCCTTGAAAAGGCTGTATATTTATTTTTGTATGCATTTGGCCAAAGGTGAAAGTATAAATATTTAAGCGAATCGGGCGAATTGTTAATATATTGTATAGTTTCGAATGCTGTAAGTGAATGATTGGTATCGTTCAGCGTTGTTTTTATAATGTAGTTCACTTCCTGCTGGAAATATGGCTTTTGGGCCTGCATTAACGCAAATTGGCTGATGAGCAAAAGGACAGCAAATGCCCTGGACAATAAATAGTGCTGCATATATCAGGATTAAAATTCAAACTAAAAGTATGAATTCTTTTCTGTACCCTGTTTTTTGATATAGCATTTTTTTTACTTTGTGTTGCATTTTCAAGCGGTTGGTGTAAATTAAGTTTGTTACAACATGTTGTATAAAACAAAGGGAATTGTTCTCAACAGTTTCAAATATGGCGACAGCTCTGTGGTTGTGCATATTTATACACGCGATTTCGGGCGACAGGCATACCTTGTAAACGGCGTAAGGGGCAAAACAGGGAAATTTAGGTTTAACAATTTTCAGCCGCTTACCATACTTGACTTACAGGTAGATCATAAACCAATGCGCGAGCTTCAGCGATTGAGGGAGCTGCATATTGCCCAGCCCTTTTACCATATTTATACAAATATTGTTAAAAACACCATTGCTTTATTTATTGGTGAAGTTCTTTACCGTTGTGTAAACGATACTGAGGGCAACAAACCCATGTTCGATTATATCGAAAGTGCCGTGCAGGTTCTGGATATTTGTTCCGACGGATATGCAAATTTTCATTTGTTGTTTCTTATTCATTTTACCCGGTTTTTAGGTATTTTCCCTGAAAACAGCAATGAACTTGATAATTTTCAGCCAGTGGATGCTTCATTTAAAGTGCACAGCCTGATAAACTTTGCCCTTAACGAACCGTATAAACTCTTCTTATCAAACACTTTAAGAGTACAGTTGGTGATTGCACTTATTGATTATTACAGGTATCACCTCGAGGGCATGGGCAAGATAAATTCGCTGGAAGTTTTGCACGAAGTTTTCGCCTGATAATTTGGTTTATTAAATTTTATCTATCAGTTTTTACACGATTACCTGTTGCAAGTAGTTTATGTCGAAATTGGACAGGCTTTTGCCCAAGAGGTATTATAGGCCGGAATTTCTTTTGAACCTTCTTACCGTTTGTTGCGATAATTCGAGTTCCATGGCCAGCTGCCAGTCTTTTGTAACTTCATAAAAATGAAGCAGCTCACTTTTGCACGACTGGCAAAGGAAATTTTTTTCCAAAAGAATACTGCACCGCAAGCATTTTTCTGTTTTGACCATCTTCCCGGAATTTATATGAATCATACGATTTGGCTAATTACTTGGTTTCATCTGCCTCAATTTTCAATCTGGTGATAAATATCACTTAAAATGGTACAACACAATGGAAAGTATTTCGTAATATGGCTAAAAGACAATTTGTTATGTACTTTTATATACAGGGAACAAAAACTACCCCTTATGCATACATGAACAACGGGCATATGCGAATTGTCGGAAAGGCAGTTCCTGTTGAAGAGCAACCTTTTTTCGGGCATATAAGCAAACAATTAAACCGTTACATACAAAAACCTGCAAATAAAACAAGTGTCGATATTTCGTTATCACATGTAAATGCTTCTTCCAAAAAGGCTATGGTAGAATTTCTCAAACAACTTGAAACAATTAACAACCTCGGTTTCGAAGTAGAGGTGAACTGGTGGTACGAAACCGAAGACGATGATGTGCGTGAGTTAGGCGAAATATTTAAAAGTATGTTCAATATTCAAATCAAACTTTTAACTAAAGCAACAAATTAGTTTAAATAACATAGGGTATAGTTGTTTCAAATCTGCAATAACTGGTTACTGTTAGTTTTCGAACATTAAGGTGAGCCAGTTTAATAATCGCGCATAACTTTGTTTTGTTAAATGTTAAAACGGATCCTCAACAACTATTGTTAGGAGTATTATACTATTTTTGCCGTCAAAATTTTCAATATGCATGAATTGTTTGATTTTGTAATTAAATGGTATGAAACCCACCTGAACTATGGAACCATCACTTTATTAATGGCCATTGAAAGTTCTTTTATTCCTTTTCCATCTGAAATTGTTATCCCTCCTGCAGCCTATCTGGCACATAGCGGGCAAATGAAGCTATCACTGATTGTCCTTTTTTCAACAATAGGTTGTTTAATCGGGGCGCTGGTAAATTATGTGCTATCATATACCCTAGGGCGCAAAATAATATACGCCCTTGCCAATACTAAGTGGGCACGATTGTTTCTGATATCACAAGAAAAAATTGAAAATGCCGAAAAGTTTTTTATAAAAAACGGCAATGTTTCAACCCTGATAGGAAGGTTAGTACCGGCAGTTCGGCAATTAATTTCCATTCCGGCCGGCCTTGCTAAAATGAGCATGAAAAACTTTCTTTTATATACAGCTATTGGTTCGGGGCTGTGGAATATTATCCTGGCCTTGTTGAGCTATTTTTTAATTGATAAATGGGAGGTTTACTACAAAGAAATATCGTGGGGCTTTGTTGTGCTGGCTATAGGATTTATCGGTTTTCTTATTTTTAAAGCCCTAAAAAAATCAAAAGAAAGGAAGGCAATTGCCTAACTTACTTAATTCATTATTATCATATATTAACCGGGTTAGTCCTGTCGTTCGGGGGAACAGGCAATGCTTATCACTGATTATTGGCAGAATATATAAATAAGGCAGGCAAAAAAAAGGGGGCTGAAAGGCCCCCTTGTTTTATTTCTTGCATTTGTTGTGCTCTTGTATGAACTGGTCAAGTGCCATAGTCATTGAGGGTGCGTTTGGCATTGGTGCAGCCAAATCGAGGCGCAGGCCGGCATCTCTGACGGCTTGTGCAGTGGAATTGCCAAACGAGGCAATTATGATATCTTTCTGATCGAAGTCGGGGAAGTTTTTAAAAAGCGATTTAATTCCCGATGGGCTAAAAAATACCAGTACATCATAGTTAATCATTGAAAGATCAGTAAGGTCGCTGCTAACAGTCTGGTACAAAATGGCAATTTTGTGTTTGATTTTGTGTTTTTCCAAAAGAGCAGGAATTTCATCTTTATGTTGCTCCGATAGTGGCACAAGGTACTTTTCTTCTTTGTGCTTCTCGAGCATTTCCATAAGTTCGGGAAACTTTCCCAGTCCGTAAAAAATTTTGCGTTTACGATATACAATGTATTTTTGCAGGTAATGTGCAATCGATTCTGAAGTACAGAAGTACTTCATGGTATCGGGCACTGTAATCCGCATTTCGGCAGCAATTCGATAGTAATGGTCGATAGCTGTTTTACTGGTAAAAACAACTGCTGTAAAATCTAAAAAATTTACCCGTTGCTTTCTGAATTCTTTGGTCGGAATAGGTTCGACATGGATGAATTGCCTGAATTCGAATTTTACATTGTTTTTTTCCGCAACCTCTGCATAAGGGTTCTTGTCAGAGGATGGTTCCGGCTGGGATACCAGAATTTTTTTGATCTTCATGTTTTGTGAGCCTCCTATTATAACTTCTTCTATCTCAGCGATAAAGCAAATTTAATACCTACAATTGCAGGCAAAATTTCAAGCGTACAAAGGTACAAAATACTATACAATAAAAAAACATTATGTTTCAGAATAATCTGTAACCCCCTTAAATATTGGTACAAAACACCAATAACCACAAGTCCTCCGCTAATGTAAAAAATTGCATCTGAGAAAGGTTGTCGCAGGTAAAAGGTACTGATTGCCAGGGGCAGAATAATCAATCCAAGGTTTTTATGCAATAAGTATGTGTTGTGAATATATTCCCTGAATATTTCCTGCGATTCAAAAAGGTAACCTGTTAATTGCTGAATCCCCAGCCTTAAAGTTAGAAAGAGGAATAACAGGATAGTAATCAGCATATAGTTTATTAAATTGTTTTCTGATGGAAGTTTAATATTAAAAAATAGAAAACCGCGCAGCAGGAAAAGCGAAGTGGCAAGTAAAAAAATCAGGTTAAGGAATATGAATACCCTGCGTACGAGGATATTTTTTTCTCGTAAAAGTTTTTCTGCTGTTTGACGGTTTACTGCCGATGAAAAAATTAGGGGGAGATACTTCTGAAAATAAATCCGAATTATTACCAAAAGTGAAATAGCAATAAAAGTAAGGCCAAAAACCCAGCTTTTATCGTATGATTTTTCGTGTATTAAGGGCTTATTGCCACTATATGTTATAGTTTCTGTTGAAAAAAGCGCCTTTAATTCCCGGGAAGGTGCCGATATTACAGAATTGCGGGAATATTGCCCCAGGCTGGGGAAAAATGTATAGGGAATAGCAGCCACAGGGTTTGGTTCAGATTGAACAATTGCCCGAACAGTATCGGTTGCTTCCAATCCAGGGCCGGGCAATGTTATGTTAATTGTCTTTTTTGGCGCGGGGACAACCTTTTTTTGTAATAAACTATTACCTGTTAATTCATTTGCCATTGAAGTATCTGGCACAGAATCCTGCATACCGGCTAAAAGTTTTGCATTGTTTGAATATAAAGAATCATGCTGCATGCAGTGGGCAATTAAAATGTCTTGCAAAGTTAAACGCGATTATTGAAAATTGTTCTGTCAACGCCGGAAAGTATTTAACATATTGTGGCGAATTTTCTTCCAGAATGGATATTGATTGTCCTGTTATTTAATAATACAGCTTATTTATTTCGAATATTGGCCGATAAAAGCCAGGAGCGTATTTTTATTGATAGGTTTAGTTATAAAATTATCGTAGCAGTGTTTAGGCAGAATTTCTTCATCTGGCGCTGATGTATAGGCTGTTTGCATAATAATTGGCACCAATGGGTTTATTTTTTTTATTTCAATTGCAGCCTCACTGCCGTTAACAACAGGCATTTTTATATCCATAAAAATTATTGAAATACCGGTATGTTTAATGTATAAATCTATGGCTTCCTGACCGGTTCTGGCCCAGATAATTTCCTGTGCGTAAGGTTGCAATACTTCTTTCAGGTACAAATAATTCGATTCTTCATCATCGGCAATGAGTATTACTGGTTTTTTTGATAAATTAATAATCAGATCATCATCAGGAGGGTAAAAAACCGGCAAAGGGTTTTTTTCTTGTATTGGCAGTGCAAAATTTACAGTGGTTCCTTCATTTGGGGTTGAGTCAATCCAAATTTTGCCGCCTAGGATATTGGTAAGGCCCTTACAAATTGAAAGGCCTATACCTGCCCCAGCATGAAATCGCGACTCTGAGTCTTCGCGCTGGCTGAAGTATTTAAAAAGTGAGTCGTGAAAATCCCTTTCAATACCTATGCCGCTGTCTTTTACGTAAAACTGAATATTTCTTTCTATAATGCTCATGCCAAACTCTACATAACCGGAAATGGTAAATTTGAAAGCATTGTCGAGCAGGTTCCTGAATATTTTAAGGAGTTTTTCTTCGTCGGTTATGAAATCAAGTTCGGAATTTAGGAAGTAAGTAAGTTTTATTTTTTTTCTCTTTGCCAGCGGGGAAAACATTTCGTATAACATTTGCATAAAAGCTCTGGCATTAATTTGTGTTGGGTTTGTTTTTATGCTTCCGGCAACAATCTGCGATATTTCAATTAAATCTTCAATAATGTTTATTAAACGTTCACAGCCCTGAACAATAAATTCGATATATTTTTTTTGTTTTTCCGGTTTAGTTTGCGGATCGATTAGCAAATCGGTGAAACCCACAATGGCATTCATTGGGGTACGTATTTCGTGCGAAATGTTGTTTAAAAAAGCTGTTTTTAATTTTTCGCTTTCTTCGGCTTTTATGCGGGCTTTTTCAAGTTCAAACTGGGCATTTTTAAAGTGGCTTATGCCTAAAATTGTGCCTAGGTAAGACACGTATTGGTTATTAAAACTTAGTTCGGTTTTTGCCCCTCTGAAAAGCACCCATTTATAATTACCATAAAAGCTTTTTAACAGTATTTCGGTATTATCGGGCAATATTGAATTTGTTTGTAGCGCATTTATTAAGTTTTGGTACTCTGCAAGTGTTTCAGGATGGACAACCTCCTTCTGATTGCTTTCGCTTATTTCGTAATAGAGCGGCTCAAAATCGAGGAAACAGTAGCGCTTGTTTATGGCCAAAAGGTTTTTATCGGGGTACCATTCCCATAATGCCTGGCTGGCACCTCTTACGGAAGTGTTCAGCCGAAGGTTGTTTTCTTTTAATTTCTGTTCTTTCTTTTTGTTCGCTTCCAGCTCTTTTTTCAGACAGTACGAGAATACAGCAAGAATAAACAGCGGAATAAATATAATTTCCAGTTCATCTTCATAATTATCGAAACCGGTAGCTATTTGCCAATGCTCAAATATGTTGGTGAGCGTAACAAGAAAAAGCAGGAAAAAGGAAATGAGTATGAATATCAATGAACTGTCGCTGCGAAAAACACGGAATAGTTTAAATAGCAATATTATTATCATTATTGATATTATAGCTATTGAAACGATATTCAGGATTCCGATTGTCAGCATTACAGAAGGAGGTTATTTTCTGGTTTTAATCGTAAAGCACCAATAAAAAAAAGAATACAGGCCATTGTAAACAATATATGCTCCAGCATATTAAAGAAATTGAACAACAAAAATCCCTCAACAACGGTGCATATATTGCTTAATGTTATCAGCAGGACACCATATAGCCAAATTGCAGGAATTCGGTTGCATTTTCCCTTGCGTACCAGGTAAAAAAAATAAATGAAAAATGCAACGGAGGCCAGCATGTTTATTATTTCCTTGCTTTCATGCATAAGAAGGGTGTCGGTTAATTAAATATATAAAAAAAACGCCAATGTGAATACTATTAATAGATGAAAAATCGGGATTATTCCGTCATTCGCGGAACAAGCTCTGCTTTAGCACTGTTTATTCGCAGAATCAATGAATATGGCAGGTTAAACAACGGCGGTTTATTGAAGAAACTATATGCCGGTGAAATACACGAGCAGGGTTAAAACATATTTTAACTATAGGCCGAGAAATATTATGCCTGCACCGCAGGCAGTAATTGTTGCCCCTGCTAAAATATGCTGATATTTTTCAAGTGTATGCAATTTTACAAAACTAAAACCTTTAATAAGGAGCATGGTTACCGATAACATTGTAACAATGGTTGTAACAGAAAAAACAAGGGCAACTATTACAATTGCCATTAAATTGTGTTCGGCGGCCGGGTACATTAGAATGGGTATAAGTGGCTCGCAGGGGCCAAATACGAATATAGTAAACAATACCCAAAAGGTCATTGTTCGCCGTGCTTTTTGTTCATCGGTAAGGTGTGTATGCGCATGTTGCGGCTTTATAAGCCGGTGCACAACTGCCCAAATAGTATAAGCTACCCCGGCACCAAACAACAACCACGAAGCAAGGCTGCCCCTCATGCCTTCAATAAGTTCAAGCTTGCCGACAGCTATACCAGCTGCAATTCCGATAACCCCTATAACTACCGAGCTTAATACATGACCGAGGCCACACAGAAAAACAATCCACATGGTTTTAACATTGCCCCATTTACGGGTCTGGGCCATTACAACAAACGGAAGGTAATGATCGGGGCCGGTAATGGTGTGCACAAAACCTAAAGCAGCAGCGGTTCCGGCCAATAGGGCAATACTTTGTTCCATAATCAGGTTATATCAAGCCATTTTTTATTGCGTGTTACACTTATAAAATACGTAACACTGCAAATATAAACCAAAAACTTTATGTTGTTGGTTAATTTTTACAATGCTTTTTTATAAAACCATATCTTTGGCATGAGTGGTAAAAATCTCCCATGTGATATAATAATTTATAAACGAAACAGTTACATTTAACAATTATTAAAATAACTAATCCGGATGAAGCACATCGATTTGGAATCGACCCTTAGAAACAACGGTTCGCCCTTGTTAAGAAAATTGCCCGGTTTTATTATAAGTATATTAAAGAAAATTGTGCATGAAGAGGAAATGAACCGGCTTTTAGGGCTTTACGGCAACCTTGGCCCGCGCGATTTTCTCGATGCCATATTAAAGGAATTTGGGTTAAAAGTAAATATCGAAGGCATTGAGAACCTTCCTGAAGATGGCCGTTGTTTTTTTGCCGGCAACCATCCTTTTGGTATCATCGACGGATTAATACTGACTCACACCGTTTCGGGCAAATATGGCCATTTAAAGGCTATTGGTAACGATGCCTTTATGTATGTTCCCCCTTTAAGGCCTTTTATTGCAGCAGTTAATGTTTATGGGCGCAACCAGAAAGAAGTTGTGAAACAACTCGATGAGCTGTTTGCTTCCGATATGCCTGTTACCCATTTTCCGGCAGGCGAGGTTTCGCGAATATACAAAGGCAAAATATCCGATAACCTTTGGCAAAAAAGCTTTATTACCAAGTCTGTAGCCCATCGAAGGCAAATTGTCCCGTTTTATTTCAGGGGCAGAAATTCTATATTGTTTTATGTGGTATTTATTGTTCGCAAAGTTTTAGGCATTAAAATAAACATTGAACTTATTCTGTTGCCTCGCGAAATGTTCAAAAAGCGGGGCAAAACCCTGTCTGCTGTCATTGGAAAACCGGTTTCTTATACAAGTTTCGACAACAGGTTTACACACAACCTGTGGTGCGAAAAGATCAGGGAATATACCTACAGCCTGAATGAAAAGCCTTTTCGTTCTTTTGAAGAATTTCTATCAGATAGTAAATAGTGTAAGAAATACGGGTTGGATACAGGTTTTATATTACAATGCCGCTTGCTTTACATTTTACTGTAAACCTATGGTAAAAAGGAAATGATTGCTTAATAATCGTTGCCCTGACCGTTGTCTTCACTATCGTCCCATTCCAATATAAATTCGTTTGAACGGGTACGGTATTTTCCCGAATCGGTTTTTTGAAGTACTGCCGGTTGGTTTTCGCTTGTTGTGTTTTCATCGGAAGGCAGATTGTTGGATGTTTCCACCGATTTCCCTGAAAACAATTGCTGAAGCACATTTTTTTCCTGTTCAATCTTTTCCTTAAAGCGTGTACGGGCAGTTTTTTTGTCGTATTTTACCTCAAAAGTTGTTCCAATTCCAGAAATAATAACCGGTATTATTGTTCTGTGTGTGCCATCGTTAACAATATAACCAAATTCAGTTATTTCCGAATTTTTGCTTTTTGCTTTTTTCCATAGAAAATCAGAAAGTGCCAATTGCAGGCGGTATTCATATTTGTTATCGAAACCATGCACCCCTGCACAGTCAAAACTTAATGCCGATGAGGTTACCCTGGTTTGTTCCAAAAAAACCTGTTGGTTGTGAATTGTAATATTTGCTGCGAGGTTATCAAACCTGATATCTTTTAGTTCTTCAACGTTTACAAACCCCGAAAGCCCAAGCAAAGGTTCATACTCCCTTATTCTGCCATGGGCAAGCAAAACATTTGCCTGGGTTGTAACCGACGAAGGAATAAAATCGAGAGTATTTGTCCATGCGATGGCCAGTTTTACATTGCCCGATATTTTTCCATCGAGGTGCTGGTGGCCGATAAAGTCCTGGTTAAAATTATTGGTTGACTGCAAAAGCTTTTTAATATCGACACCAGTAAGGTTAACATCGGTAAACAATTCTATATCGCCCTCTTTGTTTTGGCCAATGCTTGCCATGCCCGATACGCTCCCGTCGAACCCGTTCATTGAAAACCCGCTTAAAACAGCATTTTGACTTTGATAATCGACAAAACCTTTAGCATTGTTAGTTTGGAACTTTCCATAGGCAAACGAACTAATGGACATATTGCCCGATACCCTAATTGAGTCTGGGAACCTTATTGGCCCGGAATTGTTGTTGTTGCTGCTGTTAACCCCTAAAAACTCATCGGCCTGAAAATGGCCTGAATGTATTGAGCCTTCATAAACCGGAATAGGTTTTGCTTCTAAAAAGTTTTTCAACTTGCCGTTTAGGGTAAAATCCGATTGTCCGCTGTTAAATTGTAAATTATTTATATTTAAAATATTATTTTCAGTTAGTTCAATTTTACCTTTAATAATACCGGTGGGAATATTCAACCGTGGGAAATCAACTATCAGATTAATAATATCGATTTTTGCCCTTAATGTAATATCTTGTAAAATATTATCTTGAGGCTGTTTATTTTTATTTATAATTGCAGCAATTGCTATTTGGTTTTCAAATTCGCCGCTGTTAACAGTTACATCTTTTATTTTAACAAGTTCTTTAATGTCGGCATAAAAAATCTTACCTGTTGAAGAGATGGCAATTTGTGGAGAAATAAGGTTTTCGAGTTTTAACCTGCCCCACTGGGCACTATTTCCTGTTTTAAAATAGAAGGTGTCGAGCATTACCGATGTGGTTTTAGGAAGGTGCTCTTTACCATTGTTGGCTTTACCGGTTAAATAAACATCGGATAAAACTATGTTGTTTTTACGTTCGAAAATTTTTCCCTCGGTAATTTTAAAATGGGTTTTTATAGAAGGAAGTTGCTTTTTGGTTTGGCCTTTTATAGTTGCCCGAATATCGAGCGTTCCGCTTCGCAGTTCTACGCCATTCTCACCTAAAAGTCCTTTTAATAAAGCCTTATCAATCTGGCGTAATGGCACTTTCGAAGCAGAAAAATCCAAATTGGCAAACATATCGTTTGTTGCATTGAAATAGCCTGTTGCTTTAAAAGGGATGTTGCTGAAACTAAAAACCCCCTTTTTAATCAGATAGTTTTCATTTTTGTTTTCCAGGGCAATATCAATTTCGAAATGTTGGTTCGGTTCTAATTTTTGGTTTTTTGCAACGAATTTTTTAAGAATGCCGTTTGTTTTAAGCTTTATTAAAAAATTATCGGGGCTGAATGAGCCTGAAGCCGAACCCTTTTCGAAAAAAATTTGTGAATACGACAATTTTTTGGCATCGTAGGTGTAAACATCAAGTGCTGTAGCCGAAAAGCTTTTAATATTAGCCGAAAAGCCTTGCTTTCCATTATCGGGGCGTTTTTTTAATATTTCTAACGACGATTTACCATTTTTATCGGTCAATACTTGTAAATGGCCGTTGTTAATGGATATTTTTCGCAATTCGTAATTATTGCCTAATAAGCTAATAAGATTTAACTGCAAGTAAACCTTTTTGGCAAATAATAGTGTGTCGCCCTTTTCTGTTATACAATCAGAAAGGTTTAATGAAGCAGGCACCCTGGCATACACATTTTTTAGTTCAACACTTGCAAGCGGGAATTTCTGAAAAACTGAAAAATGTATATCACTTTTTCGGACATGGATTTCACAGGCAAGGTATTTATTGGCCTGTTCAGTTAAAGCAGTTACAATTTTATCCTGAACCGAACGGCTGAATATTAGGCCTGCAACAATTATCAGAAACCATACAGCAACAATTGCCAAAATGTATTTCACCAATTTATTTATCGGTAAGTTTCCCATTTTCAGATTATTACCTGATAGCATATTCAAACCTCACACCATTAAGAATGAGAAATCATCACCGGGGGCTAATTCAAGGGGTTCTTTTTCATATTTGAATATACGGCAGCTTTTGTCGCCTTTAAGTTGTAGTGAGTTGCCGGAAAATTCGAACAAAGAGCCCTCACGAAGTCCGGCTACAGTGATGTTCTGGTTAACGGAAATAAATTCTTTTATACGGGTTTCGCGGCCCTCGCCAGCAAAATTCTGCAATGTGGCATCGGTGTAATGTGGATTAATCTGGAAAGGTATAAGTCCCAGGGCATCGAACGACAATGGCTCCACAACGGGCATATCGTTTGTTGTTCGAATAGTGGGGCATGCCAGGTTTGAGCCTGCGCTCCAGCCAATATAAGGTGTTCCTGAAAAAACTTTCAGCCTGATTTTTTCCATCAGGTTGTTTTCCTGCATGGTTTTCAGTAGGTGAAAGGTGTTTCCGCCACCAACAATTATCATTTCTGTTTTTTCAATTTCGCGCAGGTGGCTTTTCGACCAATGGATAGGTGTAAGTTCTATACCACATAAAATTAATTTTTCTGCCACCATTTTGAAATAATTGTCCCACGAAACTGTAATCCCTGCATAGGGAATAAAAACTGCTTTTACCGGCTTTTGGCCTGCAAATGTTTTTATATAGGGCAGGGTATAGGCCAGATAATCTTCACCGGCGTTAGTTGAGTTGCTAAACAAAAGTAACCTCATACGAAATATTAATTAGTAAAATCCATTCCCGTTTGCAAAAAGGCCATGTTTGTTTTTGTTTTACCAGTTGCTGTTTCAGTACATTTTAGCGAAAGCTGGTTGCTGTTAATAAACTGTGCCATTTTAAGTAATAGTTTTCGACTGTCGATGGGTTTGGCAATATAATCGTCGGCACCGGCAGACAGGCACCGTTCCCTGTCGCCTTCCATAGCAAAGGCTGTTTGGGCTATAACAGGTATTTTCGGATAAGATTCTTTTAAGCGTATAGTTGTTTCGATTCCGTTTAATAATGGCATTTGCAAATCCATTAATATCAAATCGACAGAAGGGTAAAACTGAACAGCCTCTAAGGCTTCTTTTCCGTTTGAAGCACGAATAATTTGTGCTTTTGTAGGTTCGATAATATGGAATAGATAAATAAAATTGGTATCGTTGTCTTCGGCAATTATTATGGTTTTCCCCGTCCAGTCGTATGCGGTTTCAGGCTCAGTGTTTTCCTCTCGGTTGACGGTTTCAGCAACCTTAATATATGGAATTTCAAATGAAAAACAGCTTCCTTTTCCTGGTTCGCTGGTAACCCACATTTGCCCACCTAATAGTTCAACAAGGTTTTTGGTAATGGCCAGCCCAAGACCTGTACCGCTTATTTTTTTTTCTTCGGAAAGTTTTGTTCGTGTGAAACGGTCGAAAACCGATTTAACATCTTCTTTCGACATACCAATACCTGTGTCTTTCACATAAAATTCAACGGTGCGTGCAGGCTTTATTGAAAAACCAATTTCGATACAGCCCTCTTCAGTGAATTTTACAGCATTGCTAATAAGGTTCGATAAAATTTGTTTCAGGCGGAATTCATCGGTGCGGATGGCAATAGTTTCCTGTGGTATTTTAAGCTTAATTTCTAAAGCTTCCTTTTCCATGCGATTTTTGTATGCTTCAAAATTTACAGCAAGGCTTTCAATAATTTTTGCAGGCACACATTCGGTTTTATTAATTTTTAACTGACCGGCTTCAATTTTTGCTATGTCAATAATATCATCGATAAGGTTCAGGAGCATTTCGCTGCTGGTTTGTATATGCTGTATAAATTCTTTTTTAAGTTCATCGGGTATATCTTTCGACGATAGCATATTTGAAAAACCTATAATAGAATTCATGGGTGTGCGTATCTCGTGCGACATGTTTGCCAGGAACGACGACTTTTGCTTGTCGCTGGCAATAGCCCTTATGGTTTCGTTTTTAAGGCTTTCGATGTACTTGTTGCGCAAACTGGTATCGATTATTATGCCCCGTCGGCCAATAACCCTTACCCCTTTTCTGATAACATCGGAATACACTGTGGCAGGAAAGGTCGAACCATCGTTGCGACGTGCAGTAAAGTCGTTGTTCTCCACTTTTGAAAAGCCAAAGATTGTGCCCGAAGGGTTAGTATTAATAATCTCTAAAATGTTAAGCCCATTTGCAATATCATTTTTATTGTAGCCGAAAGTTTTGTACCATGCTTCGTTTACGTAAGTAAGGTTGCCAAGCCTGTCGGTTTCGTAAATGCATTGCGGCAGCATATCACAGAGTTCCTGGTAACGCTGCTGGTTTTCTTCGGCAACTCGAAGTGCATAGTTGCGTTGTTTTTCACGAAGGCTCAATTCTGCAAGCATGTTTCGGAATGCCTTATAAATTTGACGTATTTCGATGGTTGAATGGCGTATGTCGAACAGGGCCTTCTTATTGAATCCGTTACGCGATAGCGAAGCAATATATTGGTTAAGCTGTTCCAGGTTGTACACAAGGTACCTCGATGTGTATATGCTCATGAAAAATGCCAGGGCTATTAATACAAATGCGGTAAGGGCAAAAATCAGGTTAAGCCTTGTGGTGTATGTTACTAAATGGCTGTTTGCCAATTGTAGGGCCTGGTTTATTGAACCTTCGAGTTCTTCTGCAGCTTCGTTAAGTTGCCGGCTATAGCCATTTGGGGCGTGTTTTCCAATTTTTAAATCAAGTTCTACAATATCGGAAAAGGCAGCATAATACAAAACAACAGTATTTATTAAACCCTGTTTCACGAAATTTATATTTTCGGGGTAGTCATTTATTTGGTTTTGAATGTCTGTACATATTTGCCCAACCAATGGCAAAAGGCTTGAATCGTTGGCTAGCAAGTATTCTTTTTCTGTCAGCTTTAGTTGCACCAAAGGGCTAAAATCCGGGCCTAGCTCTTTTTCAAGATAGCTGCGACAGCTTTTCAGCTTTCCTTCTAGTCCGTAATTGCGGAATCCGCGTCGATATTGGCTGTACACCAGGCTATCGAGCAAGGTGCAATAGTTTGTATAGGCATTTCTCACTAAGCCTAAACGTTCTTTTAACTGCTGGTAATACCTTTTGTTATTAGAGGCAATATTGACAAAACAACTGTCGATATTGGATAATAGCCTGTAATGGGCATTTAGGTATTCACTTTCGCCAGAAATGTAAAAAGATTCTGAATATATGTCGCCGGAAAGAAAATTAGAAACTTCGTTTTGGTCTTTAAGCAACTGGTACCTGAAATATTGCAGATTTTCAACTACCGATAGCTGATTGGTTTTAATCGATTTATGGGCATAAAACAATAAAAACAACAACCCAGACACCATAAAAGTTGAAAGGACAAACCAAAGTAAAAGCCTGTATCTTAGTGAGTTAAACATTATGCTATAACCAAAAAACCCCAGGGCTTAAAATAATAATTAACTCTTGGTTATGGCTTAATTGGTCCAAAAAGTTATTCACAGGGTGGCCAAAAAAATCATGGAATTATTTGGGCAAAAGTGTGAAAGTATAATCGGAGGCATCAAAAATCAGAAGGTTGGCATGTAGTGCCGATGGGTGGCCGAGCACAATTTTAATAGCTTCGTTGGCGAGAATAATCCCGGTAAAGGCATTTGTAACTACTGACGGGCTAAAAATATTTTCGTTTCCGGTTTCAAGCCGGTTTTCATCGGGAATGATTTCGCCAATACTTTTGCCCTTGCTTTTTTCAAGCACGGTAACAATGGCCTTGTTCCTGAAAGTTGAGCTGAATACCAGAGGTTTGTTGAATAATTGAGCAGCATTGCTAATGGCATAATGCGACGGATAATTATTTGTTGCATCAATTAATATATCATAATTTTCTATAATTTTTGAAAGGTTGTCGGGGCTCAGCCTTATATTGTGAACCTTAATATCGGCAAACTGGTTTCGGGCTTTCAGGTATTGTTTCGATACAATGGCCTTTTGTTTGCCTATGTCATTATCGCCATACAAACTTTGCCGTCCCAGTGTTTCTTCGTCAACCAGGGTGTCGTCGCAAATACCAATTGTTCCGGTACCGGCAGTTATTAGGGTTTTAAGTGTTGATGTGCCTTTGCCCCCGGCGCCAATTACCAATATTTTTGCCAGTTTTATTTTTTCCTGCCCGGCCTGGCCAATGCCTTCAAAACCTATCTGGGGCTTATAGCGCCTCAATTCTCGTGGCGAAAGAATTTCGTTTTCCATTTTTTTTACACTGTAGGGATTTAATAAAATTAGTAAAACCAAATGATTTATCGTTATTTTTAGGCAATGAGGTTTGAGGCAAATTTTAACTAATTGACAGTTAGGGTTGATTGTCAAAAAATTCTTTGTTATCTTACGAAAAAGCTTTTCAAATGGAAAATTTATTGTTGCCGTCGGTATGGTTCGATTTTGGGGTTTTGCCGTTGCTGATTATTTTGGCACGGGTGTGCGACGTATCGTTAAACACACTTCGTATAATTTATCTGGCAAAAGGATATAAACTTATTGTACCAATACTTGGTTTTTTTGAGGTACTAATATGGTTACTGGCAGTAACACGCATATTTGAAAACCTCGACAATTGGCTGATGTACATTGCCTATCCGCTAGGGTTTGCTTTGGGCAACTATGTTGGCATGAAACTCGAAGAACGCCTGGCCATTGGGGTTGAGTTAATCCGTATTATTACTAAAAAAGATGCCCGTGAACTAATTCAGGCACTCAGGGGCAAAGGTTTTAGCGTAACAGCATTGCAAGCCGAAGGCAGCCAGGGCGAAGTAGGCATTTTGTATTCAATAATAAACCGAAAAAACCTGCAGGAATATGTTGCACTTATAAAAGAATTTAACCCCAATGCTTTTTATACAATTGAAGATGTTAGGTTTGTTAGCCATCACCTGGCCGACACCC
>JAFGQZ010000032.1 GCA_016935435.1 Bacteroidales bacterium
ATACGAATACTGGTTCGATGGCGACTATAACAATAAAGTAGAAAGTTCGGTGGCCCTTACCGATAATCTGAATTTAAGCACATTGATCCCAACCGTTGGGCTGGCCGATGGGGTACATACATACCACATAAGGTTCAAAGACGATTCGGGTCTATGGAGCAGCACACTCAGCCAGTTTTTCTACAAAATGCCTCAGCAACTAACTGTAAATAATAAAATCGCTTCTTATCGCTATTGGTTTGATGATGATCTTGAAAATGTTATTGTCGAAAACCTTGCTGTACCTATAAAAAATCTAAGTCTAATAAATGATTTCGATTTGACAAATCTCCCTAAAGGTATTCATACAATTAGTTTTCAGTTTAAAGATAGCCTGGGTTTGTGGAGCGCTGTAACGACAGATACGATTGAGAAACTTTCGCTACCTGTTGCCGATTTTAGTTATTCAGCCACATTCGTTTGTGATTCAACTGTATATACCTTAACCAATAAAAGCGTTGATAGCGATATTTATAATTGGAATTTTGGCGATGGCTTAACCGATTCCATTGAAAACCCAGTTCACACATATTATGTGCCCGGTACGTATACAATTTCGCTAACAGTAACTGATACCCTGAGCGGACAGGACAGCACAAAGCATTTGCAAATAACGGTATTGGGTGCAACTTTTTCTGAAATTGATACAACGGTTTGTGGTGCATATTTGTCGCCAAGCAGTATATATACATGGACAAGCTCTGGAGTTTATACCGATACCATTTCAAACCATTTGGGCTGCGATAGTATTGTCACTATAAACCTTACTGTTAATAGCAGCACATCAGGTTCAATTTCGAAAACTGCATGCTATAGCTATACTGCACCCGATGGGCAAGTTTACACAACATCGGGTATAAAAACGGCTGTAATCCCAAATGCAGCCGGTTGCGACAGTACTATAACAATTAATCTTACAATAGCCGAAAATACATCAAGCGCTGTTTCAATTGTTGCTTGTGATAGCTATACCGCTCCTGACGGACAGGTTTACACAAACTCTGGCGAAATTATCGCTGTAATTCCAAATGCTGCCGGCTGCGACAGTATTATAACAATTAATCTGGAAATAAAACAAAGTTCATCCAACACAATTTTTGTACAATCCTGCGACAGTTATTTGGCTCCCGATGGAACCGTTTACACAACATCGGGAACAAAAACAGCCATAATTCCAAATGCGGCTGGTTGCGACAGTATAATTGCCATCGAACTAACAATTATGCAAAGTACAGCCAGCTCAGTATCAGAAGTTGCTTATGAAAGCTATACTGCCCCCGATGGCGCCATTTATACAACTTCCGGAATAATCGAAGCAGTAATCCCAAATAGTGCAGGTTGCGATAGTGTCATCACTATTGATCTTACAATATTAGGAAATACATCAAGTACAATTTCGCAAACTGTATGCGACAGCTATGTTGCCCCCGATGGAGCAGTTTACACAACATCGGGAACAAAAACAGCTGTAATTCCAAATGCTGCAGGCTACGATAGTACTATTACTATTTTTCTTACCATCAAAGAAAGTTCAACAAGTTTAATTACCGAAACCGCATGCGATAGCTATACTGCCCCCGATGGACAGGTTTATTCAACATCGGGCATAAAAACAGCTGTAATACCAAATGCTGCTGGCTGCGACAGCATCATTACAATTGATCTGAATATTCTTCAGGCTACAAGCAGCTCAATAACAGCAACAGCCTGCGATAGCTACACTGCCCCCGATGGACAGGTTTATTCAACATCGGGAATAAAAACGGCCGTAATACCAAATACGGCAGGTTGCGACAGCACCATCTCTATCGACCTGACAATTAACACAGTTGACATTGCTGTTACACAAAACTCAGGGACACTTACTGCTAATGCCGTTCCGGCAAGCTATCGATGGCTCGATTGCAACAATAATTTAAGTAACCTTTCGGGTGAAAACGGCCAGGTTTATAACGCTGCTTCGAGTGGAAGCTATGCGGTTGAAATTTCGCAAAATGGATGTATTGACACTTCTGAATGCTATTCAATAAATGTCTTAAATTCGATGGAGATCACTTTCGAGTCTGAAATTGTTGTTTTTCCAAATCCAACTAAAGGTATAGTCCATGTAGATTTGGGTTCAGAATCTTCGAATGTTGAAGTAAGTATAAATGATATTGCTGGTAGTTTGGTGAAAAAATATGCCTTTAAAAACCAAAAAACTTTCGCAATTGAAATAGAGCAAAACAGTGGATTTTATATCATGTCGGTTAAATCTGATAAGATCAATTCATCTTTTATGCTGTTGAAAGAATAAAATAATTCATCTAAAGACTATTCTTAAATATAAGATATTGGGCTCATGAACAACATGTACCCAATATCTTTTTTTTAAGAACAATCCACCAAAAAACAATCATAATTCAATTCGTTTAGTTAAGAAAAAATGTAATACATGAAACCCTTACACTCACCCCTTAATCCCCTGAAGGGGAACCCCAAACGCGCTGTCCCTTTAGTGAACTTAGCGGAGCGATCTCATGAGCGAAGCGAATAATTTAAGGGTGCGCGTGAGGAAATATTGTTAACTAAACGACATTAAATCATAATTTGGTCAAAATAATTATAAAAAACTTGACAATTCATTTTACATTTTTTATATTTGACTAATCGTTCAGTCATTAAATAAAACGACTTGATTTTGCCTTCTTTTAATGCCATTTGTTTTGACTGTTCGTTCAGTCATGAATAAATGCAATAGCATAAACATTAATGATTCATTTAATATAAAATACCAACTCTATGTCGCCACGTACTTTACTGCAATACGAAATTATAAGGGAGGAGCGCCGGGCGCAAATTATGCAGGTAGCCCTCGAATTAATTTCCGAAGAAGGCTTTGCCAACGTAACCATTTCGAAAATTGCCACAAAAGCAGGCATTTCAAAGGGATTAATGTATAATTATTTCGAAAGTAAGGAGCAGCTAATATTAGAAATTATTCTGGAAGGCTTCAATGAATTGTTCTGTGTATTTGATCCGAATAAAGACGGTGTGCTCACAAATTCAGAAATGCATTATTTTATCGATGAGGTTTTTGTTGTCATAAAATCGAATATTCGTTTCTGGCGACTTTATTATATGCTAATGTTCCAACCTGAAGTGTATAGGCTTATCGAACCCGAAGTGCAAAAGATCATGCAACCCTTCATGAAAACAGTGCTCGGATATTTCGAAAAGAAAGGCAGTGCCGATCCAACTTGCGAGATGAAAATGTTTTGTTCGATACTGGATGGTATTAGAATGAATTTTGTTATGGACACAAAAAACTTCCCTATGGAAAGTATTCGTAAAAAATTACATGAATTGTATAAATAACCCTGCAAATGAAAGATCAGATAATTAACCGTTTTGATAAACTTTTTGGCCCTGCTGGTTCTTCGGCCGGATGGATTTTCATGCTCTCGGGAATATATATTTTATCTTTTAGTTTCTCGGGAATTTTCTTTTTCTTAATTGGGGCATTCCTGGCCTTTACCTACACATCGGTTGTAATCGATAAAACCGACAGAAAGGTTAAGCTAACAAATAATTTTTTTGGCATCCTGCGGTTTGGCCGCTGGACTGAAGTTAACCCGGATATGACTGTTACAGTTAAACCAAATACAATTGTATATCGCACATATAGCAGAAGCAACCGGGCAATCGAAAATAAAACACACAATTACCGTGTTTTGCTTTTCGATGAAAACAAGAATTGCCTGATGCCTCTTAAATACGAATCTACATTAGGCCATGCTATAGAAAGTGCCAAAGAGCTTTCGGTGGTTTTAGGACTGAATTCTGTGTTATAAAATAACTTTGCGGCAAAAATATTTCAGGGGCATTTTAAATTGTTTGAGATACTGCATATTTACCGCAAGTGCCTATAAATAAAGGTAGGCCACATACTATTTTACCGGTTCAACAATTTCAAAAACCCTTTTAAGTATAGTATCGGGCTCTATTAAATCCATGCAGGCAAAATCGCCCCTAAGGCATTTGCCTTTTCCATAAATTGAACAGGGCCTGCATGGGAGAACAACTGTAGGGGTTTCTATAAAATTAGCTTCGGGCTGGTTAAGCGGGGCAAAACCAATTCCCCGATGGGTTGCACCCCAAACAGAAATAACCGGTATTCCGGCAAGCGAGGCTATGTGCATATTTGCAGAATCCATAGAAATCATAAGGTTTAGCTGCTGCATAAGCCTAATTTCCGCAGCAAGCGACAGATCAACCACATGAAACTTATCCGATATAAGTGCCATTTCACGCAACCTCTCTTTCTCTTCCTTCCCTCCACCGAACAAAAAAACCTCAAAGGATTTCCCAGATAGTTTTTCCAGAAGCGCGTACATTTTAGCGGCCGGATAAACTTTAAGCTCATGTTTTGCAAAAGGGGCAATTCCAATACGAATAGAATTCCTATCGGCTAGTTTTTGGACTAAAAAACCCGGTTCACTTTTGGCAATGCTATTAGTGGCAAACACACAGCCCTTTTTCAAGTCAAAGAAATACCCTGCACGGTTAAAAACTTCAAGGTACCTAATAGTGGTATGTTTCAAATATGCCGTACCGGCATTTTGCAGCCATGCTTTCTTTTCGCGTCGCCCTTTATTTATTGAATAACAGCAAACAGCGCCCATTGTAAAAAACAGGCGTAGGATATAAGTCCTGAGTACGCCATGCAAATCAATTACAGCATTATATTTGCCGGAGTTTTTCAAATTGAGCCACAACCTTAAAATACCAATAAACCCTTTATGCCGGCCGGCAAATTCGGGAGCTATAATTTTTAACCTTTCGATATTTATAAAGAAAGGTTCAAATTGCTTTCGGGTAACCAGGGTTATTTCAACTGTTTTGTAAGTGTCGAGCAAGCCTCTTATAACCGGAAGCACAAGAGCCACATCGCCCATAGCAGAAAACCGGAATACCAGTAGCTTTCGAATGCCTTGCGGCCCTGTTGGTTGCTCCGGGTTCATTGAGTTGTGTGTTTTGAAAAACAGTTTTTAATAACCTTTAATATTTTTCATACGATTTCTCTTCAACCAGCGAAGAACCGGTTCTTTGGTTTATCAGTTTTTTTAATTCAGCCCTTTTGTCGTTATTAAAATATACGGCCCTTGCTGTTTCAATAAACTTTTCTCCGAAATCTTTTTTTCTCTCAAGCTCCCGAATGGTATCTTCAATATCCCACAGAGTAAGGTTTATATCATAGAGTTCTTTATAAAGCAAATCATCAACAGAAAGTATCGATTGGGCAGCTTCGGAAAGTACCTCAAATTCGTTCTGCAGGTTTTTTAATTTTTCACTGTCTTTAATGCGTTTAAGCTTTATGTCGATAATTGTAAGCTTATCAATTATTTCACCGTTTGAGACTTCAATCTTCATACACTAGTTTTTTGGCAAAAGTAACATAAATACCCGAAAAATCAGAGCTCTTTTAGCTTGCCAAAAAACCAGGTAAGGTGAAGCCAGCAATCGCTGCTGTTTTCATTATCTTCCCACAGAATTTTGGCACCATGTGCCCCATTTCCTTTTGATGGTTTATACAAAGTTTTCTGTTTCTCGGGAATTTCCGATAACAAGATGTTAAGAAAGTTGTATTCAGGTTCTGTCGATGCGGCAAATACAGGCTTGTTGAAACCTTCGAGTTTTGTTTTGACCTCCAGTCCGGGAAAAAAATATTCGCCAGGGCTGAAAGCCACAACTGCAGAAATTTCGTTCGACTGTGCGGCAACAATCAATGCCAGGGAGGCTGAAAAACTGCTGCCAAACAAAACAACGGGTTTATGGTGGTATCTCCTTGAATACTTTATGGCTGCTTCAACATCATAACGGGCATCAATAAGCCTGGCTGGTTTGCCCAACTGTTTGGCGCGAAGGGCTGTTTCGTTGCTTATATAGTTTGTTTTGCTGCCTGATCTTAAATCAACGGCAAGGCAATTATAACCAAGGCTCATTAATTTCGGGGCAATATCAATATATTCGCCCCTGCTCGATTCTGCCTGGTGTAAAAGAATGATAAACGGAAGCTGTCGATCCTTTAGGTATAAATCAGCTGTTATCCTAAGGCTGTCGGCCGATAAAAAAGAAACCTTCTCCTGGGTAAATGCAAATTGAACGCAAAATATTAAAACTGACAGAAACAGTAACCTCATTGGAAAAACCTTATAAATGGCTATAAATCGGCCAATACAACAATACGGTTGCTTTTCACTTCTATTACCCCTCCAACAACAGGTATAACCTCTTCTTTAAAATCTTTGGTCATAAACAGGATATCTCCTTTCGACAGAGTAGAAATTATAGGCGCATGGTTTCGCAAAACCATAAACGAACCTTTTTTCCCAGGTACAGAAATCGATTTAATATCTCCTTTAAAAAGGCACTTTTCAGGTGTTAAAATTTCGAGTTTCACAGTTCTGCCCCCTCCCCGGGAATTATTTTGATTTGGCAAGCAGGCGTTCCCCCTTTTCAATAGCCTCGTCAATAGTACCAACAAGGTGGAAAGCAGCCTCCGGATATTTATCCACTTCGCCGTTAAGTATCATGTTAAACCCTTTAATAGTATCTTCGATAGATACAAGTGCGCCGGGCATACCGGTAAACTGTTCGGCCACATGGAATGGCTGCGACAAAAACCTTTGCACCCTGCGGGCACGGTGAACAACCAGCTTATCTTGCTCAGAAAGCTCATCCATGCCCAAAATGGCTATAATATCCTGAAGTTCGTTATACCGTTGCAACATTTCTTTAACTTTCTGGGCTGTTTCGTAATGTTCCCTGCCCACTACATCAGGTGTAAGAATCCTTGAGGTTGAATCGAGCGGGTCAACAGCCGGATAAATGCCAAGTGCAGCAATTTTACGGCTTAAAACAGTTGTTGCATCGAGGTGCGAAAAGGTTGTTGCCGGTGCCGGGTCGGTAAGGTCGTCGGCCGGAACATAAATGGCTTGCACCGATGTTATAGAGCCACCCGTAGTAGAAGTAATCCTTTCCTGCATAAGACCCATTTCTGTGGCCAATGTTGGCTGGTAACCTACTGCCGAGGGCATACGGCCAAGCAAAGCCGAAACTTCTGATCCGGCCTGGGTAAAACGAAATATATTATCAACAAAAAACAATATATCGCGCCCTTTGCCACTTTTTTCATCCGAATCGCGAAACGATTCTGCAACCGATAAACCTGTAAGTGCAACATTGGCACGTGCACCGGGCGGTTCGTTCATTTGGCCGAATACCAGCGTTGCCTGCGATTCTTTCAGCAGTTCTTTGTCAACTTTTGAAAGATCCCAGCTGCCAGCCTTCATGCTTTCTTCAAACTCCTTACCATATTTAATAACCCCCGACTCTATCATCTCGCGTAAAAGATCGTTGCCCTCGCGTGTGCGTTCGCCTACACCAGCAAAAACCGAAAGCCCTGAATACCGCTTGGCAATATTGTTAATAAGCTCCATAATAATTACTGTTTTGCCAACACCAGCCCCTCCAAACAAACCAATTTTGCCACCTTTTGAATAAGGTTCGAGCAAATCAATAACCTTTATGCCGGTAAACAATACTTCAGTTTCTGTCGATAAGTTCTCGAATTTTGGCGGTTTTGAATGGATGCTGTACCCTCCGCTTTTATCAATCGGTGCTAGCCCGTCAATAGCATCGCCGGTAACATTCAACAGCCTGCCACGTATTTGTTCTCCTACAGGCACCCTTATCGGGCTCCCAATGGATATTGCCTGCATGCCCCGTTGTAAACCGTCGGTAGAATCCATAGCTATGGTTCGTATTGTGTGTTCCCCAATATGCTGCTGGCATTCAACTATAAGTTTTTCCGATTCTGTTTTAAAAATCTCTAATGCGTCGTGGATTTTTGGCAAATCTGAACCACTCTTTTCAAAGCTTATATCAACTACAGGGCCTATCACCTGTGTAATTACACCGCTGTTTGCTGCCATTGTGTTTTGCTTAATTTTTAACAAAAGTATTACTTAATGTTAAATTTACAGAAATTAACCGAATAAAAAATAGCGCCTGCCATGAAATTGTGCCTTGTTATATTGAACAGTATATTTAATTTGCCTGATAATTCCCACATAAGGTTTTATAACTAAAGGATTTCCAACTATAATTTTTTTTGATCCCCAGTTAAATATTAACTGTTTTTTTATTTCTCGATTTTTTGCAACAATGTGCCCATTAAAACAATGATAAAAAAATAAATATTTTCAAATCCGCTGTTAGCAAAGGAAAGAAAGGAATGTTGTTCCAACTTTTTATGCCCTGCCAATATAATCGTTTGTAAAAACCGGGCAACAATTTATATTTGCATACCCTAATTGTCTAACTAAAATGGTTGGCGGTAATCAAAAAAACTGTAAAAGAACAGAATAACAACCACTTGATGAGAAAGCTTATATTCTTTGTCGATGATGATAAGATGATGCTAAATCTTATGGAATACACATTTAAATGCCGCGAAGGATATGAGGTAAAATCGTTTTTTTCGGGTGAAGAATGTATTAGAAACCTTTCGCTGCAACCCGATTTAATAGTTCTCGATTACTATATGGGAGGTGCCGGGAGCAATACTTTTTCCGGCCTCGATACGCTGAAAAATATTCGCGAAGCCGGTGTAAATACCCCTGTTGTAATTTTAAGCCGCGAAAAAAGTAAAGACACAATTGATGAATTTTTAAAGTATGGTGCACAAAAATATGTGGTAAAAGACGACTATTTTATTGATACCTTAATTGAGACCATCGACGCGCATTTTACAGAATCGTAGTATTTATAAGGCTTTTGGCGTTTTTTTTATTCATGTTCCCCAAAAATTATTTTTTCTTTTTTATTCTGATAAATATTTCTACTTTTGCAGGTCTTAATTCGACAGGAAGTTGAAAGTTGGAAATCAATATATTATCCCTTTCAGAGGGCTTGCACTGGGTATCCATACTTTTAGTTTCGTGATATCGAATGAGTTCTTTGAAGAGTATAGCGAACTGGAAATTCCGGAGGGAAAGATAAATGCAGAAGTTACGCTGACAAAAAAAACAAGCTTGCTCGATTTGGGCATTGTTTTAAACGGTAGCGTAAAATTGCAATGCGACAGGTGCCTGGGGTATTTTGACTTTAACATTGATATTGACACACAATTGTTTGTTAAGTTTAAAGAAGAACCCGAAGAGCCTGATGAAAATGTAATGTTCCTGCACCCAAATGACGATTTGCTCGATCTCGGGCAATTCTTCCTGGATAACATCGGGCTGAACATCCCGATACAAAAATATCACCCAAGGGACAAACAAGGCCATTCAACATGCGATAAAAACATGATGGATTATTTAAGCAAACACTCTGCAAGGGAAACAAAAAACAGCGATGACAATATCGACCCAAGGTGGTCGAAACTTAAAGATTTATTGAACGAAGGAAATAAAAACGAATAAAAATGGCACATCCGAAGAGAAAACATTCGAAGACCAGAAGGGACAAAAGACGCACACACTACAAAGCCGAGGCACCTACCCTGGCAACCTGCCAAAACTGCGGGGCAACCATTCAGTACCACCGAGTATGTCCGGAATGCGGACATTATAAAGGGAAACTTGCAATCGAAAAAGAAGCAGCTGTTTAATCCTTAGTACAGGCGATGAGAATTGGCGTAGATATTCTTGGTGGCGATTTCGCCCCGGAAGCAACTGTCCATGGCTCGATATTGGCTTATCAGGAACTGAAAGACAAAGCTAAACTCGTGTTGTTTGGCAACCAGGATCAAATTCATGCCCTATGCCGCGAAGCCGGCTTCGATGCATCGGTTTTTGAAATTGTGCATACCACCGAGCACATTGGTATGGATGAATATCCGGCCAAGGCTTTTAAAGAAAAACCTAATGCCAGCATTGTTTTGGGCTTTAAACACCTGCATGCCGGCAATATCGATGGTTTTGGCAGCGCCGGTAATACCGGGGCAATGCTTGTGGGCGCCATGCATATTGTCAAATCAATCCCTGGGGTAATAAGGCCTTGTATTACCGCCCCTATACCTAAAGACTCCGAAAAACCTACCCTGGTGCTCGATGCCGGTTTAAACCCCGACATTAAACCAGATGTAATGTACCAGTATGCCATTCTCGGGTCGCTTTATGCCGAACTGGTTTTCCATATCGAAAACCCACGGGTGGCCCTGTTTAATATTGGTGCCGAAGAAGAAAAAGGCAATTTGCTTACCAAAGCCACCTACCAGGCCATGAAAGGAACAAAAGACTTCAATTTTGTAGGCAATGTTGAAGGCACCGATTTGTTCAGTAACGATGTAGATGTAATTGTTTGCGATGGTTTTGTTGGCAACACAATTTTAAAAGGGGCCGAAGCATTTTATAAACTTATCCGAAAAAGAAAAATCAAAGACGATTTTTTTAACAGGTTCGACTTTACCAATTATGGAGGGACCCCTGTACTTGGCATTAATGCCCCTGCAATTATCGCACATGGCATTTCGAACGATAAGGCCATTAAAAATATGATACTCCATACGGCCACAGTTATTGAATCGAAACTTACCGAAAAAATCAAACAAGCATTTGGAGAATGAGTATAATTAGGGCTGCTATTACAGGAGTTGGAGGATATGTACCCGACTATGTTCTCGATAATTTTGAACTTAGCCAGATGGTCGATACTTCCGACGAATGGATCATGCAACGTATTGGCATTAAGGAAAGACGCATACTGAAAGAACCTGGCAAAGCTACCTCTGATATGGCTGTAAGGGCTATTACAGAACTGCTGGAGAAAACCAATACCGACCCCGATGAAATAGACCTGCTTGTATGCCCTACAATTACAAGCGATATGCCTTTCCCCTCAACAGCAAATATTATTGGCTATAAACTCGGACTGAAAAAAGCTTTTACTTTCGACATTAGTGCTGCCTGTTCGGGTTTTATTTACGGGCTGGAAATAGTTTCGAGGCTTGTTGAAAACGGCACCTATAAAAAAGCTGTCCTTGTTGGTGCCGACATGATGTCGTCGGTTACAGATTATACTGATCGGACAACCTGCCCGCTGTTTGGCGATGGCGCAGGGGCTGTGCTAATTGAGCCTGTCACTGAAGAAGTTGGTGTAATCGATCGTATTATCGGATACGATGGTTCGGGAATTGCCAACCTGCACATGAAAGCAGGTGGCTCATTAAAACCTGCCTCGCACGAAACTGTCGATAACCGCGAACACTTTGTTTACCAGGAGGGCCAAACAGTTTTTAAAGCTGCCGTTTCAAAAATGTCTGACCTTTCGGTTGAAATAATGAAACGCAACAATATTGAACCTGAAAACCTTGCTTATTTAATACCCCACCAGGCCAACAAAAGAATTATTGAAGCCGTAGGAAAGCGGATGGGTATCAGAACCGATCAGGTAATCATGAACATCGAAAGGTATGGCAACACTACTGCTGCAACCATTCCGCTATGTTTGTGGGACTTTGAGAAAAAACTCAAAAAAGGCGATAACCTTATCTTAACTGCCTTTGGGGCAGGCTTCACCTTTGGGAGCATACTCCTCCGATGGGCATACGATCCAGAATAAAATTCAAACCCGGGAAATAACCCGGGTTTTTTTTTCGTTTATATCAAACGAGTTTTTTATCTTTACTCAATATAACTATAAAAACTTACTAAATGGCAAACAGAATAGATGCACCTTCCGATCCGGTCCGCAACCAAATAGGCACAGGAACACTTATTAAAGGGAATATTGAATCGGGCGGCGATATCAGGTTTGATGGCAACCTTGTAGGCAATATCAGAACAAAAGGAAAAGTTGTTATAGGTTCAACCGGCGAAATTAAAGGAGAAGTATTTTGCAACTCATCAATTATTGAAGGGAAAATTGAAGGGAAAATTATAGTTGATGAATTATTGACCCTTAACAGTACAGCAGTTATCATAGGCGATATCGTTGCGAAAAAACTGGCCATTGAACCAGGTGCACGGTTTACCGGAACTTGTAATATGAGCAGTGGATATGAACAACCAAAAGAAACCACCAAGCCCGAAGACAAAAAACCTTAACACATACGCCCGCTATTCCAGCCTTGCATTCGAAATGTTTTTCATAATGCTGGGCTGTGTTTATGGTGGCATAAAACTCGATGCATTGTTAAACTCTAAACCCCTCTTAACAGCATCGTTGTCGTTTCTAGGTGTAATTCTGGCAATTTGGTTTGCACTGAAAGATATTTTGCGAAAACAAAAAAATGAATAATAAAACCTGCCGGCGTTTTCTGCTTAAATCATTAACAATTCTTGTTATTGCTACATTAGCAGGTATATTTATCTTCCCCTATATAAACCATCCTGTCAGATGGTTTTTCCCCCTTGCGCCCACAGCAACATTTGGCATTAATGTTTTAGCCTTTTTTCTGGCTGCCACACAAACCGTCCGAAAAAATTTCAACCTTCAGCTTTTATTCCTCTTTGGAATTAAGTTTTTTGCATACCTTGCCCTAAGCATCCTCTTCTTTGTTTTTGAACCTAAAACCCAAATCCGCTTATTATATATTGCTTTTGTTTTTGGCTTATATCTTTCAAATACAATAGTTTTATTACTGGACATAATGAAGTTTAACAAAACTTCAGCAAACAGTTAACAGAATTCAAATAGTTTTTTAACTTTAATAGAAAATTTAGAATTTAAGAAAGATGATTGAGGGTAAAGTGATTAAGCTGGTTCTTGCCATATTCGCACTCTATCTATCGCAAAACACTTTGGGTTCCGATACTACCGGTAACTTACCGGTTGCCGTTCAGCATAATGCACATGCTGAAAACCATAGTGCTGATGGGCACGGAAAATTTGAAGCCGGAAAATTTATGTTTGAGCACATCGAAGATGCTTACGAATGGCACATATTAAGCTGGAAAGATAACCATATAAGTGTTCCGCTGCCCGTAATATTATATAGCCGCGAAAAAGGCCTGAACATATTTATGTCATCGAAACTCAAACATGGACATGCAGAATATAAAGGCTTTTTTATTTCGCACGAACCACCACACGAAAACCGTATAGTAGAGAGGTTGGGAAACGGTGAAATTGTTGCCCCTTTAGATGTATCGGTTACCAAAAACATTGCTTCGCTGTTTGTTGGCATTATTATTATCCTTACAATATTCCTGTCGGTTGCAAAAGCATATAACCAACGACCATTGCAAGCCCCACGAGGGTTACAATCGTGGGTTGAGCCAATGATAATCTTTGTGCGCGACGAGATTGCACGGCCTTCAATTGGCGAAAAGAAATTCGAAAAGTTTATGCCTTATTTGCTTACCGTATTCTTTTTTATCTGGATCAACAATATGCTGGGACTGGTACCAATACCACCGGGCGGAGCCAACCTTACCGGCAATATTGCTGTAACCATGGTGTTGGCCTTGTTTACCTTTATTCTTACAACCATTCATGGCACAAAAGTATATTGGGGGCACATATTTAATACCCCCGGCGTGCCGTGGTGGCTGAAAATACCTATTCCGCTTATGCCCTTTGTCGAGCTTATTGGGGTGTTTACAAAACCCTTTGTGCTTATGGTACGTTTGTTTGCCAATATCACAGCAGGCCATATTATCGCCATGGGGTTCCTGTCGCTTATTTTTCTGTTCGGGCAAATGAACCAGTTATTTGGGTACGGGGTTTCTGTAATATCAGTGTTTTTCCTAATTTTTATGACATTTTTGGAATTGCTGGTAGCATTTATCCAGGCTTATGTATTTACTTTTCTCTCGGCTGTTTATTTTGGAATGGCCGTTGAAGAACATCATTAATAATTTAACAATAAAGTACTATGTTACTTAACTTAATTCAAGAAGCAACCGGGGCTATAGATGTTAGCTCAATCGGACATGGCATTGCAGGCTTAGGGGCTGGTATTGCCGCCATAGGGGCCGGCATGGGTATTGGCCGTATCGGCGGAAACGCTATGGAAGCAATTGCCCGGCAGCCCGAAGCTGCCGGCGATATCCGCACCAACATGATTGTTGCCGCTGCACTTATCGAAGGGGTTGCCCTTTTTGCGGTTATTGTTGCACTTTTAGCTGCATTGTAACACATTTTCGGGGAGTGGTTAGCGGTTGGCTGTTCTGCTCCCCCTTTATTTAATTTTTTGTACTATGGGACTTTTAATGCCACATTTCGGGACAATTATATGGATGACTATTTCTTTCATAATTGTCTTCCTTATTTTGAAAAAATTTGCCTGGAAACCAATTCTAAATTCACTTAAAACCAGGGACAAATCGATTGAGGATGCACTATTATCGGCCGATCGCACCCGCAAAGAAATGCAAAAAATTCAGGCCGACAACGAAATAATACTGGCCGAAGCAAAACTCGAACGCGATAAAATATTGAAAGAAGCCCGCGATTTAAAAGAAAATATAATTAACGAGGCAAAACAAAAAGCTGTTGAAGAATCGGGAAAAATACTCGATAGTGCCCGTGAAGCATTGAAAGCCGAACGTCTGGCAGTGGTAAAAGAAATTAAAGAACAAATAGCCGGCCTTTCGATAGCTATTGCCGAAAAAATACTCCAGGAAAAACTTGAAACCAGTAACGAACAAAAGGTTGTAATTGAGAAATTCATTCACGACTTAAAATTAAATTAATATCGAAAAGGCAATGAACGAAGGGATAATTACTGCAAGATATGCCAAAGCTCTTTTCCACTCTGCCGAAGAAGAACAAAAAGCCGAAATAGTTCATGGCGATATTTTTGCCCTTAGCCTTGTGGCTGAAGAATCGCCTGAATTTATAGAATTTCTTGAAAGCCCGATAGTTAAAGAAACAGAAAAAATCGGTCTGTTTGAAAAGCTGTTTCAGGATAAAATAGATACACTTACATTTAATTTCCTGGAATTATTGGTTAAAAATAAACGTGAACAGTTTCTGCCATCAATTTGCAGGCATTATATTAGCCTTTACAAAGAAAAATCGGGAGTAAAAGAGGCTACTATCATAACTGCAACCCCTTTATTTGAAGAAGACAAACAAGAAATAAAACACCTGGTTTTTCGAAAACTAAAAGTTGAATTTGAGATGCAGGAAAAAGTTGATCCTTCAATAATAGGCGGCTTTATCCTGCGAATAGAAGATCAACAAATTGATGCCAGTATTTCTTCAAAGCTTAAAAATATAAAAGCACAACTGATTAATTCTTAATAAACTAAATATCGATATGTCGACAATTAAACCTTCGGAAGTATCGAAAATACTTAAGCAACATTTAAAAGGGCTGTCAACCGATGTCCAACTTGAAGAAGTTGGTACGGTTTTACAGGTTGGCGACGGCATTGCCCGCATTTATGGCCTAAAAAATGTAAAGGCAAACGAAATGATTGAGTTTGACTCGGGTGTTAAAGGCATTGTATTAAACCTCGAAGAAGATAATGTCGGGGCCGTCCTTTTGGGTTCATCCGATCTTGTTAAAGAAGGCCATTCTGTAAAACGTACAAACCGAATAGCATCGATACATGTTGGCGAAGGATTGTTGGGCCGTATTATTAATACTATTGGCGAACCTATCGACGGCAAAGGCCCCATTATCGGGCAAACATACGAAATGCCTTTTGAACGTAAAGCCCCGGGGGTAATCTTCCGCCAACCTGTTACCGAACCGCTACAAACCGGGCTTAAGGCCGTCGATGCCATGATACCTATTGGCCGGGGCCAGCGCGAACTAATTATTGGCGACCGGCAAACAGGAAAAACTGCCATTGCCATTGACACCATTATTAACCAAAAAGAATTTTACGATAAAGGTGAGCCTGTTTTTTGTATTTATGTTGCCGTTGGACAAAAAGGTTCAACAGTTGCCAATATTGCACGTACACTCGAAGCCCACGGGGCAATGAACTATACTGTTATAGTAGCATCAATGGCTTCTGAGCCCGCTGCCCTGCAGTTTTATGCCCCTTTTGCCGGGGTTTGTATAGGCGAATATTTCCGCGATACAGGTAGGCCTGCACTGATTGTTTACGACGACCTTTCGAAACAGGCCGTTTCGTACCGCGAGGTTTCGCTTTTGCTGCGCCGCCCTCCCGGACGAGAAGCCTATCCGGGCGATGTTTTTTACCTCCACTCCCGTTTATTGGAAAGGGCTGCCAAAATAATATCAAACGACGAGATTGCCGCTAACATGAACGATTTGCCCGATTCAATACGGCACCTGGTAAAAGGTGGTGGTTCGCTAACCGCACTGCCAATTATTGAAACCCAGGCCGGCGACGTTTCGGCATATATACCAACTAATGTTATTTCCATAACCGACGGACAAATATTCCTCGAATCGAACCTCTTCAATGCAGGTATCCGCCCGGCCATTAACGTTGGTATATCGGTATCGCGTGTAGGCGGAAATGCCCAGGTGAAAGCCATGAAGCGCATTGCCGGCACACTTAAGCTCGACCAGGCCCAATACCGAGAACTTGAAGCTTTTGCAAAGTTCGGCTCCGAACTTGATGCCGCCACCCTGTCGATTCTTGACAAAGGGGCAAAAAACGTTGAAATACTGAAACAAGGACAATACAGCCCCCTGCCCGTTGAAAAGCAAATTGCTATAATTTATTGTGGTACAAAGGGCTTACTGGGTGAAGTGCCTATTGAGAAAGTCAAAGAATTTGAAAAAGAATTTCTTTACCTGCTCGAACTAAAACACGGCGATATTTTCGAAAGCCTTAAAAAAGGTGAGCTTAACAGCGAAATTGAAACCAGGCTTACAGCCATAGCTAAAGAAATTGCCGAACGAATATAACAGAATTGTATGGCAAACCTTAAAGAAATCCGTACACGGCTGGCATCGGTAAAAACTACACGGCAAATAACAAGTGCCATGAAAATGGTATCGGCTGCCAAATTGCGCAAATCGCAAGATGCTATTATACAAATGCGGCCATACGCCAATGCATTGCAGCAGATTTTCAAGAACCTGTCGCAAAATGTTGAAAGCCCCGGAATAGATTTATATAAAAATACCCGCGAAGTACATCGTGCATTATTTGTGGTAATTACTTCAAACAAAGGTTTGTGCGGGGCGTTCAACTCAAACATCACAAAAAAACTAATTGCCGATATTAACGAAGAATTTGCCCTATTGAACTCTGCCGGAAATGCCGAAATATTCTGCATAGGCAAAAAAGGGGCAGAACTTTTGCAGTCGAAAGGATTTAAAATAAACCATTCGAAACACGAAATTTTCGATAACCTAACCTATAAATCGGCCAGAGACATTGCCATAGGCCTTATCGATAAATACCTGAAAGGCGAATACGATTTGATTCGCCTGTACTATAACAATTTCAAAAATGCCGGCACCCAGGTTGTTACCTGCGAACAATACCTGCCTTTCCCCATTGAACCTGTAAAAAACTATGAACAGGAATACCTCGACTATATTCTCGAGCCTTCAAAAGAAGAAATTATTACAGACTTAATCCCGAAGTCGTTAAAAATACAGTTCTATAAAGCCCTGCTCGAATCAAATGCTTCGGAACATGGCGCAAGAATGACCGCAATGCACAAAGCAACCGATAATGCCACAGAATTGATAAAAACTTTACAACTCGACTATAACAAAGCACGTCAGGCTTCCATTACTAACGAAATACTTGAAATTGTCGGCGGGGCCGAGGCTCTTAAGGGATAATGCCATGTATGTGCCGGTTAAAAAATATTTAATTTCAGGTAGAATTTTTTATTTCTACCTTTTTTATTTTTTGCTAACAGTATTTTTCTCGAGATATTCCTTTTTTTGGGATACCATTCAATTAGCCTCGTCGCATGCCCATTTTTTCTACAATAACAATTTAGAAATATCTCTCCTTCCCGATTCTATCGACAGCGGACATTTGCCTGCTTTCGGCTATTTTCTGGCAATGGCATGGAGTGTCTTTGGCAAAACCCTGGTGGTAAGCCATTTTTTTATGCTGCCATTTTTGTTTGGAATTGTTTATCAAACTTACAGGTTATGCAAATACCTTTTCCCTGGCAACATATATTTGCCAATGCTGGTAATTCTGGCTGAACCGACACTTTTGGCTCAATCTACAATGGTGTCGCCAGATATCCCCCTGATGTTCTTTTTTGTTTTACTGTTAAATGAAATACTTCAACAGGGCAAATATTTGAAGCTTCTTGCTGTAATCGGATTGTCGCTCGCAAGTATGAGGGGTTGGATGGCCGCATTAATTCTGTTTGTTTTTGATATAATCATTCAGTTTTCGAATTCAAAAAAGAATTTCAGACAGATTGCTCAGAATATAATGTTATACCTTCCTGGCGGAACTATTGCAATAATATTTCTATTTGTGCATTTTTCAATAAAAGGCTGGATTGTTTATCACCCGGCCTCTCCATGGGCCTCGTGTTTTGAAAAAGTCGATTTTAACGGTTATATCAGAAATATTGGCATTTATATTTGGAGGCTGATTGACTTTGGAAGGATTGTATTTTGGGTTTTAGCCCTGGTGTACCTAAAAAAAATAGCAGGTTTATTCCGTTCCGATATGCAATTTCGCCAGATTATCGTTCTTTTGCTTCTCTTTATTTTAATTTTCCCCCTAAATATTTTGCCGTATAAACAGCTTACCCAGCACCGGTATTTTTTGCCAATATATTTTTTGACAGCCCTTTCAATTGTATATTTTTTGGTTTACATAAGAAAAAAAGCCTTGCTGGCAATTTGTATTTTAATATTGCTCGCCGGTAACTATATTCCCTATCCCGACACCATTGCCAGGGGGTGGGACTCTACCCTGGCTTACATTCCATACAATAACCTTCGCAAAAACATAATCGGGTACCTGAAGGAAAACAATATCCCGCCTGAAGAAGTGAAATGCTGGTTCCCTAATACAGCTCCCGCATATAAGATAGACCTGGTTAGTTCCGACGAATCGTTTTCTAGCTTACCCCTCGATTCTTGCAATTATTGCTTTTACTCTAATGTGTTTAATGATGTTAGCGATGAGGAATATAACATTATTCATAAAACATGGATACCTGTTTATAAAATGTATTGCATGGGCGTTAAAACAGGTATTTTCAGAAACCCGGAAACAACCGGAGAAAAGTGGTCTATTATCTGCGAAAAATAAAATACGTTCCCGGGAAACACTTATATATGTGTTCGCGTAAAAGGGTATTGTTAACTTTGTAAAATAATTCAGCAAAATATTTTTATATCTTTAACTAAAGATTTGCTTATCTACAATCAAATTCTTTTTTTTGAGTTAATTTATAGTATAGGTTTAATAATTGCTTAAATGGCCGGACTAAAAACATTACTTGGGCTTTTCCCTAAAACTGCTGCTTTCGAAAAAAACCGCAAGCAACTTGCCGATGAATACAATGCATTAATTGAGTACGATAGTTCAGACGACCTCGCGCGTTTTAAGGAACTCGAACTTTATATACAGTCGGATGAGTTTAAAACCCTCCGGAACGAACTTCTTACACTTCGATATAATAATTCTGAGGAGTACAAAAAAGAAATTGATTTCAAAAAGCTTTCCTCTGATAAGGAAATCAAACTTTTTTTAAAAACACAATCCTCTGCCGCTTTAAAATTGTATAACGAGGTTAGCAAATCCGATAAACTTGCCCGTTACAACGAGCTCGATGCATTAATTAAAACACCCGCCTTTAGCGAGGTTAAGAACTTTTATGCACAATCGGGGAAAAAGCGCTTTGAACTTTCCGATTTAGGAAAAACCCTTGCCGAATACCATGCTAAGTCGAAATCTGAAAGCATTAGGGCCTATCAGAAATTTACATCCGATAAACTTTTTAAAGATTACAATACCGTAAGGGGCTCGGACAAACTTGCCCTTTACGAAGAACTTAAAAAATACATAAACTCATCGGCTTTCTTCGAGCAAAAAGCCAATATGGGCAAGTCGGATTTCAAAGCATCTGACGCAGGTAAAAAATTGCACGAATACAAACTGCTTTCAAAATCGAAGGAGATAAAAAACTACCTTAAACACGCAACTTCGCCATTTCTGAATGCATATAATAAACTCAGCGAATCGGGTGAATATCAATTATTTCTCGATTTACAATCGAAAATAAATTCTTCTTCTTTTAAACAGGAACGCCAGGCAATCGAAAGAAAAACTTTCAAAGATACCGATGAATATAAGCTCGAAACAGAATATAAAATGCTTTCATCCGATGCTGAAATAAAAAAGTACTTTGCATTCCGGGAATCAAAAGAGTTTGCCAATTATAAAAGCATTAAAGATTCGGCAAAACTCGAGAAATACCTTTCACTAAAAGAATATCTTTCCGGCAGTACCTTCGCCGAAAAGAAGAAGTACCTGACAATGGCCCCAAAAACACGGTGGAAACAATCGGAACCTTTTGCACGGCAATTGGAATTTGAGAAATTGAAGGATTCCGAAAAAATAAAATGGTACTTTAAAACTCGCAACCACAAAAAATTTGAATGGTTACGTACTTGGGAACTAACTTTCGAAGATGAGTTTGAAGCCGGCAAACTCGACACAAATAAATGGATTACCCGATATTACTGGGGAAACGAATTGTTAAACGAGAGCTATTCTTTGGCAGATGAAAAGCATTGCATAACCGATGGTAATAATTTAAGCTTTAAAGGGGGAATTTTACAGATTACCACCCGCAAAGAAAAATGCGAAGGCAAAATCTGGAACCCTGAAATTGGCTTTGCCCCCCACGAATTTAATTATACATCAGGCCTTATTAACACTGGAGGAAGTTTCAGGCAGGAACACGGGCTTTTTGAAGCCAAAATTAAAATTGCCCGAAACCCCCATGTACAAAATGCCTTCTGGATGGTAGGCAATACTATGGAACCTCACATAAATGTTATTAATGCACAAAATAAATGTATGTTTAACACTATAACTTCAGATAGCCCTGAAAACAAAAAAACATACCGACGTGGAAAATTAGCCTCAGATTATTTTATATACTCCGTTGAATGGACTGCCAATGAAATAATCTGGAGGGTGAACGGATTGGAAATGCACCGCACAAACTTGAATGTACCTAAGGGTGAAATGTTTATTAACATTAGTGCAGGGCTTTACACCGAAATTGAAAGCGGTTTGCCTGCAACAATGGACATCGATTGGGTCAGGTGCTATCAGCGCCGGAGCTGATGAATTTCCGAAAATAAACATAAGAACTTAAAAGGCTGTTTTTGCAACATTTACCGTATGGCGGCAAAATGCCAGGTTTTATTGTTAAATAGCAAAAAGGGTTGGCCTTCTCAGATAAAATCGGCCCAAACCAGCTTTCGTGATCGCTTGAAATCACTTCCAACCAGAAATTCTGTTCTTAAAAGGCAATCGGTAAACAAATAATCGTTCACCATCTCATCTATCGAAATTAAATCGTCAACTGTATTAAGGTTCTCCATATTATTAGTTTTTCCAAAATTACGATACAGGTATTTCCTGCTTATTAGCTTTAAGTTAAATGTTTATTAACAATACACCGCAAAACATTGATTATGTTTACCGAACAGCCTTCGTAACCCCGTACCTGATAAAAATTATGGGCCTAAAATTTTCAAATTGTTGGAAGAATTAATATTATCTTTGCTGCACTTTTTGCAGGCAATAAAAGAGATTCACCCTGATGAACAAATACGATACCAGGAAACCTTACGGCAAGCGACAAACTGATTTTGACAGGCGATACCTCGAAATGGCACGTATCTGGGCAAAAAATTCATACTGTATCAGGCGCCAGGTGGGTGCCCTTATAGTGAAAGACCGCATGATAATATCGGATGGTTACAATGGCACGCCCGAAGGATTTGAGAATGTTTGTGAAGACGAAAACGGAATAACAAAACCATATGTGTTGCATGCCGAAGCAAATGCTATTACAAAAGTGGCCAAAAGCAACAACAGCAGTGAGGGGGCTACACTTTATATAACTACTTCTCCCTGTGTTGAATGTGCCAAACTAATTATACAATCGGGCATACGCCGTGTGGTGTTCTGCGATAATTATCATTCCGACGATGGGTTGAAATTACTGGAGAAAGCAAATATTGAGATAGAATTTTTGGAAATTGACTAAGATGAACAAAAAAAAACTTTTTGGCATACTACTGCCCATAATTATAGCTATTAGCATTGTTGTCGGCATGTTTATTGGCAGGTATTACCATGTGCAAAAACCCGACAACCAATATATTATATACCCTCGTACCGATAAGCTTACCAATGTTATCAATTACATTTCCAGGGAATACGTCGATCCGGTAGATAAAAACCAACTTACCGAGAAAACCATTCCTAAACTGCTGGAACTTCTCGATCCACATTCGCAATATATACCGGCAACGGAGTTTGCCCAGGTAAACGAGCCACTTGAAGGCAATTTCAGTGGTATTGGGGTACAATTTAATATGCTCAACGATACCCTTGTTGTTTTAAAGGCCATTGCTAACGGGCCCTCAGAAAAAGTTGGCATACTGTCGGGCGACCGCATTATTACAGTAAACAACATTACCGTTGCCGGGGCAAAAATACCAAGCGATTCAATTGTAAAAATGCTTAAAGGGCCACAGGGAACTACCGTTAATGTTGGCATTAGCCGAAACCAGGTAAAAGACCTCCTGAACTTTACAATCACCCGCGACCAAATACCCCTGTATAGTGTTGATGTAGCATATATGGTTACAAATTCTATCGGGTACATTCGTATAAGCACATTTTCGCGTACAACCTTTGAAGAGTTTGCTTCGGCTGCAGCAAAACTATTGGGGCAGGGCATGCAAAAAATGATACTCGATTTGAGGGGCAATGGCGGTGGGTTGCTCAATACAGCGGTTAATGTGGCCGATCAGTTTCTTGGCGAGGGACAACTTATTGTATATACCGAAGGTAACTCCCGTAACCGCGAAAACTTCAGGGCTGCCAAAGGTGGCCTCTGTAAAGATGTAGAACTTGTTGTATTAATCGACGAAACTTCGGCATCGGCCAGCGAAATTCTTGCAGGCGCAATTCAAGACAACGATCGTGGACTGGTAATTGGCCGCCGCTCTTTTGGAAAAGGCCTTGTGCAAGAACAAAACATGATGTCCGACGGCTCGGCAATAAGGCTTACCATTGCCAGGTATTACACTCCCTCGGGGCGAAGTATCCAAAAACCCTACAATAATGGCTCTGAAGATTATTACAACGAGCTCTCCAGCCGGTTCGACCATGGTGAATTATTGCAGCGCGACAGTATTATTTTTTCCGACTCGTTAAAATATACTACAGCCGGGGGAAGAACTGTTTACGGAGGTGGCGGCATAATGCCCGATATTTTTGTCCCCCTAGACACCAGTGGTTATTCCAATTATTTTGCGGAAATCCGCAACAGGGGGTTGATATACAGGTTTGCCCTGGAGTATTCCGATAAAAACCGTGATAAACTAAACCGTTTGAAATCTATTGAAGAATTGTTGAATTTTCTTGATAAACAAAATGTAAAAAAAATATTTACCAATTATGCGGCATCCAATGGTGTGCCTTTAAATAAAGCCGGCTTGCAGGCCTCAAAATTCATTATTGAAACTCAGCTCAAAGCCTATATTGCAAGAAATATTTTTGACAATGAAGGGTTTTACCCTGTAATCGAAAAAATCGACAACACCTTACAGGTGGCTATAGATGAACTGAATAAAGGTATTAACCTGAAAAAAGATACATTAACAATAACCGATTGATTGGTACCGGCAAGATAACTGACTGGCTCCCTACTTCTGTTAAAGAGCTAAAAGAACGGGGCTGGGACGAACCCGACGTTATCCTGTTCACAGGCGATGCGTATGTCGATCATCCATCTTTTGGGGCAGCGGTAATCGGCCGCATAATTGAAAAACACGGCTTTAAAGTGGCAATAGTGCCACAGCCTAACTGGCGCGACGATTTACGCGATTTTAAAAAACTCGGGAAGCCCCGGATGTTTTTTGGGGTTTCTGCCGGCTGTATGGATTCGATGGTAAACCATTATACAGCCAACAAACGGCTCCGCTCCGACGATGCCTATACCCCGGGCGGCAAGTCGGGTTTCCGCCCCGATTATGCTGTAAACATATATACCGGGATCCTCAAGAAACTTTATCCCGATGTGCCTGTTGTAATTGGAGGTATCGAGGCATCGATGCGCCGCCTGACACATTACGATTACTGGCAGGACAAGCTATTGCCGGGTATTCTGGTTACTTCGGGCGCCGATTTGCTTATATACGGTATGGGTGAAAAACCCCTTACAGAATTATTGCACCAATTGTCAGGCAATATTCCTTTCGGTTCATTAAAAACTATCAGGCAAACAGCCTGGGTGCAATCTTCTGGCTTGCCACTGCCAGCAGCTAACGGTTTCAGCGATATTGAAATTGCACCGCACGAAGCTTGCCTGGCCGATAAAAAAATATACGCATCGAATTTTAAAATTATTGAGGAGGAGTCGAACAAAATACATGCCCGGCGCATTCACCAGCTTACCGGGAACGTACGTATTGTTATTAACCCACCATATACTCCAATGGACGACGGGGAACTTGATAGTTCCTTCGATTTGCCTTATACACGGCTGCCCCATCCGCGCTATAACAATAAAGGCGCAATACCGGCATTTGAAATGATAAAATTCTCGGTGAACCTGCACAGGGGATGTTTTGGGGGGTGCAGTTTTTGTGCCATATCGGCCCATCAGGGCAAATTTATCGCATCGCGTTCGAAAAAATCAATTCTTAATGAAGTAAGGCAAATAATAAAAATGCCCGGCTTTAAAGGCTATATAACCGACCTGGGCGGCCCCAGTGCAAATATGTATAAAATGAAAGGGCATAACCTTTTGATATGCGAAAAATGCAAAAGGCCATCGTGCATATTTCCTTCTATCTGCCAAAACCTCAATACAAGCCATTCCTCACTGCTTGAAATCTATCGTGCTGCTGAACAACTACCTGAAATTAAGAAGGTTTTTATAGGGAGTGGCATTCGCTACGACCTGCTGCTCGATAAAAATGCCCCTGCTGCTGTGCAAAAAAGCCATAGCGAATATATAAATGAATTAGTTTCGCGGCATGTATCGGGCCGTTTAAAGGTTGCTCCCGAACATACTTCGCAAAAAGTATTATGCCTCATGCGAAAACCCCCATTTGAACTATTTAATCAGTTTAAGTTGGTTTTTGAAAGCATTAATAACAAAGAAGGCCTAAACCAACAGCTCATACCCTACTTTATTTCTAGCCATCCCGGGAGCTGCGAAGAAGATATGGCGCTTTTGGCCATAGAAGCTAAAAATAATAATTTCAGGCTGGAGCAGGTGCAAGACTTCACCCCAACCCCAATGACCCTGGCCACAGTAATCTTCTATTCCGGCTATCACCCCTACACCCTCGAAAAGGTTTTCACTGCACGCACCAAAGATGAAAAATTAAACCAGCGCATGTACTTTTTTTGGTACAAACCCGAATTTCGTCAAAAAATCGAGGATCGGCTCAGGCAAATAGGCCGAAGCGATATAGCAGCAAAACTCTTTCGGGGCAAAACAAATAAAAATAACCAGGCACCATTCAAAGCTGATAAAAAACATTTCCGGAAAGCCAGGTAATAATTGTTCGTATTTAATTGTTTTAACATAATCACAACCAGCGAAAACATCAATATATTTATCAAAAAAAACAGAACATGGTTTATAGTGAAAGTGCAGGTAAACTAAGGGAGCTCATTGAAAAGGCTATTGAAGACCACCTGGTTACCCGTGCAGAGTACGATTCGATTATGGCTATGGCTTTCGATGACGGCCATATCGACAGGCAGGAACAAGCCCTATTGTCGCAACTACAGGAGATGATTGAAAATAAAACGGTAAAGATTATCCCGTAAAAAAACGTCCGGTTAGTTACCTGCCCAATTTTCGCGGTCGAGGCTCCGATACTGTATGGCTTCGGCAACATGTGCGGGTTGAATGCTTTCGCATTGCTCCATATCTGCTATTGTGCGCGAAACTTTTAATATCCGGTCGTAAGCCCTCGCCGACAGCCCGAGCTTATCCATGGCAGTTTTTAATAGACTTACACACGCCTGGTCCAATTGGCAATGTTTACGCAGCAATGCAGAATTCATTTGGGCGTTGCAATGCACGCCCTCAATATCGTTAAAGCGCTGTTCCTGTACCTTTCGTGCCATCGAAACCCTGCTTCTTACCATTTCGCTGTTCTCGCTGTTCTGTTCCTCCGAAAGTTTATTAAACGGAACAGGAACAACCTCAATGTGAATATCAATGCGATCGAGCAGGGGACCGCTGATTTTGTTCAGGTATTTCTGTACCACTCCCGGACTACAAACACACTCTTTCTCCGGATGGTTATAATATCCGCAGGGACAAGGGTTCATCGATGCCACCATCATAAAACTTGCCGGGTAGTCGATGGTATATTTCGAGCGCGAAATAGTGATATGCCTGTCTTCGAGTGGCTGGCGCAACACTTCGAGCACAGTGCGTTTAAACTCAGGCAGTTCGTCGAGAAACAGTACTCCGTTATGTGCCAGCGAAATCTCGCCTGGCTGTGGAAAAGTACCCCCGCCAACAAGGGCAATATCGGAAATGGTATGGTGCGGGCTGCGAAAAGGCCTGTGGGTAATTAGCGAAGAATGTTTGCCCAGAATGCCAGCCACCGAATGTATTTTTGTAGTTTCGAGGGCTTCGTGGAGCGAAAGTGGCGGAATTATCGATGCCAAACGTTTGGCAAGCATGGTTTTTCCTGCGCCTGGTGCACCAATCATCAAAAGGTTATGTCCCCCCGCTGCAGCTATTTCAAGGGCACGCTTCACGTTTTCCTGTCCTTTAACATCGGCAAAATCGACCTGGTAGTCGTTTATGTTTGAAAAAAAATCGTTTCGGGTATCTACAATGGTCGGATCAATTTCAGTTTGTTTGTTCAGAAAACCAATGACCTCCATAATATGCCCCACGCCAAAAATATCGAGGTTGTTGACAACTGCGGCTTCGCGGGCATTTTCTTTAGGGAGTATAAAGCCCTTAAAACCTCTTTTTCTTGCCTCAATAGCGATGGGCAATACTCCTTTTATGGGCTGTATGCTGCCATCGAGCGATAATTCGCCCATAATAATATAATCGGCCAATTGCGAAGAAGCAACCTGATCGCTTGCTGCCAGTAAGCCAATGGCAATGGGTAAGTCGTAAGCTGCCCCTTCTTTGCGCACATCGGCAGGAGCCATGTTAATGATTATTTTCTTGCCCGGCCATTTAAAGTTATTGGTTTTTATAGCCGATAAAACCCTTTGCTGGCTTTCTTTTACGGCATTATCGGGTAGGCCAACAAGAAAAAATTTAGAGCCCTGGGAAACATTTACTTCTATTGTAATTATTTCGGCATCGATACCAAAAACAGCGCTCCCGTATGTTTTTACAAGCATAATAAACGAATTGTACCAAACGGTTTAGGTTAGATTTTTTACTTGAACAGAAACGAAAATAATCAATTTTAACATAACATGCACTTTACAGGAACCCTAAAATATTTTGCCCTTGCCAATTTCGATAAATGTTTTAGGCACTCTCGTACATATTTGCTAATTTTGGCACTCATTTTTAATAATAGGTTTATTAATGGTCACAAACGAGCAAATCAAAGAACTTTTTGAGCGCGAAGCAGCGCTAAGGAGGCATCTTTGACATCGACAACAAACAACACGAAATAGAATTTGAAGAGGCCAAAACCCATGCACCCGGTTTTTGGAACGATGCCAGGGCAGCCGAAGCGCAGATGAAAAAAATTTCGGGACTGAAGTTTTGGACAGAATCGTATAAAGAAATTAAAAACCATCTCGACGACCTACAGGTTTTAATCGATTTTGCCGAAGCCGGAGAAGCTTCGGAGAAGGAAATCGACGAGCAGTTTTCTGTCACCCTGAAACTAATCGAAGAGCTTGAGCTAAAAAATATGCTCGGTGAAGATGAAGATCAACTGGGCGCTATATTAAAAATTAATGCCGGTGCCGGTGGGACCGAAAGCCAGGATTGGGCCGAAATGCTTATGCGAATGTATATCCGTTGGGGAGAGCGAAACGGATGCCAGGTGAAAGAGATAAGCTACCTTGCAGGCGATGAGGCTGGTATTAAATCGGTAACACTCGAATTTAACGGCGATTATGCATACGGATATCTTAAAAGCGAAAACGGGGTACACCGTCTTGTGCGCATTTCGCCTTTCGATTCAAATGCCCGCAGGCATACATCTTTTGCATCGGTATTTGTTTCCCCGGTAGTTGATGACGATATAGAAATTGAAATTAACCCTGCCGATCTCGAATGGGACACTTTCCGCTCGGGCGGTGCCGGCGGGCAAAATGTAAACAAGGTTGAAACCGGTGTTCGCGTAAGGCATTTGCCAACCGGCATTTATGTCGAAAACACCGAAACCCGCTCGCAGCTAAAGAACCGCGAAAATGCCATGCGCATACTACGTTCGCATTTATATGAAATGGAGCTCAGGAAACGAATGGAGAAGCAGGCCGAAATCGAAGGAAAAAAGAAAAAAATAGAGTGGGGCTCACAAATCCGTAACTATGTTTTACATCCATATAAATTGGTGAAAGATTTGCGTACCGGCGTGGAAACCGGTAATACCCAAGCGGTACTCGACGGCGAAATTAACAGTTTTATTAAAGCTTTTTTAATGGAATATGGCCGGAAAAATTGAAACAACAATAAAAATTTACCATAACCCCCGGTGCCGGAAAAGCCGGGAAGGCTTGGCCTACCTTCAGTCTAAAACAAGTAATTTTCAAATAGTTGAATACCTTAAAACAGGTTTGGCTGTTGATCAAATTAAGGAAATACTGCTTAAAGCTAACCTTAAACCCTTTGGTTTAATTCGTACGCAGGAAGCTGTTTACAAAAATGAGCTGAAAGGCAGAAATTTTACCGACGACGAATGGATCGACATTATTGTTGAAAACCCGGTTTTGCTCCGGCGGCCGATAGTCGTAGGAAAACATAAGGCTATTTTGGCCCAGCAGGCAGAAGAGATAGATAAGCTCTTATGTCTCCCTTATAAAGGGGGACTGGTAAGTGAGAATAATAACTAAAAACAAATTATATGCCCACACCGCCATTTAAATACCAGGAGCCTTTCCCGCTTGGAAACGATGCAACTGATTATTATAAGCTGAGTTCTGATTATGTTTCCGTATCGGAATTCGAAGGCAAAAAAATACTTAAAGTTGAGCCGGAAGCACTAACCCTTCTGGCAAAAACTGCAATGAGGGATTGTTCTTTCCTGCTCAGGGCCGAACACCACCAGATGGTAGCCGATGTACTGCTTGACCCCGAAGCCAGCGAGAACGACAAATATGTTGCCTTAACCATGCTGCAAAATGCCGAAATTGCGGCTAAAGGCCAGTTGCCCTTCTGCCAGGATACCGGCACAGCCATTGTTATGGGGAAAAAAGGCCAGCAGGTATGGACTGGCGGCAACGATGAAGAAGCACTCTCGAAAGGCATATACCAAACCTATACCGAGGAAAATTTACGCTACTCCCAAACAATTCCTTTGGACATGTACACCGAGAAAAACTCGGGCACAAACCTTCCGGCACAAATTGATTTGGCAGCAACTTCGGGCGATGAATATAAGTTCCTGTTTATAGCAAAAGGCGGCGGATCGGCTAATAAAACCTACCTTTACCAGGAAACAAAAGCTTTGTTGAACCCCAAAACCTTGGTGAGTTTTCTGGTTGAAAAAATGCGAAGCCTGGGCACAGCTGCCTGTCCCCCATATCACCTGGCATTTGTTATTGGTGGCACCTCGGCCGAAGCAACCCTCAAAACCGTTAAACTGGCATCGGCAAAATACCTCGATAACCTGCCAACCTCTGGTAACGAAAGCGGCCAGGCCTTCCGCGATATTGAACTTGAAAAAACAGTGTTGCAGGAAGCCTGGAAACTGGGTATCGGAGCACAGTTCGGTGGCAAATATTTTGCCTACGATGTGCGAATAATCCGTCTGCCACGTCATGGGGCCTCATGTCCGGTTGGATTGGGCGTTTCCTGCTCTGCCGACCGGAACATTAAGGCTAAAGTAAATAAAGATGGACTTTGGATCGAAAAGCTTGAGGACAACCCCGGTAAATATATACCCGAACAATTCAGAAAAACAAATGAGGGCAAGGTTGTTAAAATCGACCTGAACAAACCAATGAATGATATCCTGGCCGAACTTACGAAACACCCCATAGCCACTCGCCTTTCGTTAACAGGAACTATTGTTGTAGGCCGCGACATAGCCCACGCAAAACTTAAAGAGCGTGTTGATAGCGGTGAAGGATTGCCCCAATACATTAAAGATCACCCGATATATTATGCCGGCCCGGCAAAAACCCCGAAAGGAATGGCCTCGGGTTCGTTCGGCCCGACTACTGCCGGGCGTATGGACTCGTACGTCGATTTATTCCAGTCGCTGGGCGGCAGTAAAATAATGATTGCCAAAGGAAACCGGAGCCAGGAGGTTACCGGTGCCTGCAAAAAATATGGCGGGTTTTACCTCGGAAGTATCGGTGGCCCCGCAGCTATTCTTGCCCAGAACAATATTAAAAAGGTTGAAGTTCTGGAATATCCCGAGTTAGGCATGGAAGCAATCTGGAAAATTGAAGTGGTTGATTTCCCGGCATTTATTTTAGTAGATGATAAAGGCAACGATTTTTTTAAACAAATAAAACCATTATAAAATCGGGCTGATAAATTGTTAAAAAACTGTCTCAAAAGATTAATTATGAGAATTCTATAAATAGAACATTTATTATGGCTAATAGTAAAGAAAAATTGTTTAACGAATTTCCTCCGGTAAGCACCGAACAGTGGGAAGCGGTTATTCAGAAAGATCTGAAGGGCGCCGACTACGAAAAAAAGCTTATCTGGAAAACCTTGGAGGGGTTAAGGGTAAAGCCCTATTATAGGAGCGAAGACCTGACCGGCAAAGAGTATTTAAATGCATTGCCGGGCGAATTTCCTTATATACGCGGTAACAATGTAAACTCAAACGAATGGGAAATAAGGCAGGACATTCTGGTTTCCGATCCCAAATCGGCAAATGAAAATGCTCTTTTCATTCTTGAAAGGGGAGTAACTTCGATTGGTTTTGATGTATATTGTAAAAAAGATCAATGTATAATTAAAACCCAAACCGATATCAGCGCTCTTTTGAAAGATATTTACATCGATTGTATCGGGGTGTATTTCCTTAGCGGGCATAATTCCCTGGAAGTTATTAAAATGCTTTCGGATGAAGTGCAAAGCCGTAAACTTGACAAAACAAGAATTACCGGGGCAGTAAGTTTCGATCCGCTGGGTTGCCTTACTATAAATGGCGCCTGGGGAAAAGATGAAAAGTCCGATTTTGAAACCATAAAATCGATCCTAGAATTTGCAGAAAACAACCTGCCGAATTACAGGGTGCTTTCGGTAAACGGACAACATTTCAGCAATGCCGGGGCTTCGGTTGTGCAGGAGCTTGGCTTCACCCTTTCCATGGCAGCCGAATATCTTACCCGTTTAAGCAATATGGGGGTATCGGTAACCACACTAGCAAAACATTTACAGGTAAACCTCGGGGTTGGCACTAATTACTTCATGGAAATTGCCAAGGTGCGTGCTGCCCGGTTCCTGTTTGCAAAACTTCTCGAAGCGTATAAATCGGAACAGAAAACAGTTCATATCAATTCGCATACCTCGCAATGGCACAACACGGTTTACGATCCGTATGTAAACGTTTTGCGTGCAACTACCGAAGCAATGTCGGCTGTAATTGGCGGTACCAATTCACTGGTAGTAAAACCCTTCGATAAATCGTTTAAGAAGCCAAACCAATTCTCCGATCGTATTGCCCGAAATATTCAGATTATCCTGAAAGAAGAATCGTATTTCGATAAAATTGTCGATCCTTCAGCTGGTTCGTATTATATCGAAAACCTTACCGATTCTATCATTAGCGAAGCGTGGAAACTCTTTCTCGATATCGATTCGAAGGGCGGATACCTGCAGGCGCTGAAAGATGGAATTGTTCAAAAAGCCATTGGTGAATCAGCGGTTCAAGGTAGCAACAACATAGCTACCCGTCGTGAGATTTTACTAGGAACAAACCAGTATCCGAATTTCAACGAATCTATCCTCAAGCAAATTGACGAAAGTGTCCTGGCTTCAGAATCGGTAGAGATTGATGGCAACGTGGTAACCCCAATCCGGCAATTCCGCGGAGCTGCCGAGTTTGAAAAATTGCGGCTGGCAACCGAAAAAAGCGGTCAATGGCCGAAAGTATTCATGCTTACCATCGGAAACCTTGCCTTCCGCAAAGCCCGTGCAACCTTCTCGTGCAATTTCTTTGCCTGTGCCGGCTACGAAGTAGTAGATAATTTAGGCTTCAAAACTGCCGAAGAAGGAGTTAAAGCTGCCCTCGACGCTAAATCGGATATTATTGTAGTTTGCAGCAGCGACGATGAATATGCAACCATCGTTCCCGAAGTAAACGATGCTTTAAAAGATAAAGCCATCCTGGTAGTCGCCGGTGCACCTGCCTGTATGGACGAACTGAAAGCCAAAGGCATTTCCAACTTCATTCATGTTAAATCGAATGTGCTGGAAACGCTAAAGGATTTTCATTTAAAGCTGGGGATTAAAATTTAAAGGAGTCTAAATACGCTGGAAAGAAAATAATTGTGAATTTTGAATCCTGAACCGAGCGAAGCGAGCTCTTCGACCAAAGGAAGAAAATTGAGAATTCATGAAAGAGACTGAAAATATTATTGTTCAGAAATCCTACAGGTTCGCTCTGGAGATAGTTAAGTTATATAAATTATTGAGTGAAACTAAAAAGGAATTTACTCTTTCAAAACAGATTCTTAAATCAGGAACTTCAATAGGAGCCAATGTAAATGAAGCTATGGAGAGTGTTTCTAAAGCCGATTTTGTAAATAAACTTAGTATTTCTCTTAAAGAAGCGAGAGAAACGGCTTACTGGTTAAACCTTTTGAAAGATTCCGATTATTTACCTTCTGATGAATACCAAGATTTGAATAGTGAATGCAACGAAATAATTAAAATTTTAAAGAGCATTATAATTACAACTAAGGATAAATATCTAACGAAGAGTTGAAAATTTTATTCATTCACAATTCAAAATTTTCAATTCAAAATTAAAAAGAATGAAACCCGATTTTAGTAAAATAGACATAAAAGGAACTCAGGCCTCGCGGGTTGCGGCGGCTGAGTGGGAGAAGCAGCACAACATTAAAAAGAACTGGCTTACTCCCGAACAAATACCGGTAAAACCGGTGTATTCCAAAGACGATCTTTTGGAAATGGAGCACCTGAATTATGCAGCCGGTGTTGCACCTTACCTGCGTGGCCCATATTCGACCATGTATGTAATGCAACCCTGGACTATCCGCCAGTATGCAGGTTTTTCGACCGCCGAAGAATCGAATGCCTTTTACAGGCGTAACCTGGCCGCCGGTCAGAAAGGACTTTCTGTTGCCTTCGACCTTGCCACCCACCGCGGGTACGACTCCGACCACGAACGCGTTTTGGGCGATGTGGGCAAAGCTGGTGTGGCTATCGATTCGATTCTCGATATGAAAATTCTGTTCGACCAGATACCCCTGAATAAAATGTCGGTATCTATGACCATGAACGGCGCCGTTTTGCCCGTTATGGCGTTTTATATTGTGGCAGCTTTGGAACAGGGTGCAACACTGGAAGAATTAAGCGGTACCATACAGAACGACATCCTCAAGGAGTTTATGGTTCGTAACACGTATATTTATCCGCCCGAAATGTCGATGCGTATTATTGCCGATATTTTTGAGTTTACTTCGCAAAAAATGCCAAAGTTCAACTCTATAAGTATTTCGGGTTACCACATGCAGGAAGCCGGGGCTACAGCCGATATCGAGCTGGCCTACACACTTGCCGACGGATTGGATTATATCCGCACAGGTATTAAAGCTGGTTTGGATGTAGATGCCTTCGCCCCTCGCCTGTCGTTCTTCTGGGCAATTGGCATGAACCATTTTATGGAAATAGCCAAAATGCGCGCGGCACGTTTACTTTGGGCAAAAATTGTAAACAAATTCGAACCAAAAAACCCTAAATCGCTTGCTCTGCGCACCCACTCCCAAACTTCGGGCTGGTCGCTCACCGAGCAGGATCCGTACAACAATGTTGCCCGTACCTGTATCGAAGCCATGGCAGCAGCTTTGGGGCATACCCAATCGCTTCATACCAACGCACTTGACGAGGCTATTGCTTTACCAACCGATTTTTCGGCACGTATTGCCCGGAACACCCAAATATATATCCAGGAAGAAACCAATGTTTGCCGTTCGGTCGATCCCTGGGCGGGTTCTTATTATGTCGAAGCCTTAACACATGATCTTGCACACAAAGCATGGGCATTAATCGAGGAGGTAGAAGAACTTGGGGGTATGGCAAAAGCCATCGAAACCGGTATCCCGAAAATGCGTATCGAAGAGGCTGCTGCCCGCAAGCAGGCACGTATCGATTCGAAACTCGATACCATTGTTGGTGTTAACAAATACCGGCTCGACAAAGAAGATCCGCTTGATATTCTGGAAGTTGACAATACAGCAGTGCGCGAAGCACAAATTAAACGCCTGGCCCAGTTAAAAAAAGAAAGGGACAATGCTGCGGTTCAGGCATCGCTCGAAAAATTAACAGAATCGGCACGCTCGGGTAAAGGTAATTTGCTAGCTTTATCGATCGAAGCAGCGAAAAACCGCGCTACACTGGGCGAAATTTCCGATGCCATAGAAAAAGTTTCAGGGAGGTACAAAGCAGTGATACGTTCAATTAACGGGGTTTATTCAACAGAATCGGGCAGCGACGAAAACTTCAAAAAAGCCAAAGAGCTTTGCGATAAATTTGCCAAAATGGAAGGCCGCCGCCCACGTATTATGGTTGCCAAAATGGGCCAGGACGGCCACGACCGCGGCGCCAAAGTTGTTTCGACCGGCTATGCCGATATCGGGTTCGATGTTGACATTGGCCCATTATTCCAGACCCCGGCCGAAGCTGCACGCCAGGCTGTTGAAAACGATGTTCATGTATTGGGCGTTTCTTCGCTGGCTGCCGGACATAAAACCCTTGTCCCGCAAGTTATCGAAGAGTTGAAAAAACTGGGCCGCGAAGATATCATGGTAATTGCAGGCGGGGTAATTCCTGCCCAGGATTACCAATATCTGTACGATGCCGGAGTAATGGCTATTTTCGGCCCGGGATCGTCGGTTTCGGTTGCAGCAATTAAAATTCTTGAGATTTTGATCGAGGCAAATTCTTAAGATATAAACATTAATCTAATAGAAAGGCTGTTCGGAAAAACCGGGCAGCCTTTATTATTTTCTTCGAATTAATTGAATTGGAATTTCGAATTCTTTAGTGCTGAATAACTATTTTCCTACTGACAAGAATAATATTGTCGGTAGAATTTATTGATAACAGATATTCACCTTGCTCTAGTTTTGAAACATCTATAATAGCTGATTTAAACTCACCGTAATTTTTCAGGTAAACCAATTCACCTGTCACATTATAAAGTTTTAATATAACCTCATTGGCTGAAAAATCACTGTTTAAACGTAAACTAATTCTATCGCTTGCCGGGTTAGGGTAAATATCTAACTCTGTCTTTAACAAAGAAAAATCTTTGATGCCATTGTACTTGGCAAAGGTTATACTAAAAGTTGTATCACTTGTAATACTTTGAATTCTGTAAGTATAATGCGATTCTACCTGGCTTAAAAGTTCCAGAATATTTTGCTCTCCGCAATATGCTGATGCAATATAGTAGCCTGTTTCCGGATAAATATTAAACATCAACGAATTACCGAAATCTACCAATGTATCCCCGGGTGTAACCGTACCATTGCCAGATACATTAACTTTTATATTTAATTTAGCCTTCCCGAAATTAATTTTAACCCGATTTGATTTTAAAATATTTGAAGCTCTGAACCAAAGCGAATCGTTTCTTGTAAGGACTTGAAAATATCCGCTATCGGTATATGCATGATCTATATATTTCATATCACCAATCTCAAAAGAATAAGGTACATAACCAGAATCGGGTAAAACAAAGAATTCGTAAGGATTAAAATAACTTACACGGACAAAATCCGGTGTTATTACCCCATTGGTATCGGAAATTACAGTTATATCAAATGAGTCGACTTTAAATTTTATATCCAATAATTTATCAGACAATTGTTTTTTTACTTTAAAGGTGCACTCGTTACCATTAAGCGAGAGATCTGCCAAAATATTTGAATCGCCCAGCAATGCCGATTCAATACTATATCCTTTCATGGTAGTTATACTAAAAGTTATGGAATCCCAATAACTTAAAAAAGCAACCCAAGGTGTAATATTACCAATGTTGTAATTATTAAGTCTGGTCGATATCCTAAAAATATCGGGTTTGAAACTTATATTAAGTATTGCATCTTTAGTAGATTTCATGATTGGATAAACCATGGAAGTATCCTTTCTAATAAGATTTGAAGAAACATCAATACCATTGAATTCAATTGACCCAATGCTATATCCGGTATCTGGTTTAATAATAATATTTACTGTATCGAGATAAGTCACAATTACGCTTTCATGAGATGCAACACCGTTTACACCAGTTACTATTTGTACATCAAAAGTATCAGGATGAAAAAACACCTCTATGGAATGATCGCCGGCAATATTTATAAATGAATAATATTCTGCGGAATCAGTTTGGATATGGTCAATTTTTATCGAATCGAGTAAAAAGCCAGGATTTGGCTCAATTTTTAACCGATGCGTAGAGCCGTCAAGTACTTGAATGGTACCCGGAAGAATTTTTCCGTATAAAGGGTTGTTAACCGATGCAAATATCGAGTGGTTATAATACTCATAGGCACCAATATCGATAGCATCGCCTACTATTCTGGTATTCCCCAGAAAATCGGATTTAATTAATTTTAATCCGTTGGTATCAGGATTGCCGGCATCAATAAGAAGTGAACCTGTTTTAAGTTTTAAGCTATCGTAAAGGGTTGTCCCATCGAAGGGATTTTCTGTCAACACAATATTACCGGTTCCCTGACTGGATAAATCTCTTCCGGATGCACAATAATTAAAAACTGTAGAAGCAGAAAACTCTGCATCACTATTGGATGGAGCAGAATTCCCGTAAATCAAACAATTTGTAAAAATACCCCCATTTGCACGAATACCTGCTCCTGATCCATTGTTGCTTGTGTTTGCATAAAAGCTGCAATTATTAATATGTTTAGAATTATAATTATCGTAAACATATAAACCTGCACCGGAAATCCCTTTATTGTTTATAAATACATTGTTATTAAGGGTTCCAAAGCCTTCGTAATAAATTCCCCCGCCATAATACGCGTAATTTGAATAAAGCAAACAATTTTCGATATTGAGCCTTGAACTACTAAACACACTGTTATAAATGCCACCACCATCATTAGCATATCCATTTTGGATAGTAAGATTTCGCAATGATATTTCTGAAATCATATCGTAATTAAACCCATTAACAATAAAAATCCGGGTACTATCGCCCCCATCAAAAATAATCCTGTTTTTCTCACCATCTATACTAACTGATTTCTGTCCGAGTGCAATTTGAGATGTTACATCAATTGTTAAATCTTTGCTAAAACTTATGGTTCCCCCATCTTTTACATAATGGATTGCCCAAAGGATGCTATTTTCAATTAAAGGATCGAAACTGCTGTTATTAACAATAACGTTATCCAAAAGAATGTCGGTTTTTTTATTTTTGTAGATACTTTCGAAAGCTCCTATGTCGATAGTATCGTTTAAAATTCTACGATTCCCTTCTATATCAAATTCAGGTAAGCCTAACCCGGTTGTGTCGGGTGTTCCTGCATTAACGCAGTACGAATCGCTATTTAGGGTTAGGCTGTTGGGCATAAACGGATTTGAATAAAGGATGATATTGGTTGAAGATAGATAGCTCTCTTGTGTGGCACAATAGAAAAATTTCGCGCCATTAACCATCCAGTCCCGTGATGAACTGGGTGTTTCATTATTATAGAATAAACAATTATAAAACCGGCTGTTCCCTTCGTTATATACACCACCACCCAAATAGCCTGCTGAATTGTTTGTGAAAGTACAGTTTAAAATAAGGTTACCTAAAGGTGTCCCACCACTGGTATTGATGTTGGAATACAATCCTCCACCGGCCGAAATTGCAGAATTGTTATCAAATACAGAATTCTTCATTACAAAAATATTATCGTTTGGCCAAGGCGGCAATAAATAAACTCCTCCGCCCTGATCAGCTTTATTTTGGGTGAAAAAACAACTTTTAATTGTAAGATATCCTCCCAATTTCAAATTGGCATATATTGCCCCTCCAAATAAAGAATTACCGTTTTTGAAAGTAATACCCTCAATTGTTATTTTTTTAGTATTTATTCCACTTATTGCAAAGAAATTCACCGAATCGCCTCCATTAAATTCAATAGAAGATCCAGAACCATCGATCGTTAAATTTCTATCACCTAAAAACAATGTCCTGGTAAACGGAATGATGAAATCATCAGCAAACCGAATATATCCCTTATCGGCAATATGTTTCAATGCCCAAGGTAAACAAAATGCCGAATCGACATCGAAATAGGCATTGGTTACAACAATTGAATCGAAAAGCTCGGTTGTGGGTGTTTTGGTATAGGAACTTTCACATGCACCAATATCAATCGTATCGACTTGAATTCTCGTATTACTATTAATATCCAAAGCGGGCAGAAACATACCGGTAGTATCTTTGGTGCCGGCATTACTACAGAATGATCCGGGTAAAAGGCTAAACCGATCAGACCCGGTTCCACCAAGCAGCGGGTTTTTCCACAATTTTATATTGTTACTCCCCGGCAAGACAACGTCTGCAGCACAATTTAAAAATGAACAATTACCGTCGAATGAAAAAAAATCGGTACGCTGATTATCGTAAAATAAACAGTTTATAAAAGTGCTGCTATCTACAACATATGCTGCTCCTGCCACATAGGTTGTTTTATTTTTTATAAATGTTGAATTATATATGGCTGCTTTTCCGTTGCAGTACAATGCACCTCCCTGAGATGCACTATTATCTTCAAAAACGCAATTTATTATTTTAATTAAATTCGAATTAACATAAACTCCTCCACCATAGGAATAATAGTAGCCCTTCAAAATTACCAGATTTTTAAGCGTGACCGTATCCTGTACCGAAGCATTTATATTAAAAATTCTTTTATTATTATTCCCGTCCAATTCAATAAAATGGCCGCTGCCATCTATGGTCATGCCTTTGGAGATTGGTATTTCTTCAGTTAAAGTAATATGGTAGTCGTTATCGAAGGTTATAGTTCCACCTTTTTCTATATGAGACACTGCCCAGGGAAGGCTGTATGGGATAGAGATATTCGAACTGTTGTTTGTTACAACAATTGACGAAAATGTTGGTATCTTATATTCATAAGCTCCGATATCGACTTTTGAACCTAAAATGCGATTGTTGCCCGCAATATCCGTAGGAAGAAGTGTATAGCTAATTGAAGTCCCTGCGTCCACGCAAACCGATGCAGCGTTCAAATTTAAACTGTCGTTTCCTGTATGGGTAAAAGGTGTTTCTGATAATCCAATATTACTGTTAATACCTACCAGAGCATTCCCATTTTCAACAGCACAATACCGAAATGTACTGCTTCCCTGGTAATTAAATATGTTATTTTCAACGCCGTCAATTCTGTTATTATAAAGAATAGAATTTATAAACAGGCAGTTATCTTCACAATTTACTCCCCCACCCTCATCGGCATTAGAAGATTCGTTTTGGGTAATTGTACAATTATAAAAAACCGATGCCGAAGCGTATATTCCTCCGCCATAGGCCGCATAGTTCCCTGCCACAACACAATTTATAAAGGTTGCGTCGAGGGCAAAAATGGCACCGCCACCAAGCACTGTTGTTGATCCGGATACAGAATTATTAAGAAAAAAACAATTTTTAAAAGTTCCTCCGTTTGTCCTGATTGCGCCACCTTGTCCATCACTGTCGGAAATAACACTGTTATTTATAAACGTACAATTTTCTACCTGCAGATTACCCAACGAAATATAGGCATACATTCCACCGCCCATAGCCAGGGTTGAGTTAAGGCTGCCATTTTTTATTGTTAAATTGCGTAAATACAAATTATCACCGGAATAACAGCTTACATTAAAAACACGGCCATTGTTGTTTACATCTAAAACAACACCATTTTCACCACCATCGATAGTTAAACTCTTTCCCCCACTCATCCTTAATGTTGTATCGAGATTAACAGTAGCTACGGAAAAAAGAATAGTGTCACCGGATGAAGCATGCGACAACCAATACCTTAGCATTCCTTCTGTAGGACTATTATAATTATCAGTTGATTCGGTTACTATTCTTTGGGTTGCAAATGAGAAAGCCGCAAAACAGCTTAACAATGAAATTGAGATAATTTTTTTCATAGAACTAAAAACGTTTGAAATAGAATGTCTGAAGACATGTAATAGAAAAAAAAGTTTGGTTGTTGGACAAATTTTTGCAGTGTTGAATATAATTTTGGGTTGAACTTAGATTTTCTACGAATATATATTTAATGAGTTTCGGAAATATTCCGGA
>JAFGQZ010000033.1 GCA_016935435.1 Bacteroidales bacterium
TACGAAGTTGGGGCATACGCCAAAGCGTTTTATTTTTAAATTTATTGGTTGGTGCAATTCTTCTGTTGTTTCCTGAATAAAAAATTCCTGTTGGCTTACTTTGCTTATTTCTTTAAATATAAAGCGGCCACGGTCTTTTAGTACCTGGTATTTTTCAGAAAAGAAACTAATTCCAGACTGGCTGTCAAGGCTTTCAATAATGTTTTCTGCATTGCCAAAGCTAAATCCGTATGGCGATATTAACTCAAATAACAACTCCGCGCTGATATTTAATTCTTTTAGCTTTTCAACATCGATATAGGTAAACCCCTCATTGGTGCATAAAAGCTGGCTTTTCAAATGGCCGACATGTTTGTCGAAAACCTTTTCGGCCTCGGCAATAATTCTTGATGAATGTAAAACCGACCTGATGAAAGAAGGGTTGAGTTTTTCGAAGGCGGGAACAATATTATGCCGAATGGCGTTGCGCATATATTTGGTTTCGGCATTGCTCGAATCTTCGCGGTACGAAATATTTTTTGCTTTTACATATTCAGTTATTTCGTTTCGACTGGCGAACAGCAGGGGCCTTACCAGTTTGCCCTTTAACTGTTTTATTCCCGAAAGCCCTTTAAGCCCTGTACCTCTTGTAAGGTTTAAGAAAAAAGTTTCTACAACATCGTTCAGGTTATGTGCAGTGGCAATTTTTTGAAAGGCATTTTCTGTGGCAATTTCTTCGAACCAGGTATAGCGCAAATCGCGGGCAGCCATTTGTATCGAAATTTTGTTGTCAGAAGCGTATTCCTTAGTATTAAACTTTTGTGTATAGCAAATTATGTGGTGTGCTGCCGCAAGGTTTTCAACAAATTTCTGATCGCCATTGGCTTCTTCGCCCCTGAGCTGGAAATTGCAATGCGCCACAGCGAAATCGGTGCCTGTTTCGAGAAACAAATGGAACAAGGCAACCGAATCGATGCCCCCGCTTACAGTTAGCAACACTTTTTCGCCAGGTTTAATTAAACCTGTTTGAACAATATGCTTTTTAAATTCATTATAAAGCTGCTTTTCCATTGCATAAAAGCTTTTCTATTGCCGAGGCTTTAATTATACATTCGATGTATTCTTTTTCGGCATCCGACAAGTATGTAATTGCGCCCCCAACCATGTACGAAAGATACTCATTTTTGGCATTGTATTGAAGGCTGCGTATAACCACATTAAAATCGAAATCGTTTCCGGGGGCAATATATCCCACAGAGCCTGAATATAGGCCGCGTTTTGTGGTTTCAAATTGTTCGGACAGTTGCATGGCTTTAATTTTAGGGGCACCGGTCATTGAGCCCATCGGAAATGTTGCTTGTATTATTTTTTCAAACGAGGCTGTTTTGCATTGCGCGCTCACCGTAGAAATCATTTGGTGAACCTGCTGAAAGCTGTATATTCCGCAAAGTTCTTCAATTTTAACTGATTTTTTTTCAGAAATACGCGACAAATCGTTTCTTACAAGGTCAACAATCATTATGTTTTCTGAGCGTTCTTTGGGGGATTCTTTTAATGCTTTGGCCAGATTATGGTCTTCTTCGGTATTGGTGCCCCGGCGCGAAGTTCCTTTAATGGGTTGCGAAATAAGTTTTTTGCCCTGCTTTTTCAGAAAACGCTCAGGGCTTGCCGAGACAAGAAATTTTTCTCCGAGCCTTAAAAACGCCGAGAATGGGGCAGGGGATGTTTCTGTGAGCTCCAAAAATGCCTCAAAAGGTTCTAATGCCGAATGGGCATAAAACTCCTGGCAAAAATTAATTTCGTACAAATCGCCTTTTCGAATGTGGCTTTTTAGCTGTTTAACAACCGACAGGTATTCATCTTTTGTTATACGGGGGGTTATTTCGGTTTTATTTGTTCCCTTACTATAATCAAGGGGCAAAGAGCTAAGGTATTGTTCCCATACCTGTTGGGGCCCTGCCAGGCTATTCTGGGCCGTGAGCACATCAACATTTTTATCTTTAACAAGAAAAATAATGTTAGGGCTGAAGAAATAGAAACCTGGCCAGTTGATATTGTCGGTATTCTCCGATGTAAGTTTTTCGAAATAGTTTTTAAGGTCGTAAGTTAAAAAGCCGAAAAACCAGCCCTGGTTTCCAAGCAAAGTTTTATCGAAACTTTTAAGCGATGTTTTTTTTCCGGGGAAGAACTGGGCATTGGTTCCTGCAGCAACCATAAAATCGTAGCTGGAATACGAGTGGGCATGTTTTATGCATGAATCGCTGTTACTGTCGAGAAAGCAAAAGATGTCATGATTTTTAAGCCATGTAAGGGCTTTCTTCCGGAATTCGCAGTAATTGTCGATGCTGAAGCTGGCTTTTTGGTACATGGTGCAAAATTACATTGTTAGTCCGGAAAAAAAGCGGTAAGCACAAAAAAAAGGCACCCTGAAAAGAAAGGGTGCCTTAGCCATGAAAGTTATATGCAAAAAACTAATTTTTCTGGGCAAGAAATTCAGCAATGCCCTCTTGTGTGGCCTTAAGCCCTTTATCGCCTTTATGCCAGTCGGCCGGGCAAACTTCGCCGTTTTCTTCAAAAAACTGCAGGGCATCAACCACGCGTAATGCTTCGGAAACACTGCGGCCTATAGGCATGTCGTTTACAACCTGGTGGCGTACGGTGCCGGTCTTGTCAATCAGAAACAGCCCGCGGTATGAACGTGCAGTTCCATTGAAAACCGATTCTCCGTTGTCGTTATAGTCCCATTCGCCAGCCAAAACGTCGTAATTTTCCGAAATGGTTTTCGATTGATCGCTAACCAGAGGGTATTTTACCCCTTTTATACCTCCATCTTTAAGTTCGGTTTGCAGCCACTTCCAGTGAGAGAATTCCGAATCGACAGAGCAGCCGACAACTGCAACATTTCGCTTTTCAAATTCTTCAATTTTATCCTGAAAAGCGATTATTTCGGTAGGGCACACAAAAGTAAAATCGGCCGGGTAAAAATAAAACAGCACATATTTTTTGCCTAAATACTGATCCAGCGAAAAATTATCGCTTATTTCGCCACCATTAACAACTGCCGGGGCATTAAACCGCGGGGCTTTTTTACCAACTAATACTGCCATAATTATAAGTTTAATATGATTTTTTGATTATGTTTTCATTTTAAACACCGGCAAATGCAAATTGTTTATTACAACAGTAGTTAAAACAAGAAAAATGATTTCTATGAAAATGTTGTTGTTTTAAGCCCGGTCTGATACAAATGGCAGGCTGCCATTAATATTTTAATACTGTGAAACCGAGGGAATTTTATCGGCAAATTCAGGCAGACGGTTTTTTTGTGAGCTGGTAAGGTCGAGATATTGCTTGTTGCCATTTGGCAGCCTGTTTGAGAATGGAAAAATACAAGCACTGAACTGAATAGTATTAAAAACAAGGCGTTCGTTACGCACCCTGAAGCCAATTCCGAGGCTTGAAATTATAGGATTGTCGATAAGTGTGTTGTGCGAATAATTAACCATTCCGGCATCGAGAAACAAGAAATACAGGAACCTGAAACCATATATATAATGGGGCGAATAATATACCAGTTCGGTATTCAAAAGCAGGCGTTTGTTGCCTTTAAGTTCGTCGTAACCTAAGCCCCTTATGCCATTGTTAAACCGAATATCGATATATTCGTCGTTAAAACGGTTATAGCCCTGTTCATATTCGGCCATCAAAAACTGCCTGAAACTATGTCGTTTGTTTCCGAATATGGGGCTGAAATATCTGAAGCTGTATTTAAGGCTGCCTTGCTCAAGCTTATTGTTGTAAAACGATCCGAACTCAAGGTAATTCGCTAAATAACCAATTTTATGCAGATATTTCGATTGTACAAAGGTAAGGCCCCCGTATAAACGAGTGTTGTACTCACTTTCTTCCCAACCTAAAGTAAATTTCAACATTCTTCCGTAGGGTAAATCTTCGGTATCGCCAAACCCGTAAAGCAAATATGTGCTTTGATACCCTTGCCAGGCCCATCCGGTAGAAAACAGTACTAAATAACGATTGTGATAATCGTGCAGGAAAAAAGTGTCGGTTTGCGGGCGCTTTAAAAAAACCCATTTATCATACCTCGATGTTAAAAAAAAACTTTTGCGCAGCTTGAAATCGGTTACCCTTTTCAGGGGCAGAGAGTACCCTGCCCAGGTGTTATAGTACTCGTATTTCAGTGGTTCAAGGGCAAGTATGGTGTCAATGGTTTCTATGTCTTTGTTTTGCCTGATGTTCTCGTAACTAAGGCCTCCGCCAAACCTTATTTCGGGGGTAACGAAGTTGCGTTGCAGGCTTATTTTGTTGGCAGTATAGTTCCAAATGTCATCGTGTTTGAGGTCGAGGGTGGTAAAAGTATGGCCGATATGGGGTATGCGATATTCCGCCTTGTAGCCCATGTCGGGATCCCTGTTGAGGTTATAAATGCCTGTAAATCTTAAATTGTGGCCGATACCCAGGAAATTATTGTTCCAGAAACCTGTTTTTCCATAATCGATATCGAAAATTTCAATACCTGCAGCAATCGGCCAGACATCTTTGGTAACAATTCTTAAATCGACCGAGTCTGGGCAGTTTTCAATGGGCATAACATAAATTCTTGCATCCTGCAAGTTTGGCTTGCTGCGCAATATACGCTCGTTATCGGCAAGAAGGTAAGGGTCGATAGGGTCGTTTTCAGATATGAAAAGGTTTTTTTTAATCGATTGTTTGCTCGTGGAAATATGCAGTTTGTTACCTATTCTTCCTGTCCAGTGCATTGTTTGCCTTGCAGTGTCGGTAATTGTGGGCCCAAAAACATCTAACTGCTCAATATAGATATTTCGGATAGGTTTGCCGGCAAAAGGCTCGAAGTAGTTTGTGCGATCGAAGCCGTTTTTTCCGTTTCCGTTACCATTGGCCGAAGTTGTGTTCACGATAAGGGCATTGTGCAAATGACTGCTCCATTGGCGGTTTTTTGCCTTTATGCTCAACGAATCGTAAAAAGCATCGCTTTTTTGCCTGTTAATTTCAGGTGTAAATGTCGTTTTTTGTCGTTCATATACCACAGAATCGGGCCAATAAAAAAAAGTTCCGCTCTTAACAGAAGTATCGGCTATTTGCCCTGCAACGCTTTGGGAAACAAAAAACAACCATATAATAAAATGTAAGCGCCTCAATATAGTTCAGTTTTCCACTTATTTATAACAATCGGATCATAAAAGCACCCTGCACACCAGATTTTTCTGCTATAGAGCCGAGTGTTTTATCGAGATTGGGTTTAGTGGCCGGAGAATCAGTAGAAATATGGTGCAATATTTCTTCTTTTGCTAATGATAAAAATATATTGGCTGAGAAAAAATAAATATGGTTTGGGTTTGAATGAATATTTGCAGGTACTATTTTGTTTGAGACAGGGAATTCAACCCAAAGAAAATCGCCTTCTTTTTCCGATAATACCGTTTGGTTAAAACCATATATTCCTGAATCTTTTTCTGCTTTGGGCCATAAAATAACAAACCACAGTTGTGGGTTTATTGCCAGGTTCTTAGCATATTCTTCGGTTTTTTGGCTTAAAAAGGAGTATGCTGTTTGAACGTCGGTAATGTTGTTATAGGCCAGTTTTAAAATCCATAAGGAGAAAAAAGAAAGGTGTTTATCAATATCCTGGTTTATTTCGTGTGAGCCATAAATACATACTGCATCGGAATGCCCGGGCGAAAGTTTCATTATGCGGAAAGCTTTTAGCGGGTCGGTTCCAGAGTATGAAGCCTGCACCGCAAAAGGCAGATTGTGAGCAAAGGTTGTTTCGTTGAGTATTTCATTTATAAGTTCTGCATTTGCCCCGCTAACCTGCACACTGGCAGTAGTATTAATTAGCGGCTGGTTTTGGCCGGAGCTCTGTCGTAAATTGTTTTTAACCTTAGCCAGTAATTCAACCCTGTCGAAGGGTTTTGTAATGTAGTCGGTAGCTCCCGATTCGAGCCCCCTGATTCGCGAATCGCGATCGTCAAGGGCAGTTATTAAAATAATGGGAATATTTTTTGTATTGCTGTTTTGCCGAAGGTTTCTCAGGGTCTCAAACCCGTCCATGTCGGGCATCATAACATCGAGGAGGATTAAATCGGGGGTTGTACCTTTACAGATTTCTATTACCTCGAGCCCGTTTTCGGCCAATATGGTGCCATATTCTTCAGCCATAAGTATGGCCTCGAGCAATTGTCTGCCTGTTATTTCATCGTCGGCGATTAAAATTTCCCTGCCAGCCATAAGCCGTTTTATGTTATATTTTTATTAAGTTTAGATTGACCATTAAAATAAGTAAAAATAATGAAATATTTAAGCGAAAACCCTGTTGTTAAAAAACACCTTTGTATTTTTATAAAATATGGTATAAGTTAACCATACTTAAAGTCAACAACCAATGAAAGATACGGTATTAAAATCGTTAATGCGCTTATTTGCCATTGTTTCGCAGGTACACAGTATTGGCGAAACCGATATGGCCCGCAGGGTTGTTGAAGATTACCTGAAGCTTATTGTAAGAAGCAGCAAGCTTAAGCAGTTTCTTATTATGTTCGATTTTTACCAGAACAATTTCCGCGAACGAGAAGTAAAAACCGGCCAGAAGCAATTATCGCTGTTTTCGGTTAAAGCTGTAATTATATGCGATCAGATTAATAAAAGCCTCGACAAGAAACAAAAATTAATAATTGCAGGCCATATTCTTGAAATTCTTATTAAAACTGGCCACCAACAATCTGAAGATATTGATTTTGTGCGTACCATAGCCCTGGCATTAAGAATTGAAGAATCCGTTTTTAACGATTTACGGGCGTTTGTTTCCAATAATATTAACCAGGTATTGGTAAAGAGAAATATACTTGTTGTTGGAAATACGCCGCCATCGGGCTATTTTAGGTTCTTGCCCCGCGATACCAAGGGAGGCTACATTGTGTTTTTTTACATCGAACTGGCCGACTTGTGCTTTTACCGGATAATTATTGAAAAACAACAGGTATTTTGCAATAACATCCCTGTGGAAAACGACCGATTGTACCTTTTAGCGCAAGGCTCGGCATTAAAAAACCCCTTTTTTGGCTCGGTTCACTATTCCGATATAATCAAAGCCTTCCAACACGATGACAATTTCAAAAAAATTATTTTCTGTGCCGAAAACCTTTCCTACCGTTTCCCGGGCTCAGACAAGGGTGTCGAACCTTTAAGTTTTTGTGAGGAATCGGGGCAGCTAATAGGGATCATGGGGTCGAGCGGCGTGGGCAAATCAACATTCCTGAACCTGCTGAACGGCAACCTGGTGCCCGCTACAGGCAGGGTTTTGCTTAACGGTTACGACATTCATGCCAACAATAAACAGGTCGAAGGCCTGATAGGCTTTATACCACAAGACGAGTTGCTGGTTGAGGAACTTAGCATTTTTGAAAACCTATACCTGAATGCCAGGCTATGTTTCAGTGGCATTTCTAAAGAAGCTATTGCCCGTAAGGTGATGCGGATGTTGCATTCGCTCGGGTTAGCCGAAATAAAAGACAATAAAGTTGGCACCCCGCTTAATTCAATGGTTTCGGGAGGGCAGCGCAAACGCCTGAACATAGCACTTGAACTTATTCGCGAGCCACAGGTGTTATTTGTCGATGAACCTACCTCAGGCCTTTCGTCGAGCGATGCCAACCATATTGTCGAGTTGCTTAAAAACCAATGTTATAAGGGCAAGCTTATTTTTTTAAACATCCACCAGCCATCGAACGAAATTTTCCGGATGATGGACAAGCTTATTTTGCTCGATAAGGGCGGAAGGGTTGTTTTTATGGGCAAACCTGTTGATTCGGCGATTTACCTTAAAAAATACAGTCAGCTGGTGAACGCCGAAGAGGGAGAATGTCCGACATGCGGAAACCTAAACCCCGATCAACTTTTGGCCACGCTCGAGGCTAAAAAGGTTAATGAGCTCGGGGAGCCTACCAACGAACGCGAAATTCAGCCAGAAGAATGGTACACCTATTTCAGAAAAAATATTAATGCCGATGTTAACCAGGCAGCAGCCTTAAGCATCGATTTGCCCCCTAAACAGTTTTCGCCACCATCGAAATTCGCTCAGTTTAAAGTGTTTACAATCAGAAATATACTATCGAGGGTGGCAGACAAGCAATATCTTTTAATTAACCTTATGGAAGCCCCCTTGTTGGCCTTTATACTCGGGTGGTTTACCAGGCACCAGGCAGGCAATGCTGAAAACCCGGCAGCATATATTTTCGGAAAGAACATTAACATACCGGCCTATTTGTTTATAAGTGTTATTGTAGCCTTGTTTATGGGGCTGATGATAAGTGCCGAAGAAATAATACGCCACCGGAGAATTATTAAACGCGAAGCTTTTTTACACCTGAGCAGGTGGGCATATTACAATTCAAAAATTGTTTTTCTAGCAGGGGTGTTAGCCGTTCAGGTAGGCTTGTACGTAGTTATTGGCAACTCCCTGCTCGGAATACGCGATATGTTTTTGTGTTATTGGCTTCTGCTTTGGGTTACTTCTTTGGTTGCATGCCTTACCGGGCTTATCTTGTCGGCAGTAATGGACACAGTAGTGTCAATATATATTGCCATTCCTTTATTGCTTATTCCTCAACTGATGCTGGGGGGTGCTTTTATTAAGTTCGATAAGCTTAATGCCCGTATTTCGCACCCTAAATATGTGCCCATTATCGGCGATATTATGCCCTCGCGTTGGGCTTATGAAGCGCTTGCTACCTGTCAGTTTACCAGGAACAGGTACGAGAAACATTTTTTTGAGGTTAACCGCGGAATTAGCAATAGTTCCTTTATGCTGAATTATTTTATTCCCGAGCTAAACGATTTGCTTACAAGCATAAAAAAAGATATATCAACCGGGAACATCCAGGAATATATTGTAAAAAATAAAATAGGGCTTTTGTTCTCCGAGCTTGAAAACCTTGAAGCCGATCAGCCAATACAAAATAAACTGCCTGCCGGCTTCAGCAATTATACCTTCAATATTACAACAGCAGGGTATATCGAGAAGTTCCTGGATAATTCCAAAGGTTATTACAGAAAACAAATTGACTGGTTGACCCAACTCCGCGATGAAAAATTAATTGCCCTTCGCGACAGCCTTGGATCGTCGGCAGCAATTATCGGCTTTAAAGACAAATACTATAACGAGAACCTTGCCGATATGCTCCAGAATAAAGATGAACCTGTGAAAATCGAAACAAAAGGGAATATGCTGGTCCGCAAAGCCGACCCGGTTTATCAGCCACCCACAATGCCTTTGGGCAGAAGCCATTTCTATTCTGCCGAAAAAAGGCTGGGGCCATGGCTGATAGAAACTTTCTGGTTTAATATTTCTATATTGCTGCTGATGGCCGCTACTGCTTATTTTATCTTGGTTTTTGAGGTTCTTGTTAAAATCCATTCGCTCGTTAACAGAAAACGGCTGGCATACTTTTATACAAATACCCTCAGCCGCCTAAAAATACTTTTAAGCATATTTGGTAAAACTTAACAACATTTTTAATATCTTTAATTTAAACTGAACTGAAATTTATGAAATATAGCAGGGTTTTACTAATTCTATTTTTGTCGTTGTTGTTCATTACCTGCAGGCATGCCACGCAGGATGCCCAAAAGGGGGGCGATATTGACACAATAGACATACAGCAACTTACAGAAGAGAGGCTGGCGGAAATATACCATCGGTTCCCTTCGCCCGATGAAATGCTTTTTTTGTTGCACGAGAAACAGATTGCCTACCAGCCTGCATTGGTGAATAATCCGGAAAGGGCCGATAATTACCTTACTTCAATGTCGCAGGCATTAAACCTCGGGGTTTATGTGGCCGATTTTGCCTACATAAGTGCATTTAAAAGGTTTAAAGAATCGTCGGCATATTTTGAGTCGATATACCAGCTTTGCGATAACCTTAACATCTCATCGGCATTTGAACGTTCGGTATTGAAACGCATACAAGACAACATAAACAACCCCGACTCGTTAAAAAGTATTTCGGATGTTGCTTTTCGCAGCGTAAATTCCTACCTGATTTCGAACAATAAAGAAAAAACATTTGCCCTAATTTCTATTGGCGGGTTTGTTGAAGCCTTGTACCTTACTTTTGAGCTGGCAGCTGTATTGCCTTCAGACAGTACCATTAAGCAGCATATTGCCGATCAAAAGTATGTGCTCGACAATATTGTTGAATTTTCGAGTTTTTATTCCGACAATAACGACATACCCAAAGCCCTGGAAATGATAAGCGAGATTACCGGAGCTTATGCAAAAGCTGAAATTATTGTTGAAGAAACTAAAACCACAAAAACAGCCGACGGCAAGCTGGTTATAAGCGGTGGCGATCGCATATACATGCCCGATAATTTGTACCAACAATTACACAAGGCAACTGTTAAAGTACGTAACCAATTCATACAACTTTAATAATTCGATTTTATGAACCGGTTTATCTTATACACAATATTTTTTCACTTACTGGCAATAACAGCACTTTCGCAAGACTGTACCGATTATCACCAGTATCATTGTACGTATGCCGATTATACCTACTTTTACAGTCAACAATCGAAAAGTTTGTTGTTACCGCCCGGGCAGAAAAGCGAAATGAACATTATTGTGTATGCAGGGGAAGAATATTATATAGCCTTATGTGCACATCAGAAACTAGGGAATGTGCAGTTCAGAATTTTGGAAGATTCGCCAAAAAGAACTGAAATTTATGACAATGCAAAAGATAATTATTCGCCATCAATTTCATTTGCAAACCAACGCACCCGTAAACTTATTATTGAAATAACTACCCCCTCAGGAAAACCTGGCGATAAAAATAAATACTGCGCAGGTGTTCTGGTTGAGTTTAAAAAGAAAAGCTGAAAAACAGGATTATAACTTCACAAAAAAAAACTGCCCCATACTACCATGCTTTGCATATACAGTAAGGGGCAGCCCTGAAACCCTCCGGCAGAATCTTCCCGGAGCAGATAATATTTAGCGGCCTACAAAGTGAAAATGCGGCCCAAATCGTTCAAAAGCAGCCCTATCTAGCGTCTCCCTGTGGTCGGGGTGGGCTATTGAAATAATAAGTTTGGCCCTGTTTTGCAGTGTTTGCCCGTATAAATTTACAGCCCCGTATTCGGTAACAAGCCAATGCATGTTTGCACGGGTGGTAACCACACCGGCGCCTTCGATAAGGGTTGGGCAAATTTTCGAAATTCCTTTTGCCGTAACCGATGGCAGGGCGATAATAGGTTTACCTCCTTTCGAATATCCGGCACCACGTATAAAATCGATTTGCCCGCCTACGCCCGAATAATGTTTAATGCCAATAGAGTCGGCATTAACCTGTCCGGTTATATCCACAGAAAGCGCCGAGTTGATGGCAGTAACTTTTTCGTTTTGACGGATTATTGGCACACTGTTGGTGTGGCGTACATCCATCATGGCAACCATGGGGTTGTCATCGATAAAATCGTAAAGCTCCTGCGATCCCATTAAGAACGAGGCAACCATTTTACCACGGTCTATTTGTTTTCTTTTGCCATTTACCACGCCCTTTTCAACCAGGGGAAGTATTCCGTCGGAAAACATTTCGGTGTGGACACCTAAATCTTTATGGTTTCCAAGCTCGGCCAAAACTGCATTGGGTATGCCGCCAATTCCCATTTGAAGGCAGGCACCATCTTCGACCAGTGCAGCAACATTTTTTCCGATAGCCTTTTCAATCTCGGTAATGGGCGGGTTTTTGTGAATATAAAGAGGTTCGTCGCATTCAACAAATAAATCGATATCGTTGATATTTATCTGTGCGTCGCCCCATGTTCGGGGCACGTATTTGTTTACCTGGGCAATAACATAATCGGCCTCTTCAATTGCAGCCAGGGTAGCATCGACCGATGTGCCCAGCGAAACATACCCATGCTTATCGGGAGGCGATACCATAACCATTGCAACATTCACTTTTAAATAACCTTCGCGAATAAGTTTCTGGGTTTCGCAAAGAAATACAGGAATATAGTCGGCATAACCCGATTGGGTTTGTTTACGGACATTACCGCCAACAAAAAACGATTCGAGCTGAAAAATGCCTTCAAAATCGGGGTTGGCATATTCAACAGCGCCCTCGGTATGGATATGCTGAACTGTTATATTGTTGAACTCTTTTCTGCGCCCACGCTCTACCATAGCTTTTATTAAGCAATGGGGGGTAACCGCTACACTGCTCAAATGTACCCTGTCGCCCGACTTTATTACTTTTACCGCCTCTTCGGGCGTAACTCTTTTGTAATTCATGTATTTATCTGTTTACTATTTACTAATAATCTCCTGAAAATTGAGCCGCAAATGTAAAAATTTTGAGGCATTTTTTTATTGTATGCATGGAATTATTCTATTCAAAGTTCAAAGTTCAAAGTTCAAAGTTCAAAGTTCAAAGTTTGTAATTCTAGTGAACGGTGAACGGTGAACGGTGAAAAGTTATTGCTGGTTGGTTTATTTGTGGATTTGTGGATTTGAAGTATATCATTAATTAATTCATTTCCTTCATTCTTTTCATTTCCTTTATTCTCATCAACCTCAACAGCTTTTTATAATTAAAAAAAAACCGTATTTTCAACAAAAATTAACTAAAAGATGCCCGATCGGAAGCACGAACACATTGAGTTTGCCTTAGCCTCGCAAACCGATAAGGCCGAAAAAGATAACCGGTTCATATATGAGCCATTGCTTTCGGCACACCCCGAAGGGTTGAAACCTTTCCAATTTCTTGGCAAAACCCTTAATACACCTATCTGGGCATCGGCAATGACCGGTGGCACAGAGCTTTCGCAAAAAATCAATGAAAATATTGCACGTGCCTGTAACCATTTTGGCATGGGCATGGGACTGGGCTCTTGCCGCAGCATTCTATACAATAACGACCGCTTCGACGATTTTAATGTACGGCAGTATATCGGCAGCGGCCTGCCCCTTTTTGCCAACCTGGGAATTGCACAGGTTGATATGCTTATTGGCAGCAAACAAACAAGCCTTATCGATGGTTTGGTTGATAAATTAAAAGCCGATGGTTTAATTGTTCATGTTAACCCCCTGCAGGAATTTTTTCAGCCCGAAGGCGATACTATTTCAAGGCCGCCTGTTGACATCATCGAAGAATTGCTCGATTTTGTTAGTTTTCCGGTTATAGTTAAGGAGGTAGGACAGGGAATGGGCTACGAAAGCCTCAGGCGTTTGGTTCAATTGCCTGTAAAAGCTATTGAATTTGGTGCCTTTGGAGGCACAAACTTTTCTGCCCTGGAACTAAAACGAAACCAGCTTAGTGGGGCGGAATTGTTTAAGCCTTTTTCTTTTGTTGGCCATACTGCCGAAGAAATGATAGGTTACCTGAACAATATTGTTAAGGAATCGGCCGTATCCGATAAGGAAATTATAATCTCAGGAGGTGTAAAAACTTTTCTCGATGGCTTTTATCTGATGAAAAAATTACTATTGCCTTCGGTTTACGGCCAGGCATCGGCTATTTTGCAGTACGCTTCGGAAAGTTACCAGGCCCTTATAAATTATTTATCGTTGCAGGTAAAAGGGTTGGCCCTTGCCAATGCATTCCTGACAATAAACCAAACCTGAAGTAGTTTATGGATGCCAAACCTGAAACATTCAGTTCGAACGGTACTATATTGCTTACAGGCGAATATTTGGTATTGTTCGGGGCACGTGTCCTGGCTTTTCCTGTTCGGTACGGGCAGAAAATGACAATAAGGGAACAAAATATAAACTCTATACTTGCCTGGAGGGCCTATGAGCCTAATGGCTTGTGGTTTAATGTCGATTTTTCCCTACCCAATCTGTCAATAATCGATACTTGCAGCATGGAAAAGGCAATGTACTTGCAAAAAGTATTATTACAGCTTGAAAAATTAACCCCTGGTTTTTTTAACAGGCCTTCGGGCCTTGCTATTGATACGCTTGCCGATTTCCCGGTGCAATGGGGCATGGGCACCCGAAGTACCTTAATAACAAACCTGGCTTCTTGGGCCGGAATTGATGCCCTTGCCTTGCACCATGCAGTATCTAAAGGATCAGGCTACGATGTGGCCTGTGCAACAGCATGCACTCCTGTTGTTTACCAACTACCGTCATCGGGTAAACCTCTTGTTGCCTCCATTACTTTTAACAAATTGTTTACCGGTAATATGTACCTTGTTTATTCGGGCAGGAAAAACAGTACCGAACAGCAAATAATACAGTTTCTTCAGCGGCACAGGGGAATGAAAAGCGAAATAAAGCGTATCTCAAAAATTACTGATAAAATAATTGAAGAGACATCACTGGAAAAGTTTATTGATTTGCTTATGGAACACGAGCGGGTTATTGGTGCAGTGCTTGACGAACCTCCCGTGCAGTTTAAAAATTTTGTGTCGTTTAAAGGTGTAGTAAAATCGCTGGGCCCTTGGGAGAGCGATTTTGTTTTGGCTGTTACTACAGAAAGCCCGGGCTATGTTTACAAGTATTTCGAACAGTTTGGGCTTACAACAGTTTTGTTGTTTAAGAATACCGTTTATACCGGATGAACCATAAGGACTATTGAAAAAAATAGGACAAAGAAAAAACCGTACGCAACTCTTTTTTTGAAATTGCATCTTTATTATTACATTTAAAGCCAGATAATTAACAACCAAACCTTCATGCCATGAAAAAGCATATTCTAATAATAATATTGTTGACCATTGTACATGGCCTTTATGCTAATCCTATACCCTTGCCAACCATAGAAATATCGGAGTTGTATTTTGATCAGGATGGCCATTGGGAGCTTGAATTACGTTTCGATTTGTCCGGACAAAATGAAATATCGTTCGATAGTATTTTTATTAGCTCGCTTTCGGGAACTGTTAAGCTGCCTGAATATGAGTTAAATGATTTTTCGGGCTTATTGGTAATAACTGATGACAGCCTTGGCCGCAGTTTAGGAATAAATAATCTTGGCGATACGGTAAAATTACTATCATATTGTATGGAGCTACCTTTAGAAGACATACTGATATTTGGTAATTGTAAGGGTGCCGTAATTGGTTTTCCCCGCCCGGGGCAATCACTTAGTAAGTGCCTCGATTTTTTCGTTAAAGACAATTCCCCTACTATCGGGCAGGAAAACGATACCGAAGGATCATGCGGAACTGTTACCGGGCTTGTTTATGATAAATTTCTGCATCCTGCGGCCAACAGAAAGTTTAAATTCGATTTCAATTTCGAAACCAGCGAAACCGGCAGCTATACGGCCAATGTATATGCCAGGCCGGCAACGCATAACTTACTTACCTATTTTGCAACACAGTTTTCCATTCAGGATATCTCGATAACAGAAATATCGTATCTCATGGAACCCGACTCCGTTATCGAACGCGACATTTACCTGCTCGACACACTAAAAAGCGGCTTACAAATGCCGGAATTGAAAAATTCACCTGTACAGGTTTTCCCAAACCCTGTAATGGCCAACAATAAAATAAACCTGCATATTGATTTGCCCTTTAAAACCTCCGACATTACTGTTGAATTAATAGGCCCCGATGGCAGAATTTTGAATAAAAAGAAAGTTGCCAGTGCCGATTTTTGCATAAGTTCCCCTGACAATGCTGGAGTATTTATTTTAAGTGTATTCTCCGATGGGAAAATTATTTCATCAACCCGGGTGCTGGTATTACATGAATAAAATTTTGCTGTTTTTTGCATGTGCCCTGCCAGCCAGTATGTTTTCGCAGACTGGAATTGGTTTTATAAGCGAATCTATCGATTTTACAGTGTCGCCCGATAAGTTTTCGGTGAATGGAATTTATACCTTTGTTAATTATTCGCAAAAAGTAACCCGCCAGGGCATTCTTTTTCCTCTTCCCAAAAATATCGGCGCCTGCAATATAGAAAGGGTTTTTAACCTAACAGGGAGTGAAAATATCGACTACCGGGTGCATAAAAATCAAATTCTTTTCAGGCTGATGGTTTTTCCCGGCGATACTATGCTTGTGAACATATCGTACTCGCAGAAAACCGATAAAGAGAATTGCTATATCCTTCAGTCGGCAAATACCTGGGGAAAACCTTTGCAAAGTGCAAAATATTCATTGTCTGTTATTGAGCCGGTAAGGCTCGACAGTTTGTCAATGGTTCCCGATAGGTTCTCAAACAACACCTATTTCTGGGAAAAAAACAACTTTGTGCCCGATACCGATTTTATTGTCTGGATAAAATGACAAAAAAAACTTGCCGGTTTATACCTGTCAAGAGGTCATGTGGGCGTATCTGGCCACTTCCTATAAAAAAAGCCCCCGATTAATCGGAGGCTTCTAATGTTAATGTATAAATTAAAAATGTAAAGGATCGAATAGCGAAAAACGCTCACTTCTCGAAAAGAAAAAGTCGCATTCGAATTCGGCATTTTCATCGCTGTCGGAACCATGCACAGCATTACGTTCGACCGATTCGGCAAACATTTTTCTTATTGTACCCGGTTCGGCCTTCGAAGGATCGGTGTGCCCGATAAGCCGGCGGTATTCAATTACAGCATTTTTCTTCTCAAGTATGGCCACAACAACAGGGCCAGAGCTCATAAACTCAACCAAGCCGTTATAAAACGGTTTTTCATTATGCACAGCATAAAAGTTTTCTACCTGTTTACGGGTCAATCTTAAAAGGCGCATAGCCGAAATATGAAACCCATGGTCGTTAATAATTTTAAGAATTGGCCCGATGTACTCGTGGCTCACCGCTCCCGGCTTGATGATAGTAAGTGTTTTAGTTCCTGGCATGATTCAAAAAGTGTTTGATTTGGCATGAATTTATAAAATAAATCTCATATTCTGTTTTTAACAGATATAATTATCTTTGAACAAATAATTCACAATACATAAAGGTTTGGAAATTTTACATCGACTTAAGTTACGAAAAATAAAAAAACTTCTTGCACACAAAAGCCAGAATATTGTTATTGTTTCGCACCGTAACCCCGATGGCGATGCCATGGGCTCGTCGGTTGCTTTATATAATTTTCTGGGTAAGCTTGGGCATAAAGTAAATATTGTTGTGCCCAATGCTTATCCGCAGTTTCTGGGCTGGATGAAAGGGGTTGGCGAAACCCTTGTGTTTGAAAAAAATAAAGATAAGTGTGTTGAGGTATTCCGGAATTGCACAATATTGTTTACCCTCGATTTTAACGACTTAAGCCGTGTTCGGGAATTTGCCGAATATCTTCTGCCGGTAAATTGCTATAAAGTGCTTATCGATCACCACCCCGAACCGGGCAGCTTTGCCGATTTTTCTGTTTCCGATACATCGGTTAGTTCAACCAGCGAGCTGGTGTACTTGTTTATGAAAGCGGTCAGCAAAGAAAACATCGATAAAGATATTGCTGAAGCTGTTTATGTTGGCATAATGACCGACACAGGGTGTTTCTCTTTTAACTCATCGAAAAAACAAACCTTTGACGTGGTTGGCGAACTGCTGCAGAAAAATATCGATAAAGACAAAGTTTTCGGGCTTGTTTATAACAATTACTCCATCGACCGTATGCGTTTACTCGGGCATTGCCTGGGCAACAGAATGGTTTACCTGCCCGAGTTCCGGTCGGCATATATCTGGCTTACACAAGACGATATAAAAAGGTTTAACTTTAAAGTGGGCGATTCTGAAGGGTTTGTAAACCTGCCCCTGTCGGTTAAGGGAGTGGTTTTTTCTGCTTTTTTTACAGAAAGGGAGGATATTGTTAAAATTTCGTTGCGTTCGAAAGGCAACTTTGCTGTTAATTCCATAGCCCAACGGTTTTACCAGGGGGGCGGGCACCCAAATGCTGCCGGTGGCGAATCGAAAGTAAAACTTACTGAAACCATAGAAACATTTGTCAATATTCTTAAAGAATACAAACAAGAATTGCTTGATGCTGAATAAAATTAAATATGTTGTGTTTTTTATTGCATGGTTTTTTCTCTTATCATGCAATGGGGGCAAAAGCGAAAAAATAAGCAGGGACAAAAATGACCGGGCAACAAACGACCAGCTCATGGAAATAAACAGGCTGCTTATTAAGAAAGATCAACTTAAGATACAAAACTATATTTCGAGGGCCGGTTGGAAAATGACCGAAACCGAAACCGGGCTTTGGTACGAAATATTAGAGCAGGGAGATGGCCCGCTGGTTGTTAGCGGAACTGTTGTAGTGCTCAACTATACACTGGCACTTATGGAAGGCAAGGTTTGTTACTCTTCCGACAGGCTTGGCCCTAAGGAATTTCTGGTAGGAAAGGGAAATGTTGAAGCCGGCCTCGAACAAGGGGTACTTTTGCTCCGCGAAGGAGCCAAAGCCAGGTTTGTGCTGCCCCCTCACCTGGCATACGGGCTTCCTGGCGACGGAAACAAAATACCTGCAAGGGCAATACTGGTTTACAATGTCGAATTGGTTTCGGTTACAAGGCCCTAACCAGCATTGTTGTAAATATTATATAAGTAGGCATGTTTAATTAAATATTGTACCCGTGAAAAAATTTTTTTTGCTTGCATTTATTTTTGGTTTCCTGGTTTCTTGCAATAACGGTTCGCGTTACCCCGGTTTTTCAAAGTCGCGAAAAGGTTTTTATTACCAGCTGCACTCTATAGGCGAGGGCGAAACAACTATAAAAACCGGCGATTATGTTACAGCCGATATTGCCTATCTTACAATGTCCGATTCGATATTCTTCGAAGGCCGGCGTAAAATAAAACTCGAAAAGCCTGCCTTTAGGGGCGCTATTGAAGATTGTTTTGCCATGCTCAACGACGATGAAAGTGCCACTTTTATTCTCGAAGCAGGAAGTTTTTTTAATATTACGCTTGAGTCAGACTTGCCGTCTTTTTTGAAAGATGGCGACAAGCTAAAAATACGTATCTCGGTTATCGATGTGCAAACCGAACAACAATACAATAACGAAAAACAGGCTTTTCTGAAGTGGATTAACGATTTCGGGGAGTACGAAAAAGTAATTCTGCAACAGTTTCTGAACGAAGAAGATATCGATATTAAACCTTATCCGTCGGGTTTGATTTATATACCCGTAAAGACTGGCAACAATATTAAAATTGAACCGGGCGATACCATTACTATTAATTACGAAGGCAGGTTTCTAAATGGCAAGTTTTTCGACAGCACCGTAAGGCGCAACCAGCCTTTCCAGTTCGTTTATGGTACCGAATGGCAGGTAATAAAGGGCTTGGAAGAAGGTATCAGGGATATGTCGGAAGGGGAAAAGGCTATATTTATTACCCCTTCTGAATTGGCTTTCGGACAATCGGGCAGCTCTACCGGCATTATTCCGCCTTTTACTTCCCTGATTTTCGAACTAGAAGTGTTAAGTGTTAAAAAGGGACCCCAACAAAATAAGCTATAATTTTTTGTGTTCTATACATCAGTAAGCAACTAAAAGAATATTTTTGCATCTATTTGTTAAGTTTTACATTCTATGAAACACCCATGTTCCTGCAACCATAAACACGATAGTATTAAAATTACCAATATGGGTGTTCTAACATTCCTAAAAAATTAAATTTTATTACGATGAAATATACTTGTCACATTTACAGCAAATTATTTCTTGCTTTAATGCTCATGTTTTCACTCTCTTCGTGCCTTAAAGACCTGGATAAAGAGGAGCGGGCAGAAGAGAAACGAAAAATGGATGAGCTTCTTGTGAAGTATGGTTTTAACGAAAACCATAAACTACCAACCGGCATTTACCTTAAATTCCATAACGACACTTCAGAAACACCTTATAGTGTACCTGTAATGGGGCAAACAATTTTGGTTACTTTTACCGGACTGCTTAGCGATGGCACAGTACTTGAAACCACCGATGCACCGACCGGCGTCAATGCATTTCCCGATTTGTATTATGTTTATGGCCCCCACAAACTAAAAAAGGGCTATATTTCCCGAACAGGTATCGATACAGTGCTGCATTATTTTAACCCTGGCGATTCGGCCACTGTTATCCTCCCTTCAAACTGGGCATCGTACGATTATGAACCACAGGTTTACCACATGAAACTCCTGGAGATTGTCGAAAATGATTCGCTTTACGAAATGGAACAGTTTGCCGCTTTTTTTGAGGCTAATGGTTTCGATATAAATAATATGTTCGGCAATGGTATCTATTATAAAGTTATAGGTGCCGATACCCTTAATCCGAAACCCTTTCCGTTCGATGAAAATGACTCAGCCATTTTTCGTTTAACTGCCCGCTATGCCGAAAGTTTTAATAATGGCCAGGGACGGGTTTTTTATCCATTGGCCAATGCCCCCGATACGGTAAAACGACTGTTCGAAAGCACGTATTATTTCCCTTTTGTTCCGGCAATTGATTCTGCCCTGAAACGTATGGGCAAAGGCGATACCCTTGAAATTGCGGCCTTGTCGGGTTATGGTTATGGCTTGGCAGGTTTTACAAACCCATATCTCAAATATTATATTGTTCCACCGCAAATGCCGGTGCATTATCGAATTGAATTGATAAATATCAAGAATTACACCCCATAGTTTTTTAATTATTGTTTCGGGAACTATTATCAGGCCAACAATAAAAATATGGCCGGTTTCTTGTGAAAATCGGTTTTTTTGCCTTTCCAGATGTGAACCGGGAAAGTTTTTATGTATTCATCGTCCTGTGTGATGTTGCAAGCCACACAAATACGGGTGTTCGTTGAGCATATAGTTAATAAATCGCTTAACATTTGGTTGTTACGGTAGGGGGCTTCAATAAAAATCTGGGTTTGTTTTAACCGGTGCGATGCATGCTCAATTTCTTTTATTTTTTTTGCACGCTCGTTGGGCTTAACCGGCAGGTAACCATGAAATACAAAGCTTTGCCCATTCATACCTGAAGCCATTAGCGACAACAATATCGATGAAGGGCCTACCAAAGGTATTACCCTTATGCCTTTTTCATGTGCCAGTGCCACTATTTCGCCCCCCGGATCGGCAACTGCCGGTACCCCGGCCTCCGATAAAAGGCCTATATGTCCGTTTTCACATGGGGTTAAATAGGTATGTATTACATTACGGTTTGTATGCTTGTCCAATACATAAAATGTTAACTCATCGATTGGGGTCTTTATACCCATTTTTATTAATTGTCGCCTTGCTGTGCGTTCGTTTTCAACAATATAAACCTTAATGGTATTAATAATATATATTATATCATTAGGAATAACACGGTCGGTAGTTGTTTCCCCAATAACCGATGGAATAAGGTATAGCGAACCTTTCACGCGAATATATGTTAGTTAATTAATACTCCCTGTAGAACACTCTTGTAAGGGAACTTTGTTTTAATAAATTCAAATCATGTTCTGCTGTTAACTTTCTAATAAAAGTTTCAATAGCATAATAGTTTATCTGGTTTTTTGCCAAAGGTAATGATTTCCCGGCTAAAAATTTCCTGTTTGATTTATGCTTGTTAAGGTTTGGGTAAATACAGCCGGTATATGTATGTTTGTTTATTAAGCTTAATGCAAATTATTGTAATGTTCGCGTAGTATTAAAAACGCAAAAACCATTGCCGATATAAAAATGGATGTACCACACAGGTATAGGGCTGTAGATAGGCTTATTGTGTCGGAAACAACTCCCAGGAACGGACCGGTAGAAGAATACAGAATGCGTATCAGCAGGCTTCGTAACGAAAGCACTGTTGCCCGTTTGTCGGAGGGGGTATGGTTATTGATATAGTTCTTAAGAATGGGGTGGGCACTTCCCCTTATAATATAAAACACAGCCATGGGTATAAAGGCCAGATAGCTTATTTCCAGCGCAACAAGCAGGTAAAAAACCGACATGCCCGCTGCAATGAAAACAAAAATTGCCTTTGCCCCTAAAAAATGGTTGATTTTTAGCGCCAACAAGCTTCCTGCTGCCACCAGCGAGTTTAAAACAACCCAGGCGTAACCATAATAATTTTTATCGAGGCCGGCTTGGTTAAATATCGGTTGAGCAAACCATGCCATTAAAAGGCTCGAATATCCAATTATAGCCGAGAAAACAACAAATTTCCCCAAAATCCGGTTTTCCCTGAATGTATAACCAACAATACCTAATATTTCCCCAAAACCCGGCTTTTTCCTGTCGATGTGGATATGGGGCTCTATTAGAAAACACGCGGCAATAAAGGCAATAAAGGTAAGTATTGTTTGTAAAAAAAAGTTTATGCGCACTGTTTGAAATACAACAAGCGAAACAAATAAACCGGCTAGGGCTTCTGAGGCGTTTCCAACGGCCGATAGCCGGCTTTCTGTTTTCAGGTAGTTTTTTTCTTTCTTTTGTTCGGCCAGGGTGTCGTATAGTATTGCCGAATCGGCGCCCGAAACAAAACTTTCGCCAATTCCAAGCAATATTTCGGCAATAATAAAACCAGTAAGGGTATGGCTTACAGAATACGCCGAAAAACCCAGAACCCCCAGAAATGTGCCTGTAACCAGTGCAGTTTTCTTTCCACAGGCATCGGCAAAATACCCCGATGGTACTTCCAATACTGCAATTACAATTGAATAAATAGCATGCAAACCAAACAGTTCGGTGGTACTAAACCCATTCTCGTTGTAAAACAGGTAAATCACCGGCATGTACAACATAAACCATTTGGCAATTTTAATAACAAATAGCAGGGTGATGTTTCTCGAAGGCATAATAAGTTCCTAACCTACAAAATTCATACACAATGAAGTGCAGGGTGGTTTAAATTTTTTTCGGTTTCCTGCATTAAACATACAAAAGCGCAAAAATAATAAGTTATTGCAAAAAATGCCTAATTTTCTGCTCGGCAATGGGGTGAGCATTTCTTTTTATATGCCCGAAATTTGTTTTAGTTGCCTGGCATAGTGTTATCTGCTGTCGATAGGTATGGAAGTAACAAGTGGCACGCAAGCCCTTGCCGACGATTTCAAAGAAATATGTATCTTTGGTTATAAAGTGTTTTAAATATAAGCTGCTGTTTATTTTCAGGACACATTTTGGGCTGATAAGAATAATTTTTTTACTAAATTGACAGCAAAAGTAAGCTGGGGTTACCATATAGAAAAAAGAAAAACATGGAAACATCAAAGAATTCGTTTTGGAACAGGTTCGATATTCATAAACTAAGGTTTGGCACAAAGATTAACATATTGGTATTCTCGGTAATGATGGTAAGTATTACCTTAATTACCATCATTGGGGCAAGGCAGTTTAAGAAAATATTATTTGCCAGGGACTTAAAAAACCTTGAGCATATTGCAGTAATTAAAAAAGATATGCTGGAAAGCAATTTCGCGGAGTTTCTTACAGAAATTCCCTATGCTTTTTCCGACGACATAAACTATACAATTGACGAACTTCTTGAAGCATACAATAATTATCGAAATGAACGATATATGGCTTTTGAGCCCGATTCGCTTGAATATTTCTCTGATATTCTTGACACCTTCTATATAAACAACCAGATAAAAAACACACTATGGTCACCACCTGCACTTGAATATATTAAGGCTACGGGTGAACAACAGATAGTAATGCAGGCAACCTGCGTTATTCGAAGCCATGCCGAAGAAACTGAAATAGGCAGGTTAACAGGTTTGTCTGATAATACTACCTATAATTACACACTGCAAAACATACAGAAGAAGTTAAAAATACTTGCCGGTCAAAATTCGTTTAACAACATTTACTTAATCGATAAAAAAAGTGGCAATGTTTTTTATGTTTACAACAAGAACATAGTACTGGGGAACAATATTTTCGATTCGTATTTAAAAAACACAAACCTGGCAGTTGCATTCCAGAAAGCTTTGGCGCTCCCTGGCTATAAAGGGGCAGCTGTTACCGATTTTGAAAATTTTATAGCCGCACAGAACAAACCTGTGGCATTTTGTTCGTTGCCTATATTTGTCGATGGGCAGGTAATAGCTGTGGCTGTTCTTGAAATTGCCCCGGCCTTCTACGAAAAATTGCTTTATTCCAGTGAACACGATTTAGAGGAAAATCCTGTATCGTATGTTATAATCGGACCAGACAACTTATTGCGCACTAACGATATTGGCCAGGTTGCCGACGCAGAAAATTATTTCAGGAAACTGTTAAATGCTGACAAAAACAATAAGCAATTTATAAAAGCCGCTGGTACCGGGGCGGGAGCCTTGTCGCTTTCTTATAACCACGAAGTTAAAAGTGGTAAATACCAGCTCATTGAAGCCCGAAATTATTCGGGGGATAATGTGTTGTTGGCAAACCTTCCTTTGGATATGGGAGGGCTTAACTGGAGTTTAATTGTACAAAAAACAAACAGACACCTGCATGGGCATTCGCGTAATTTGGCTTTTATTATGTCGGGTGTACTAATTGTGTTGATTTTGTTTGGTTTTTTGATTACCCGCTATTTTCGTGAATCGATGCTACAGCGTATAAATTCCCTTAAGTTTTCGATGCAGAAACTGGCCATAGGCGAAAATGCCACAATCGACAAAAATGAATGGCACGACGAGCTTGGATTGGCAATTGATGTGTATAATCAATTGAACAGCCGGATATACAACGCAGGCAATTTTGCCCTTCAGCTTAGCGATGGCAATTACAACATTGAGTTTGGCTCGCAATCGGAAAACGATAATTTTGCAAAGGCCCTTAACACCCTTAAGCAAAAACTCCAGCAAAATAAACTGGAGGCCGAACAGAGGGAACGCGAAGACAAAATAAGAAACTGGACCAACGAAGGTATAGCCAGGTTCAACGATTTATTGCGCCAGAGCAATAATAATATTCAAAACCTGTCGTACATTATTATCGAAAACTTAATAGAATACCTTGGGGCGAACCTTGGCGGGGTTTATATGGTAGAAGGCGAAACAGACAGTTTAAAATCGATTCAGTTGGTAGCCTCGTATGCTTTCGACCGCAGAAAATACCAGGCCAAAACAATTGAAATTGGCGAAGGGCTAATTGGTAATTGCTATCTCGAAAGAAAGCCTGTGTATTTAAAGAAGCTTCCTGAAGATTATATCGAAATTGTTTCGGGTTTAGGCCGAAGCATTCCTAAAGCTTTGTATATTACACCACTGGTAATGGATGTTGAAATACTTGGATTTATTGAAATAGCGTCATTAGAAGAGTTTGAAGATTATAAAATTGAATTTATTAATAAACTTGCCGATAATATTGCAGCTACTTTTGCTTCGGTAAAACTGAACTCGAAAACTGCCGAACTGCTTGAAGAGTCGAAGCGCCGTTCGCACGAAATTGCCCAGCAGGAGGAAGAAATGCGCCAAAACCTCGAAGAAATGCAGGCAACACAAGAAGAGCTTGCCCGTTTGCGCGATGAGGACGAACAACGTACCCAGGCACTGAAAGACAAAATCGATAACCTGCACGATTTGGTGTCGCAGCTGGCAAACAATATCCCCGGCGAAGTTTATATAAAAGACACAAATGGTGTAATTATTCTTGCCAATGAACGGGCAGCCCATCGTTTCGATATGTCGCCCGATAAATTATTGGGAAAAACCGAAAACGATTTATTTGCCCCCGAGCGTGCCGAAATAGAACAACAACTCGATTTTCAGGCGCATAACGATGGGGTTTATACCACCGAACTTGCCGAAATGGTTGGTAATAAAGAAATTCAATATAAAATTGAGAAAAAGCAAATTTTCCTACATGCCCAAAAAGAAATGGGAATACTCACCCGAATGGAAGTTGTAAAGCATTAAATGAATAATTATTCTGTTTTTCAAACAGCTTTAATTGTTTTTGGTTAGGTTGTAGAATAAAAAGTTTTAAATTTGCAGCCGGTTTTTAAAAACGATTGCTGATTTATATAGCTATTGTAAAAAATAGTTTTGATGCGGCAAAATAATTTAAATATTCCGGTTCCGTAGCTCAGTTGGATAGAGCAACAGCCTTCTAAGCTGTGGGTCGAGCGTTCGAATCGCTCCGGAATCACTGGATACAGAGAAATAGAATAAAAAAGGTTGCAACATGAGTGCAACCTTTTTTTTTGTCTTTAGCTTATTGTGGCATATAACGTAAAATTAAAGTGTGCCTGTGCATTTTTCGGATAGGGCGGTGCGTGGTCTTTTCTCTTTTTTTTACTAAAAAAGGTTGTAAATAAAATATAACATGCTGATTATTTGAGATGTTTTGTGAAATTTTTGATTTCCAATAATATATTTTATGTTTATTTATTGCACAAACTGTATTTAATAAGGTACACATTGATTTAACAAAAATAAAAAAGCACGTTAAAAACGTGCTTTTATTGAGAAAAGAAGATTATTCCTTAATTGTTATTATACAAAGCGTCCAGTAATTTTAGCGTTTGCAATTCTTTGTTCTATGCTTAATGATTTAATAGTTGCTTCACCTTGTAAAACTGGAATATCTTCACATGTTTGATACAAGGCATTATCTGGATTTATAGCTGTATTTAAATTTTTATTATAATTATTTTCAACAAACTCAACCAGGTCATCAAAATAATTGTGTCCGGTTACATCTATAATTTTTTCACCCGGATTTGAGTTTATTTCTATTGCATAAATGATAGTTTTCCCTTCACTATCTTTTATTTTCATAACGTCACAACCTGCAAAATTTAAACCTGGTATTGATTGAGCCATTTTCAAACAAATATTTTGTGTTTCCTGGTCTGCATCAATTTTCCTTGCTATGCCACTTAAACTTACGTTAGCTCTAATATCGCTTTTGGGTGCTTGCCTTTCCATACTGCAAACCACTTTATCATTCACAACTATGTGCCTTTCGTCTTTACCGCCATTATCAATAAACTCCTGGAGAATTATTTTAACTCCTTTCCTGTAATAACTTTCCAGGGTCATATTTGTTTGCATTGGACTTTCAAGAATAATTATCCCCGCACCCTTAGAACCCGTAATCTCTTTTAAAATTATTGGCAGCTTTCCTAGTTTTTCAATCATAAATTTCATGTTTCTAGGACTAAAAGCATACCATTGTTTAGGAACCCTTATTCCTGTTTGTGAAAATTTTTGAGAAGCTTTAAACTTATCCGCACAATTATTGATAGCAGATCCGCTTTGAACACAAAATATACCCAGGTTCTTTTGAAGGTGTTCAATTATGTTTGTTGCATAATCTCTGTTGCTTCCAATTCGAGTAATACAAGCGTCAATATCTTTAATTTTTATTCGACTACCTTCCACATCATCATATATCGCATCCCAGCCGTTAACACTATCCGAAATATAAAGATTAAAATCTGTTGGGTCTTTAAGAATTGGGTTGTGCCCTCTGTTGCGACAAGTTGCAACAAGTTTGTTTTGGTTAGTTCCTGAAAGTATCAGAATGTTTAAACTCTTTTTCATCGTTTGTGGTTTTATTTGTTTTTTATTTTTATTAAAAGCTCTTTTGAAAATTCTCTGAAAATTTCACTTTTAGAAATATTTCTATCTAAACAGTAACTATTAAAACTGTTTTTATCATTCTCATCTAATCGAAATGATATTATAGTATTAAGTGATTGTTTTTTCATCTTGTTTTTATTGTAAACATATGTTTACAACTTTAAATCATAAAGGACACTTTTTTATATATCTGAATATCAATATTTTATTTGGAGATAATGATTTTTTTTGTATATTTGAATCAGAAATAAGATGCCCTCGATATCGTGCGAACGGTTCGGGGGTATTTCTTTTTCAGGTCGAAATAAGATGACCGCTTTTTTTAATTGTATAAAGTTTCTCTTTTGTCTGCCTATCATAAACATTCATAAAAACCCATCCAGGAAATTTTTTTGAAATAAAATCTCTGAATCGGTCTATCCTATGCACCTTCCTATACTTTACAAAACCATAGTTCCCGATGGTTTTATTACCAGTAAAAACGATAATGTTATAAATTCTTTGACTCATCTTATTTCGACTTTTTAAATAATTTTGATTAAACTAGGCAACTATCATGTTTTCAGTTAGTTCGTTGGTTTAGTTTAAAAAATCTCTATACATAATATCCAAACTAAACTAGATTAATGTAATAATTATATAAATAATAGATATTGTGATATTTGAATCGGTTTAGTTTATTTAAACCAATAAACTAAACCATTAAACTGGGAAATTTGGTTTCCATATTTTCAAGTTCTCGTCGTTATAAATATAACTCCCCTTTAACCTGTCTTTTAGTAAGTCTTTGATTTTGTTGGTTCCAAAGGAAACATTATAGATTTCAGATAGGGCTGTTTTTGTTAATGTTACGAGCTGCTCATATCTTAAATGTTTATCTTTTGAAAATATGAACTTGGTAATTGCAATTAATTGAGCTTCAGACAACTTATCAATAGAAATATTTTCGCTTGCAGCATCAAATTTACATTCTGTAAACTCTGGTATATATCCATCCAAAGTATAGGAAAATGGAACAAACTCCTTATGTCTAGTATATTTAGGTTCTACAATAGTACTCCTTATACCTCCTTCAAACAGTTTTTGAAGGGCTATAACTGTTTCTGATTTATTAATTAGTTCGGTTCCAATATGTCCCCTCGCATTAGCATCACCTTTATTTTGGTGCAAAACATTTAGAATATGTATGCTTTTTGTTTCAGTCCACTTCAGCAGTAAATCTGCAATTTCAGTTGCTTCCCTTTCGTCGTTAATGGAAGAAACTAAGTCCCTAATACCGTCAATTATTACAAAACCTAAATTTTGATAATAGTTAATTGCAGTATCTATTATTTTTTTTCTTAGGTCTTTATTATATTCTCTTATTGATAGATAGATGAGATTTTCGGGGTGTTTGTTTTCATCTCCCAGTATTTTGCAAATTAATTTCATGATTTTTACGCATTCTGGCTTTCCTTGCTCTGTGTCAAACCAAAGAATATATCTTTTATCGTTTGGAATGGCCGGTCTGAAATTTAATATTTTCATGATGCTTAATAAGGCAGTTACAACAAGGGCAATAAAAGTGGTTTTACCAACTTTCGGTGGTGCAATTAATGTAGAAATATTTCCGAAAGAAAAGACAGGAACAGTATCATTTTCACTTTCCATATATAAACAAACCGGAGCCGTCTTAAATACATGATTAACAGTAATTATACTATTTTCTACCAACTTTAAAATTTCACTTTCGCTTGTCATAAAGTTGTTTATTTGAAATTAAAATCGGTTAAACTTGGAATTGTACCACCATTTAAGTAAGCATACAAATCACCTTTCTTAAAATATACTCTACGGCCTCGTTTACTTTTTGGTATTATATTTTTGCATGATAAGGCGTAAAGTGTACCCCTGGGCATATCTCTTAAAATTTTTTGAGCCTCTTTAAAGTTTACCCATTCATTGTCGGTTTCTTCGGGTCTTTTGAAATTTGCTTTTAAAGCTTTTTCAATACTCTCGCTTATGATAGGTATCATAACCTCTTTAAGCAAGTCTTTTAATTCTGACTTGTTTATCATAAGATTTAGTTTTTGATATCAGGTAAAATAGAATTGAGAGCAAACCGGACAAAACCAGTTAGTGTGGTTTTGTTGTTAGTGCAAAATACTTTTATTGTATTGTGCTCTGTTTGAGAAATTTTAATAGTTAATGTTTTACTGCGCTTTTCAGTTGTAGGAATACTTACTTTCGTTTTCATAGTTGTATATATTTAACTACGACAAAAATAGTACCCCCAACAATCACCAAAAAGGACAAATCCGGTGCTGTAATTAATTAAATGTCAGTCATTTAGATTAATAAATAAACCAAATAATTGTAAATAATTGATAAATAAACGTTTAAGTGTCCCAAAAAATGACGTTTTATTTTTTAATTGGCTCTTTAAAATATTCACGCTTATCTTTAAGCTTTCTTATGTGTTCAAATTTTCTAAAGATTTCTTCAGCTTTTAAGGAATTAACAATTCTTTGGATTGTACTTTTGCTTGTATTAAACTCAATTGCTAACTTTCGATAACTAGCTTCTTCCTTCCAATATTTTTTATATATTGATATAATTTGTTGATTTTCAAAGTGGATAAATGGTTTATATGTCATTCTCTGAAATTCATCTTGGTGGCGTATTGAAATTTTAAATTCTCGTTTGTCTGGAATATTATTATTTAACCCAAACCCATTTCTATATATATTTCTAATAAAGTTATCTTTAGAGTAATCTTCATCTTTAATTGTATAGAGCCAATAAAATGCATCAACACATTGTTTAATGGTTTTATATTTCTCTCTACATAAAAAATCAATTATAGAAATTGCAAAAAGCGAAAATTCGTAGTTTGTTTTTTTAACAAAATCTTTTAATGCTTTTTGTTGCTCAATTATAGAATGTTTTTCTTTAGAATAAGTATCGGGAAGATTGTATTTTAATAATTGATAGCCCTTAATCCTGTAATCATTTATATAATTATCAACTTTCATTGTTTTTGAACAAAGTTTGAGGTTGTATTTGGGGTTTTCCCTTATGTCAGTATTCAAGAATTTACTAGAACTTTGCTTAACCAAATAAGAACTATCAAATAAATCATACACAAATAAAAGCTTTTCCCTAAATAAATCAGTTTTAAAAAAAATAGTTTCATCTATCCTATCATTATTATAATAGTGTTTAAAACCACTTTGTGTTGTTAATAGTACTTTAGCGATATGAGGCTTAAAAGGTAATATCCTAACAATATGCTTCATAAAATATTCTTATTTGCCTCGTCCAATACCTCATTATCAAAAGAATCCAAATATACTTGCGTGGTTCTTTCGCTATCGTGACCAAGTCCAGCGCTAATAATTGAAGTTGAAACCCCGCTTTTTTTCATTATGGTTGCCCAGGAATGACGGGCAACGTATGTGGTTAAATTTAGGTTTGGTTCATCAAGCCCTGGCAGCTCTTTTAGGTTTTTATTTACTTGCCCTATAATTTTATGAATACGGTTTCTTATACTTGTTTCTGTTATATGGCCTTCGTTCAATATTGGAAAAATATAGCCCTGATCACCCTGGTAATATTTTTCTTTGTAGTAGTCTAATATTTTTATTGCTGGCTCTAAAAGCTTAATTCCATATATTTTACCCGTCTTTTCTCTCTTATAGTGCAGCCTGTTATCGATAATATTGTTCCATTTTAACCGGGCCAGGTCCGTAAAGTTTAACCCCATATTATAATAACTGAATAAGAAATAATTTCGTGCATGTATATATTTAACCTCAGAAAGACTTAACCCTGCAATTTTTTGAATAATAGTTTTGTTTAATGCTCTTTTAGCCGTTTTAGTATTTAAGTCTGATATTTTGTACTGTGTAAAAGGATAGCTGTCTTGTTTGCAATATCCTTCTTTGATTGCTGAGTTATAAACAGCCCTGAGCGTTCGCATATAATATGAAATTGCCGTTTCCTTTGCGTTATGTTCTCTAAAATAACTTTCGTAACGCTTCAGAAACGAATAATTAATATCAGTAAAATAAAAATCGCTTTCGTTATTAAATTTTTTAAGTGAGCGTTTAGAATCGTTATAAACCTTAGCATTACCAAGTTTTTTTGTTTTCTTGAATTGTTCAATTAATTCATCATGATATTTTAAGACTGTTATTGTAGTCTTTTGCCCTGTAAGTATCTTTGTTATTTCTTCCAGGGTATATTCTTTCTTTTCCTCTTCATATTTTAATATAAGTCTTTCTGCATCGTTTATTTTGGTTCTAATTAATAAATTAATTCGTTTTGCGTTAGGGTGTTCTTTTTTTACTTTGTTGTCCTTGTTGTTATCGTCCCAAAGTTCAGGATCGCAATTATGGCCAATAGATATAAGTTTTCGCTTTCTATCTTTAATAATTCTTAGTACAATAGGATTTTCACCCGTTTTTAGCTTTTTCCATGTTAGCAGCATTACTTTAATACTAGCCATATATTTAAGCCTCTAAATAATTAATATTGATTAATTTCTCTAATCCATTTAATAAAAAGGATTTTTCCGGTAATTCTATATTGCTTCTTTTAATAAGTTGTTTAGCCTTATCAATGAAGTTCAATAGTTCATTGCTTGTATTGTGTATTAATAGTTGTTGAACCTGGTTACCAATATTCTCAAATTGGTTATTATTGCCACAAACATTAATATTAATTTGTATAAATTTTTCCATTTGCTTATATATAAATGTTGCAACGGGGTGCAACATGGTTGCAACAAATTTACTAAATTATCATAAATTACAA
>JAFGQZ010000006.1 GCA_016935435.1 Bacteroidales bacterium
GGATATTAACAATTAATTCAAATAACTTTTAAAATTAAAACATATTTTTATTAACTAAAAACCTTAAAATTATGAGAAAAAAATACTCTTTGGGAATTTTTACTTTGCTGGCATTTATGCTGGTTTCATCAACTGTTTTTTCACAAACGCTTATTGCACACTACAAGTTCGACGAGGGTTCAGGAACCGTGGCTACCGATGCCAGTGGCAATAGCAACGATGGTACCATTGAAGGAACACCAGTATGGGTTGCCGGTGAAATTGGCGGTGCATTACAGTTTACAGGCGCCGATAAAGTTGTTATGCCGGCCGAATTTATGGGACTGACATCAGCCCAGGGCTCGGTTGCCTTCTGGTTAATTGCAGGCGCCAATACCGATATCAATACTTGCTGGTGGGCAGGCGACACTGAACTTGGCAATGGTTTTGGAGCAGACAATGAAATGCACATACATTTCGAATCGGCTGTGGCTGATATCTGGATGGGTGGCGAACTTGGTTTTTGGGCCAAGGGTGAAGTCGACAATGTGCACCTTTTTTCCGATCCCGATAAAGATACAGGAGAAGGTGCAGGTGTTCCACCGGTTAATCCAATTTTGGTAAACGACAGCGTTTGGCATCATATTGCAGGCACATGGGGCGGTGGATACTTATCATTGTATATGGACGGCGTTTTAATAATGCAAAAAGCATTCACACCAATGAGTTACCCAGTAAACTTCATGTTACTTGGTAAAATGGCCGGCCGCGATAACAGGACCCTAAACGGTGGCTCCCTTGATGACGTAAGGGTTTACGACGGTGCAATTGATGCATTTACTGTTGAAGACTTATTCAATAAGGTACCTCCTGTTAGTGACGATCAACTTTCGGCAAATGAAATCAGCATGTCGGTTTATCCAAACCCTGCAACATCAAATGCCGCCTTACGTTTTTCATCTGAGGCTGGTAAAAATGTTTCCGTTAAAATGTACAATATTACCGGTAGTTTAATCGAAACCATTTATCATGGCGTTTCGCAGGCTGGAAGGAATACAGTAACATTGAATACAGCTGCTTACTCGCCAGGTATTTATTTTGTTGAACTGCAGGTAGGAGATAAAACTGTAAGTTCAAAATTGATAAAAGCTAAGATGTAGAAGCATACAATTTTTTATTAAAAGTTTAAAAGGAGGCTGTCTTAATAGGCAGCCCCTTTTTTTTATATATAATTACAAATCAATGTCGATTATTTAAGGCCAACGACCTTTTTTCATTAGCACAGGGTGAAGCCCTGTATGAACGATATACAAAATGCAGGAAGGGGTTGTTTCAAAATGCAGCCTCTTTTTTACCCTACTAACAATTTGTAGGTTACTAATAATTCCTGACTTATGACGGTTTTGATTTTTTCAAAAACATACTTTGTAAACAACAGAACTACATCAATATAACTGTTATTGTAAGTTGTTTTTACCGCACTAACGCTTATTTTTCTGGTCAACTTTTAGCACAAAATGTTAAAATCAAACCAATCAATTTTATGGCAAAATAGAACTGAATCTCTTTAATATATTTGTGGATTTTTGTTTCATATACTGTAATATCCATTATCAAGAAATTGCAGCTTTTATAAGCTTTTTGTCTTGCCAGACGGGCTTCCTTTTTTCTCTTGATAGAAAAAAGGAACAAAAAAGATCATCCCGATTAAAAATCGGGACCAAAACTTTTGCTGATCTGCCAGCTGGCTGACGATTTATGCCCTTCCCCGGAAAGGAACTCGTTCGCAGGTGTTTAAATGTTCCTTTTCATCTGGGCTGACAGCCCTGCTCACTCAAACAGCCTTTCCTTATGCTCAAAACCCTGCACACGCCCTAAATCACGACCCGACACACAAAAGTTTTAAGGCCAGTCCACTGTTGAGAAGGTTTTCCTAATTGAAAGAAAAAAAATAAAGAGGCTCGCACTTGATTCCGCGAAGCGGAAAAGCGCGTGGGGTGGTTCAATTAGCAGGCCAATGGCCTTTTATCACTAGCACAGGGTGAAGCCTTGTGTGAACGATATACAAAATGCAGGAAGCCCCAACGGGGCGAAAGAATCCTTAACTAAACGGTATTGAATTACAAATTCTGAGTTATAAGCAAGTTATTTCAGGCTGTAAGCCCAATATATTTTAGAATTTTATTTTATAAATGGCATAACTCACCGGGGCTATCTCTATTTTAACCCTTCTCGATTTGGTATCCATAATTATATTGTCACCAGCAAGCAGTTTCAGCCTTTTTATTTTCCTGTCGAGTTCAAAGCTGGCTTCCTCATTGCGGTTAGCCGGATTAAAAATACACAAAACCACTTCATCGTTGTTTGCGCGTGCATATACCAACGGGTAGGTATTTTCAACAGCATAAACAGGAACAAACTCAGCATAAGCAGTTAATGCCGGCTCGGTTCGCTTAAGGTTGGTTAAATGCCTGAACTTGTTCAAAAGCGAATTCGGATTATTTTCCTGATCGGCTACGTTTGGGGCATCGGTTGCAATGTCAACCGGGAGGTAAAGCAGTTCAGGATCGGCAGTTGAGAACCCAAGATTTTCGCCCGGAGCCCACTGCATAGGTGTACGGTTGCCCGAACGAGGCGGATAAGCACCTTCGACATTTGGCATGCCGTATAACTGTCGCATTCCAATCTCGTTACCATAATAGATAAACGGAAGACCGGGCATAGTAAGCCCAAAGGCATAAATCATTTCCAGGTCTTTATCGGTACGCTTAACATTTATACGGGCATTATCGTGGTTGCCAAGAGGAATAGA
>JAFGQZ010000034.1 GCA_016935435.1 Bacteroidales bacterium
AACGTCCATGAGTAAATAATCATTAACTCACACACGAAAATGATTATTTACGAATGGTAAGTTCCATCTGACCATTAAAAATTAAATAATAAACAGATGAAATTGCAGGCCAGAAAAATATATGCATTTTAACGCCAATACAGGCATTGGTAAACCCTAATACTGCTTTCCTGAAATACTTTATATTCTAATTCGATTCTTTTATTATCGGGTGAAATAATTCCTGTGCCTTCTACCAAATAGTTGCCTATTGCCTGTTTACTGATAATTAAATTCTCTTCGTTTACAGTGGCCCTGACAAAAAAGTCGTTTCCGGCATTATGGAAATTTACAATGATAAAAATATTGTTGCTGTTTACTACATTATCAATATCTACAATATAATTTCTTAAAGCGGAATATTCATCAATCTCATCACAATTCCACAAACCACTAATAGTCGAATAGTTTTTTTCTGATGAATTATCGGTGCAGGCCAGTGCACCAATAACAATAAACAATGCCAGGCTAATCGACTTTCTCATTATGCTTATAGTTAACAATTTCTTTAATTGTCCCATTTTTTTCGTACGAAACGGCTTTGCCATCTTTTTGGCCATCGGTAAAATGTATCTCTGTCATTAATTCACCTGTATTATAATAGGTAATCCACTTGCCGTTTTTTTTATCGTTTAAAAATTCCCCTGTATTCTTTAATTCCCCGGTGTCGTAAAAAAATTGCCAATTGCCCTGTGCAAGGCCATCGACATAATTGCCGAGCTGTATTAATATGCCGTTGGGCGCATACACTTTCCATTCCCCGTTAAACTTATTGTTTTTATAGGTTCCCGAGGCATGCAGCTCCCCGGTAGCATAGTAATTTTTCCAAATACCCGCTTTTTGGCAACCAGAATATATACCCTGTTCTTTGATTTGCCCTTTGGCAAGAGGGCGGTCGGCCTCGAAATAAATTGTCATTTGCCCTTCGATGCAATTGTCTTTGTAATAACATTCGTTCATTACACTGCCGTTTGGGTAATATCCGGTAAAGGGCCCATTTAATTTGCCATTTTTATAGTAGCACTTTTTGCTTATTGCCCCGTCGGCATAGTCTTTATAGTATCCTATAAATAAACTGTCGTATTCTCCGTTGGTTTTGAAAGAACGCTCCTTAATTTTTCCATTTTCGTACCATTCGGTTTGCGGTCCACTTTGCACACCATACCGGTATGTTTTTACAAACCGCTTGCGCCTGTCGTTGTAAAATGCAATAACTTCTCCATGTACAAAACTGTTTATGTAGGGTGTTATTTCTGCCGTATCGCCATTTTCAAAAAAAGAAATAGTTGTACCTTCGGGTTTATCGTTTTTGTATTGCACCTTTTGCTGCACGCTTCCGCCAGGGAAATAATACACCAATTGCCCCTGCAACAGCCCGTTTACAAAAGGCATTTCTTGTTTGAGCGTTCCGTTTGGATAATAATCGAGCCAGGTGCTGTCGAGCAGTCCGGTGTTATAATTGCCCATTTGCCACAGAACACCATCATCGTAAAATATTTTATACAGGCCGTGTTTAATTTTTTCGCCCTTTACGTCGATAGAGGTAATTATCTCACGTACCTGGTTTGTGCCTTCGTACCATACTGTGTCGGTTATTTGGGCATTTAGGCCCAAGGCATACAGGCAAAGTAAAAAGGGATAGCCTTTTTGAAAACAGTTAATCATTTTATATCGAGAAGTAGTTGTGTACCTTCAATTGGCATACGGTTGCCATAATCGAGCAAAGCTGCCAGGGCATATTTCCCGGGTGAAAGCTTCACCGGCAGGCTTAACTCCATACTGCGGGCATATCCCGGATAAACTGTTACTGATTCGGGATTGAACTTTTGTTCTTCCCCGGTTTCTATGTTTGCAACAGCAAGGTAAACTTTGCCTTCAATAATTTTATCGCCAGTATTTTGCACTGTAACCTTAAAGGATTTAAAACTGCTTTTAGCTGTTTTTAGCTCCTCAATGCCAGTTACTTTAGCCCTGTAGTTTTTGTTTGACCTTGGCGATTGTTTTATCAGTACCACAATTCTGGGTACTATTACAACACCTGTTGCAAGATCCCTGTCGGCTTCAAACCCTTCCTGCTCTTTTGCTGTTTGAACCTGTACCATGCACCAACGTGTCGAGTACCCATCGGCAGGCACTACCATATTAACGTTTACTTCAAAAGATTCATTTGGGTTCAGCTCAACAAATGAAGGGTTTACGGTAATCCATTCGGCGCATGAGTTTTTGCTGGTTCCCAATGGCAACGATTTTTTTGTTCCTTTTTCGTCGATATCGTAATCGGAAAGGTTAAAAACAAACTTCTGCCGGAAATTAGAATGGTTACGGACAGTTATTTTCTGAGACTGTATTTCCCCGGGGTTTGCATTGAAGGACATTAACACCGGGGCAACTTCAAAATCTTGCGATTTGGCCAACACCGATAGGCCAAAACATACAGCCGCTAACAGAAAAGACTTTACAGACATACTTTATGAAATTTTACAGTTTTAAACCAGGTTATAACCTTATTAAAAATAGTATTTTATATCCTTTTTTAATAGTCAAATTCCTTTTAAAACTTCAAAATATAGGTTTTATTAAAAAAAAACATACAATTCAACAAATTGGATGATGTATATCATCGCTATTAAATGAATTGACTATGAATATTTTCCTAAATTTAATATAATAGAAATTTTAAAATTAAAGAATAAGCTATGAAAAGAAAAATTTTAAGTGGGGCTATTCTGTTAACAATTAGCGCCATTGCATTCTCGCAAGCGGTTAGTGACAGGAACGTGATACCAGTTGCTGTAAACTTAAACCAGGTTTTACGGATGAATATAACCAATGGTGGTAATATTGAATTTACATTTAACACCATTGACGCATACAAGGCCGGCCTTTCCGGAGATGCTGCCACTTCTGGTTCTGCAAACGATGCAGCCTCTGAAGGTATTTACCAAACCGATTTTACGGTTGCCTCATCTACCCGTTGGAATATAACATATGGGGCAGAAATGGCTACATTTATCGGTACCGACAACCCTGCCAACACTTTGGCGCTGGATAATGTTGGTTTTACTATTGTAAACAACGGTGTGCATGTTTTCGAAACTGGCGGCGCACAAGGCACCACTGCTACTGAAGAATTATGGAGCACCCCTACTGATGCTGCCACCGAGGTAGCTGCTTTAGAGGCATATCCGGTTGTGCTAATTGAAGATAACAATTCAGCAACCCAGGCCAATGCCGGTGATATTACCGACAACAGCTTTTCTCTGGTTTGGCGATGCGGTACCACTGAAGCTGGGGCCATTGTCCCAATGAATGCCCAGTACCTTATCGATCAATCGCCATCACCAACTCCCGACAGGTATGTTGTAAACGTAATTTTCGAATTAGGGGTTGACTAAACCTTAACATTAACATAAAAAATAGCCAATCTGCACAGATTGGCTATTTTTTTTTTAACTTCATCTGACCCGAATTGAAAAGAATTTAAATGAAACATCCGTCCATTAACGCCCCCGACAAGCAAATGAACAAAATATGGATGTTCCGCGAAGCCATTGTCCACGCGAAAACCTGTTTGTGCCTTGCTTTTTTTGTATCGTTGGCACAAATTTCGTTTGCGCAGGAATGGAACAATGCCAGGCTTGTAATTTTGTACGGGGGAAATGTAACGTTTAATTTTAATTCGCTCGAAAAAATTAAAAATGGTATTGAAATTGAAAACCTCACACATATTGGAATATCACTGGCCGATTCAAACCAGGTTGGGCACACCCTCGAAGGGTTCGATTTAAATTTCCGTTCGTTTAACGGGGCAACCGAAATAAGGGGCGATGTATATACCCTCCCGCTTAACCACATTCGGCTTCGTGCCGAAAATGCCCTTGGCCTTGGGGCAGGCACCTCTTTTGGTTACCAGGATTTGGACGTGGGCTGGACCACGCTTTTTACATATACAAACATTTCGTTTACTGATCTGACCTGGGCCACGCATCAGCTATATCTCTCATACGACTGCGGCATACCGATTTCTGCCGGTGGCAATGGTTCGTTATTAGGCGAACCGGGAGATTTTTTTACTATTGAAATAGAAATAGAACTTATACCGACAGGTCCGGGTTTTTAAATAATAAAAAATTGCGGCTTGCTGAAAACCATATCGTTATTTTTAACAGAAACATAATAGTAACTGTGTTTTGTTCTGTTTTTAATAAGCTTAAAGCTTACACAGTACTTCTTTTAAGTATAATTTTTACTCTCTCTGTGCAAGCACAGGCCGACTCGGCTCTTTCGCCGGTTGAGTTGAATTTTATTAAGGAAATTGATACCATTACAGAAAGTTCGGTTCATTTCAATGTTCTTCATATAAAAAACATCAGTAACAAATCGGTTGATGGAGAAGCAATGTTCTCGCTGCCACAAAACTGGCAGATTATTGCTTCGGAAACAAATAAGTTTTCTTTAAACCCCGGGCAGGATAGCTATATTCCCATACGTATGGCAACACCCGGTTCGGTTATTGGGGGAATTTCATATTTAATTACCGGCATGGTGCATGTTGATGAAAAGTTTTACGCCGCAAACAGCTACATATTCGTTCGTTCGAACAGCAAATGGAGGATGGAAATTGATAAAAGTAAGGTTTACCTGAACGAATTTAACACAAGCGAACAGGTGAAGCTAAAAATATCGAATGAAGGAAATTTGCAGGAATTAATCAAACTCCGCTTTAAAATCGGGGAGCTCTATTCGATAGCAGAACTTAGTGGGGCCGACTCGGTTAAATATATTCATGTAAAGCCCTTTAGCGATACAATTTTTACATTCACAGTAAAAGAAAACACTAATTTATCGTACACCGATGTGCAAGCATCAAAAAACAATTGGAAGGCTTCCACAATATCCATGGAAGCAATAGGACGCGACCGTTCGCAATTCACAAGTTTTACAATAAACCAGTTAAAGAGTTGTGTAACCAGTATCAGGCGCACTACTGTGTCGCCATTAAATTACGACTTTATGTTGTACAACTTAATGTCGTCGCAATCGTTAAAAATGCACAACAAAATATATGGTACCACCTTATTCGAAAAAAACAGGAGCCTCGATTATTCCTTTAATGTAAACAACCTCTATTTTAACCCCGAGAACAACCAAAACGTTTCGATTAACCATAATTTAAGGTTTATGATAACCTATAAAGGAAAAGATATTATTGCCCGCGCCGGCGATAATATAGGTACCGGCCTGATACATTCTATTAACGGGCGTGGAATTGAAGCGAAGTTCAGAAAAAACAGGAGCTATGCAAATATAACAGCCGTACAAAACCCTTTGAGCTACAACCGGGGGGCAAATTTCGAATATGCCCGCGGATTAGGGCCTTTAAATGCAGGCATTGGATTAACCTATAGCGATAACCCACACCTGGGAAATTACTCTGCACAAAGTGTTACCCCGTTGGTCAGTTTTAGTTTTCTAAAACATCATGCAGTTTCAGCTGTCTTAACACTCTCCAATGTTGAATATAAAAGCCGGGCGGAACTCACCAACGACACCAGTCTGTTTGGGTTTGGTTATGGTGTATATTATCGTTTTAATTCAAAAAACCTTAGAATAAACCTGTCAAATATAAATTCAGATAAAAACTATCTGCAAAATAGCGGGATTAACCGAACACATTTTAATGCCAATTATAAAATTTCGCCGATAAACTACCTATATACATTTTACGAACGCAGTAAATACACTTCTACCCGATATCCTTATAACTTTTATAATCCTGCAAACATTAACAGTAACGATCATGCAAAAATTCTTTTTTCGCACACAAACAATAAGACAGTTTACCAGATTGGGCCTCAATATATGTCGTCAGTAAGGGAATTTCACGACACATATTCGGGTTTCGGCACAAAATATACCGATTATACTTACGGCTTATACAGTTCCATTACTTATCGTATTTCCAGCAAAAAAAGCATAAGCCCAAACATTGGCATAAGTAACCTCAATTTCGATTTTACCACAACCGACACATTATTTAACAACAACTCAATACATAATCAGTGGTTTTATTCGTTCGGGTTAAACTATTACGATTATGTATGGCGCTTAAATGTTTATTACACCAGTGGTTCTGCATCCGACTTATACAGGAACGTGCTCACTGAAGAAAATCCGGAAGTTACACAGGCATTTCATGTTCGGCCTTATTACGAACGTTACTTTTTAAACAACACTTTTCGTGTTTCGGGGTATTTGAATTTTTCGTATTATACCCCCAGCGCCCACGAGACATTTACATTGAACCTGAGTGCCGATTATAGCCTGAAAAAATACTGGCAGGTATTTGCCAGCTTCAATGTATTTTCCAATACCCGCTTCGATGATGATTTGGGAAGGATAAGTTCGAGGAATTTCAATGTTGTTACAGGCTTTAAAAAGGCATTTAACATACAACAGCCCCGGTTAAAATTCTACGATGTTACCATTTCATGCTTTAACGATATAAACGGTAATGGCATTCGCGAGGCAGAAGAGAAACCTGTTTCGAATATTTTAATAACCATTATAAGAAATTCGTCGGATAGCATACGCGACAGGGTTTATTTTCCCCAGATCGAACTTTTAACCGATCGCGAAGGCCAGGTTTGTTACCAGGATATGCCCGAAGGCAATTATATTTTAGAATTGTCGCCACTTAATAATTTGGGCAATATTTTCTTTCTTGAAGGAGAAAAACAGCTTATTCTTATTAATTCGAAAAGTAATATTAATATCCCACTGGTTGAAAGTTACCAAATTTCCGGTTCGATATCGATAGAACGCGATCCGAACAGTACAGAAGGCCGGATATCGCTAGAGGGAATCCGTATTACCGCTATTTCAGATGACGGATATACATACTCGACCTTAACCGATAAGTACGGAAATTACATTCTTAACTTACAGTACGACAAACATTACACCCTTAAAATGAGCAATGTGTTTAATGAAAATTTTGTGATCGAACAACAGGAATACAAACTTAGCTTTGGGGGCAACAAAAGCCTAAGGGTCGATTTCAGGGTACATGAGAAAAAACGTGGTGTACAGTTCGATAGCGGCAACAATTATTTCGATTTTAAATTGGATAACCAGTAATACAAAAACTGTGAACATGGTTTTAAAGAAATTAAATATCTGGGGTTATTAAACTAACTGCCGCCGGTTGCCGAAATTGAGCCTGAAATGGTTAACGAAAAAAAAAAACTCTCGGGTATTTTTGTGAAACAGATAAATGTTGCAGGATGGTTTTGATGTTTTTTATTTGCAGCTGAAAAACACTGTGTTATTTACTGAGCTTATATTGAGATGGGAAAAAAATGACAGAAGAAATATTTCTCTGTGAGTTTTCTTTGTGGTTAAAATTTATAAGTTCCTTGGCGATATTTCTTATCCAATATATATAACACATTATGTGCTTGTTTAGGGTCAAGCAAAATTTCTGGGGATTTGATATTTTAAGCATAAATTTTGGATAAACGATACAGAAAGAAATCTATGTTTCTTACACCT